>NZ_JBYNRN010000033.1:0-192424 GCF_057785155.1 Paenisporosarcina sp.
TTCATTCCATAGCCCTAAAAAGCGATTGAATACAAAACGACTGCATCCGATTGTTTTAGCAATGAGGATTTCTTGTTCTTTGGTTGGATAGATCCGGAATTTGTATGCCTTATTGACTAACATGATTTCCACCCCCAACGACACGAATGTTTGTTCTCATTATATCATCGTGTGGAAAGTTTTGGCTACCGTCAACCGACATTCATCTCCTACCTACTCTCATTAGGCTTCGCCCTTTTCATTCCTTGAGGTGGGAGTCTTCTGTAGGATAAAGATAAAACATCCCCAAATTCATTTTGAATAATCACGACAGAGCCGGGTAAAATTAAAGGACGATGACCTACATATTTTCGAAGTTCTTTATAATATTCCATATATACCTTCCATTTGAATTATTTTTTACATAGTATACCCTTTCTACCAATAGATAACTTATACTAAGATATAGAGTTGTATAAAGGATGTGTATAGATTGACGAAAAAGTTGTGGTTTCAAGTGGGTGTTGGCTTACTACTCGCATTAGTAATTATTCGAATGTTTATGGAAGTGAAAGGAATTTTCTCTCCGCTTCTCATTATAGGTCAAACAATTTTCCTCCCACTATTAATTGGTGGCGTACTATTTTATTTAACTAGACCGTTACTTAAGTTTTTAGAATCAAAAGGGTGGGCGAGATGGACAAGTATTTTGGCGATCTTCGCAACGATAGGTTTAGCTCTATGGTTCTTCTCATCCATGATTGGTCCAGCTGTAACGGATCAAGTGAACGCTTTAGTAGAAGATGCCCCTGAGATTACAAAAGACGTTGAAGACATGGTCGACTATGTTATTAACCAAAAAGATCGTTTGCCAGAAGCGATTGAAAAATCGATTGATGATCAATCAGGACGTGTGAATGATATTGCGATGGGCTTCGGTTCTTGGGTAGTCACATTCATACAAAGTTTCTTCCAAGGATTGTTCCTTTTAGTTTTGGTTCCATTCTTCCTTGTGTATTTGCTGAAAGATCACGAAAAGTTTGCACCTTTTATTGCTGGGTTCTTTAAGGGAGATCGCAAAACCTGGATTCGTAAAACGTTAGTCGATATTGACATTACGTTAAAATCATATATTCAAGGACAACTATTAGTTAGTTTTGCAGTAGGTATCATGTTGTTAATAGGCTACCTGATTATTGGATTAGAATATGCGTTGTTACTTGCTATTTTCGGAATGTTTATGAATGTGATTCCTTTCTTAGGGCCATATATTTCAGTTATTCCAGCTCTAATTATTGGCTTTGTTCAAGAACCTCAACTAGCTTTATATGTTGCGATTATCATGCTAGTTGCTCAACAAATCGAAAGTAATTTAATCTCACCTAATGTTATGGGTAAAGCACTCGATATTCACCCTTTAACTGTTATTACCGTCATTTTAGCTGCAGGTAATATCGCTGGATTATGGGGTATTATCTTAGCTATCCCTACTTATGCAATCATTAAAACGATCATCAAAAATATATATGCTCATCGAGTAGAAATACGTGATGCTGCGACAAGCACTGTAGACGAAGATTAATAACAAAAATCTCCTAACCGGTTATCGGCTAGGAGATTTTTTAATACTGATAAAGTATATGTTTTGGTCTATCAGTATAAGAAAAAAACAACATGCACCAAACGGATGCACGCTGTTTCATTTCTAATCTGGATAACGTTCTTCGCTAGAAGAATCGTCTTTTGTTTTACGATGATTTTTTTCATCTTTTACTTTTTGATTTAATTCTTCTACAGGAACCGCATCGACGGTTTGCATATCGTCATGCATGTCGAAGAGGCTTTCTTTGTCCGTTTTAACTACATCTGGATTATCTAAATCTCGATGTTTTTCATCTTTACGATCACGTTCATTGAAAGGCTTATTCGTCATAACGAGTCGATCCTTTCCTGACCTTATTTACGCACCATATTAACTAACATATGTGCTAATGCGTGCTGTTGGTCTTTATCGCCTGACTTCCATAATTCTTGAAGCAAGTTTTCTTCACTATTACGTGGTTCTTCATTATTAGCTAAGTAACCAGCAACCATTTCAGCTGTTTTCGCCAATTGCTCTTCACCTAAACCTAATTTTTCACCAGTTGCAACTTTACCGCCTAAATAAGATTTAAAGGTTGAAAAATTCGCTAAAATTTCATCTTTCTTTTCAGGACTTACATTGTTTAATTCCTCTTGAACTTTACCTTGAATGTTTTCCATGTCATTGACACGCTCCTTTTCATCTTCTTACTGTTAGGTTTATCCTAATTGCCCAAACCTAAAACCTACCAATGTGCAAAATAGGTATTATTAACTACAGTAAGGGGCAGAATCCACAAGCTTGTAATCCAGGCACATCCTTAGAAAAACAACAGGTTGTTCGAATTTTTGTATTGAGCAAAAGGGAAGGTTCCGAACCTTTTAGATAGGTGGCGAATAAAGAGTGCGAAGATATTCCAGTCCACATGTCATCTTCCTTCAATAAATTAAGAACTTCTCTCGCCATTTCGGTCGTTGAAGTGGTGTTAAGCATCACATGAAAATGCCAAAGCATAAATCCGAAAACATTCTCCCATAGGGTTAAGGGAGAGACGGATGAATAATTTCGTAGAGCATGTATCATCGGTTGAATTTGTTCATGTAAAATGTGATGAACTAATTCTTTTGGTGGAATAGAAGAAGTATCTTGATAATCTTTTGTCGAAATAAATGTACTTATACTCATATTGCCGTATTCATTTATTGCGCCAAATTGAACTTGATTTGCTTTGCCCATCCACATTTCTTCATATGTAATAAACATGACAAATTGAGTGGAGACAAACATGCCATACCTGCGCATGAAGTAAGAGGCAGCAACAGCGCCTTTGTCAATTCCAGTTACCGTTTTTATTACCGGGAGTATATCGACTTGATGTAGTTGCTCCAATGTGAATAAAGGATGCTTCGGTTGACTGACATACGTGCTATACATATTCAATTGGCGGATTTGATCGTTCGTTAGAGTAGTCATAGATTAAGTATACAAATAATTTTATAGAATGTGTTGACTTGCCCACTGATAATGATTATCATTATCGTATAAGGAATGATATTCCTTCTGTATTAGTCAACATGGTAGGACGAGTCAGCGGCTTTTCTCCAAATTGAAGCTGACATTTCACAAACTTAACCCCCCTCACCATTAAGTTGTGTATACAAAAGATTCATGCGCAAACTGTGTGCATGAATCTTTTTTTGCGAAAAAAAACAAGCACGGAAAATCCATGCTTGTTTCTGTTTCCTTTTTAAAGTGCTTGCTTTTCGTATAATTGAACCATTTCGATAATCACTTTTGTTGCTTTCTCCATGTTATCAACTGAAATGTATTCAAATTTCCCGTGGTAATTCTCGCCACCAGTGAAAATGTTAGGTGTCGGCATGCCCATATAAGAAAGTTGAGAGCCATCAGTTCCTCCACGAATTGGTGAAATGATTGGTTCAATTGATAAGTTCTCCATCGCTTCTTGAGCAATTGTCACAATATGTTTTACAGGTTCAATTTTTTCACCCATATTAAAGTATTGATCATTTATTTCAACTGTGATGGCATTAACACCATATTCAGCGTGAATGTCAGCAGCAGCTTTTTCGAAAATTGCTTTTTTCTCTTCAAATTTTTCACGGTTAAAGTCGCGAATAATATAAGAAAGTTTTGCTTCTTCAACATTGCCTTTGAAATTCATTAAATGAATGAATCCTTCGTATCCTTCTGTTTTTTCAGGAACTTCATCAGTAGGCATATGTGATTGGAATTTAGTTGCAATCGTCAAGGCATTCACCATTTTATTTTTCGCTGAACCTGGGTGCACACTAGTTCCTCGAGCAGTCACTTTCACACCTGCAGCGTTAAAGCTTTCATACTGAAGTTCTCCGAGTGGACCGCCATCCATTGTATAAGCATACTTAGCGTCAAATTTCTCTACATCAAATTTATGAGGTCCACGTCCGATTTCTTCATCTGGAGTAAATCCAACTCTTAATTTACCGTGTTTGATATCAGGGTTTTTAATCAAGAACTCCATTGCAGTCATGATTTCAGCAACTCCAGCTTTATTATCAGCACCTAAAAGAGTTGTTCCATCAGTCGTGATTAATGTATGTCCAATGTAATTATTCATTTCAGGGAAGTCCTCAGGTGACATCACAGTATCTGCGTTTAACTGGATTGGACCACCTTCATAACAATCAATTCGCTGAGGATTCACGTTTTTACCCGTGTAATCAGTCGTCGTATCGACATGAGCCAAAAACCCAATTGTCGGGATATCTCGATCTGTATTCGCAGGAAGAGTCGCAAATAAATAGCCATGATCATCTAACGAAATATCTTCCATACCAATAGCAGCTAATTCTTTTTCTAATTCATATAACAAATCCCATTGACCAGGAGTGGAAGGACAAGTTGTGCTTTCCGCATCTGATTGAGTATCTATTTGGGCATAACGCACGAGGCGTTCGATTAACGTTTCTTGCATAAGTCCAACTCCTTAGTTCATTTCTACATTTAGTTTATCACTTTACTATGAATGACGGAATAATGATTGCGTAAAATCTTGTTTCAATCAGGAATAAAGAAAGTTCTATTAAGTGAAAACCTAGCTTCTGAGACTTTTTGAACTTTTATCTTAAAACTTAAGGACATGAGAAACACGTGGTTCGGTGCCAGCCTTTAATCGTGAAATATTCTCTTGGTGTTTCCAAATAGCTAATATAAAAAGAGAGAATGCGATAATAATTGGCCATATATCATCGGAGAACCAAATGGAGTACCCGCAAAAAGTTACATATAAAAATAAAACACCTATTAGTAAGTAATCAGTAAGTAGAGATACAACAACTAAGGTAAACAAGCCGATCAAGCCCATCTTCCAATCAAGTGCTAGTAAGACACCAATGACTGCAGCAGTTCCTTTCCCACCGTTAAATTTCATCCAAACAGGATAATTATGACCAATTACGACCATAAAGCTCATTAAAAATAAAAGAGAATTATGATATTCCAACAACGTCTGCCAACTGGAAATTAGAAAAGATAAAATAAATACCGCTAAAAAACCCTTCCCAATATCAAAGAGTGCCACGAGTAAACCATATTTCCAACCTAAGACAATCGTTGCATTGGAGGCTCCCGAGTTTTTAATTCCGTTTTCTTTCACATTAATTCCAGATAACTTTTGGGCAATATAGGATCCGTGAAGACTTCCGATCAAATAGCCAACTATAACAATTACTCCTATATACAACAAGATGTTCATCATATAAATTCACCTCTGTATCTTAATAAACGTTTTATGTAGATTATTAGTTTCATGTTTTTGGAAACTGCTAACTACAAGTATTATATTAATTTGAAAAACAAAGTTGATATAATACTTTCTTCAAAGCTATCTATACATCCCTTACGAAGAACTTGTAGAATATCAAACTGAATACTTACACAGAATTTATTATTTAAAATTATCATTCAACCTATCTCTTTAGCTATAATAGAAGCAATAGGGTATTGGAGGATTTTGGTATGCGTCCCATTGTACTAGGTGTATTAGCATCGCTCTTTTTCGCTGTTACATTTGTGTTAAATGCGGCGATGGAGGATGCAGGAGGTAATTGGTTATGGAGTGCTTCACTTCGTTATTTTTTTATGGTGCCATTATTGCTTATTTTAGTTGGGTTACGAAAGAATTTAGGCGCTCTTTTTATTGAAATGAAACGTAACCCTATGCAGTGGTTCGTTTGGAGTTTTGTTGGCTTCGGACTATTTTACGCACCGATTACATTTGCCGCTGCGTTCGCTCCTGGATGGCTAATCGCTGGAACATGGCAAGTTACCATTGTGTCAGGTGCGTTGCTCGCTCCTTTATTTTTTACTGTGATTGAAACGAAGAATGGATTTGTTAAAGTTCGTCATCGAATTGTATGGAGAGGAATTGGGTTTTCTGCGATTATGTTAGCGGGTATTTTGCTGATGCAAATAGAGCATGCAGAATCGATTTCAATCAAACAGCTATTGTTTGGACTACTACCTGTACTTATTGCTTCTTTTGCGTATCCGCTTGGGAATCGAAAGATGATGCAAATGTGTGAAGGCAGAATCGATGCATATCAACGTGTGCTAGGGATGACAATCGCAAGTTTACCTTTATGGATATTGCTCGCGGTTGTGGGGGCAACTACTGTGGGAGCACCATCGGTATCTCAAGTAACGCAGTCCTTTTTAGTGGCTATTTTCTCAGGGGTTATCGCGACGGTTCTCTTTTTCATGGCAACAGATCTTGTTCGTGGGGATATGACGAAGCTAGGGGCAGTTGAAGCAACTCAATCTTTAGGGGTTCTATTTGCGCTAGCAGGTGAGATTTGGTTGCTATCCATTGTGTTCCCATCTCCACTTGCATGGATTGGGATGCTACTCGTAGTTGTGGGAATGATTATTCACAGTAATTACAGTCAGAAGTCTATGAACAAAGTACCTACAAAGCTTGAGGAGACATGACATGAATTTTACCTATCATTTATCTGAGGAATCGTATGTTCAATTTAATATGCATCACATTGAAAACTCAAAAACTGTACAAACATCGTTAAATTTGCAACGATTTGGAATTCCCTTTTTGTATATGATCGTTGCGTTCATTCTTTCCTATGTATCGGAATTGTCTCTTGCCTATTTACTTACCGTATTTTCAATTCTTGGAGTGATTTGGATTATATTCTATCCACGATATTTTTATCGTTCCGTTAAAAAACGTACAGTGAAGTTCATACGAGAAGGAAACAATGAAGGCATTCTTGGGAAACATGAAATGACATTAACGGAAGAAGGAATTTTAGATGTAGCGGAGAATCGACAGACGTCTTGTTCGTGGGAAGGAATACAACGAGTAACGGAGGACGATTATAATCTCTATATCTACAATACATCAATGAGTGCTTACATCTTACCGAAGCGAGAACTATCCCAATGGAATGAGATAAAAGGTTTTGTACAAAATAGATTTAAGAAAATATAGAGGACAAAATTACCTTTCATTCAAACAGGGAAATGAAAGGTTTTTTCTTTAAAAAACATTCCCTGTTCAAGAAATTTTAGCTCGACAACAATTCATGATACGATTTTAAGAAGAAATGAATTGGGAGGAAATCAGATGTTTTCATTGAGCAATGTCCGTGTGAGGGACATTTTACATATACCAGAACTTGAGATTGTGACAGATAAAATTGTTGCGATTATCGGACCGAGTGGGTCAGGAAAATCGACACTTCTCCGTTTGCTTAATAACTTGCAAAGTGCTGAAGAGGGAGAAATAAGTCTTCGCAATCAATTAGTGGAAGAGTTTGAACCAACTTCTTTACGACGAGATGTTGTAATGGTCCCACAAACCAGTCTCATTTACGATGGGACGATAGCTGACAACTTACAATTAGGTCGCGAATTTGCGGAATTACCTAATGTAAACGAAGAAGATATGACAGAAATATTAGAGGTATGTCATCTTCACAAACAACTAGAAACAAATGCGAAAAAATTATCAGGCGGAGAAAAACAAAGGCTTTCACTTGCTAGAAGTTTGTTAATACATCCAAAAGTATTACTTCTAGATGAACCAACTTCTGCACTCGATCAAGAGACGGCACACATTGTTATACAATCTATTTTTTCTTTTGCAAGAGAGAAAGGGATTGGGATTATCATGGTTACGCATGATCGAACACTAGCAGATTCGTATGCAGATGAAAGCATCGATGTCTCCACATACAGTTTGACGAAGAAGGGGGATCAAGCCGGTGAATAATGTAATGGATCTCTCCTTTTGGCAATTGTTATCGGCATATGTGTTTATCGTGGTACTACTGATTATTGTGCGTTGGAGACGCATTCCTCGTGAACGACAAATTCTAATTGCAACGATTCGAATGACTCTTCAATTAGTGCTTGTTGGGTATATCTTGATGTATGTGTTTGAAAATGCTCATCCTCTTTATACAGTTGTTGCCATTGCACTCATGCAAGTATTCGCGATTTATAATGTTTACCAAAAGTCAGAAACGATTTTACCATCGGCATTAAAAAGAGTGATCGCATTGTCAATGACTGTCGGGATTTTAGGCAGTTTATTTTATTTTATATTTGTCGTGATTCAATTGACCCCATGGTACGAGCCGAGGTATTTTATTCCCATCGCGGGGATGATTATTGGAAATTCTATGACAGGAATCACACTCGGAGTGAATCAGTTAATGATTGGAATGAGAACTCAAAAGGATCAAGTGGAAGGAGCATTAATGTTAGGTGCAACCCCACAAAAAGCGGCAAAAGTCGTGACGAATCAAGCTTTCGACGCAGCGATGTTACCAACGGTTAACTCGATGGTCGGAATGGGAATTGTCTTTTTACCGGGAATGATGACTGGTCAAATCTTGTCCGGTACGTCACCGATTGTGGCAATCGAATATCAAATTGCAGTCATGCTTGGAATTGTGGGGAGTGTGTCGCTTACCGTTATTTTTTTCCTTCAGTTAGGATATAAGACTTTTTTCAATGAAAGAAGTCAGCTGGTTGTTCTGGGTGATGATTAAAACATAGACGATTTTATAGAAAAATGTGCAATGCTGATGAGAGGTTTATTCACCATATTGTCCCTACGCTTCGCGAATGAGGAGGCTAACGGACCGCCCGCGGAAAGCGTTCACCTGAAGCGAAACAAGTATAAGTGAGTATTAAATGAACATAGAATCTCTAAAAAACGAAAACAATATCAAATATAGAATTGTTGTACGTTTCACAAAAATTGAACCCAAAGAAAAAGCCAAACTCTCATGAAAAAAGAGCTTGGCTTTTGGTTTTATGATTTAGTTATTTTCATTTTCTTCGCTTCATCTGCTAATGATTTATAGAGAGAAATCATCATTAAGAGCATGATAAAGGAGAACGGGAATGCGGCGACGATTAGCATGTTTTGAAGGGCTGTTAAACCATTTGCTGATAGTAAAATAACAGCGATTGATGATTGAGCTAGACCCCAAATAACTTTTACTATATTTGAAGGATTCAATGATCCGTTTGTCGTCTGCATACCAAGTACAAAAGTTGCTGAATCGGCAGAGGTAATAAAGAACGTGCTGATTAAGATAACAGCAATTATAGATAGAACCATCGACATTGGCAGCTCATTAAATACGGCGAACAATGTTTCTTCCGTAGCTAATTCCATACCTACCAAATCTTTTACTTTGTCTTGAATATTAATGGCTGTTGTTCCAAATGCAGCAAACCAAAAGAAGCTGACAATGGATGGAAGCAATAACACACCTGCTAAGAACTCACGGATTGTGCGGCCTTTCGATACGCGGGCAATAAAAATCCCAACGAATGGTGACCAAGAAATCCACCAAGCCCAGTAGAAAATAGTCCATCCATTAATCCATTCACGGTTTCCAGCATCAAGTGGCGAAGCACGGAAACTCATGCGAACAATATTTTGAATATAACTACCTAACGTGTCTGTAAACATGTTAAAAATCAGTAATGTAGGTCCTAAAATAACTACCAATATGAGCAGAACAACCGCTAAAATCATATTTACATTGGATAAGTATTTAATTCCTTTACTTAAACCAGACCATGCTGAGATTAAGAATAAAACAGTTACTACTGCAATAATGACGACTTGAACGCCAAAAGTATTTGGAATTCCAAAAATGTAAGATAAGCCACCGTTAATTTGAACAGCACCGAAGCCAAGTGTAGTTGCGACACCGACTACAGTTGCAAAAACAGCGAAAACATCTACTAAAACGCCCCAAGGACCGTTCATTTTGTCTCCGAAAATCGGCTTCAATGTTGCGGAAATTAACCCAGGTTCTCCTTTACGAAACTGGAAGTATGCAAGCGCTAAAGCGACAATCGCATAAATGGCCCATGCATGTAATCCCCAATGGAAAAACGTATAACGCATGGATTCTCGGAAGGCTTCCCGTGTACCGGGATCAGCAGTCGCAGGGCTGACTGCGTAATGTGATAATGGTTCTGCAGCTCCCCAAAAGACAAGACCGATTCCCATACCTGCTGAAAACAGCATAGAGAACCAAGAAATTCTTGAATACTCAGGTCGATCCGTATCTTTTCCTAAGCGGATTTTTCCAAAAGGACTGAAAATGATAACTACTGTAAAAAGAACCATAATTGAAACTAAAGCTAAATAGTACCAACCAAATGAAGATGTAATAAATGATTGCATATTTCCCGTAATGGTTTCAAAACTTGTAGGTGCTAAAGCTCCATACCCAACTGCTAGCACGACAAGTGCTAAAGTAATCCAAAAGACATTTGTAATTTTCTTCATGTTTCCCCCTCGATTTTCTCTTTTATTTTGTGACACAATTGTTCACCTTACGCAACTTGGCCCCTAATGTCAAACAGTCCGTTTCCTAAAGTATGCGTAATGTTTCATTTTCCTAGTCATTTCACACCAGAAAAAGTGACTAGTTACTAATACCTGTTTTCAGGTAAGTTTAAACCTGTTTTCAGCATAAAAATTAATCTTCATCTTTCACATCAATATCTTCAGGTATCGGCGTATTTCTCCATTCATCAATCTGTCTTTTCATCTCTTCAACTTGATCTAAATGTCTCTCGAATTGTGCTTGATTAATCAAAAACTGGTCCCCGTCATGAACTGCTTTAATGCGTCCTTCTAACACATAGTCTCGTACTTGATGGATTGGCATAGATAAATAAACAGCAGTTTCTTCTATTGTTAAATACATAAACGTATCACTCCTCTTACATGTAGTATAGATGACGAAAATGTGTATCTCAATAAGTACAATATATGGTAAAGTACAGTCAATAACATCTAGAGGTGACTACATGAAAACAATCATTCCATATTTGCTTGTCCTATTCGCAGCGATTCTTTGGGGGACAACAGGGACAGCTCAAACTTTTCTCCCACAAACTGCACAGCCTCTAACCATCGGGGCTTCACGCTTAGCAATTGGAGGATTCTCATTACTTATAATCATGCTCGTCATGAAGAAAATCAGTTTTCGCACCTGGCCATGGAAGCTAACGATTATCGCAGCGATTTGTATGGCTTTATTCCAACCATTATTTTTCACTTCAGTGCGAGTAACTGGAATTGCCATCGGAACAGTTGTTGCGATTGGAAGTGCTCCTATTTTTTCTGGATTAATTGAATGGTTATTTCTGAAACTCAAACCTTCACGAGCATGGATGTTGGCTACTGCGCTTTCAGTAATCGGATGTGCTTTATTGTTTTTGAATAAAGATGCGCTTACTGTCAATCCAGTGGGTGTAACATTATCTTTATTCGCAGGATTCGTCTTTGCGATTTACACGATTGTTAGTAAATTTTTATTAGCCAAGGTAGAAGCCATTCCTGCGGTAGCAATGACTTTTTCAATTAGTGCATTCATGCTAATGCCGTTTTTATTCATTTTCGACAGTTCATGGGTGGTTGAACCTAAGAATATAGGGACGATTCTATACTTAGGAATTATGACCACAAGTGCTGCCTACATATTGTATTTGTTTGGATTAAAAAAAGTTCCTTCTTCTTCAGCGGTCACGCTAAGCTTAGGAGAGCCCTTAACAGCAGCGGTATTAAGTGTCGTTATTGTAGGAGAAGTCCTAAGCCCAGTGTCCTGGTTTGGTGTCGTCCTTTTACTTGGTGGAATTATCGTTTTGACATTCAGCGGAAGAAAACGTACGAAACAATTTGAATAAGGCTTACGCGTCTCTGAACTTAGGGACGCTTTTTTTTGTTGTGTATATTTGGATTCTCTAAAATAGCCACCAACATATCACAACAAACTTTCTTAAGAATTTCTTCAGAAATACCCTACATATTTGTTAAGAAATGTCGTTTACAATTAGATACATGAGAAGAACAAGAAGAGGTGGAACGGATGACTCAATTTACGGTTTTAGTAACAGATGACGATCAAGATATTCGAGACGGCATTGAAATTTATTTGAAAAACGAAGGTTATCACGTGTTAAAAGCATCTGATGGAGTAGAGGCACTTGCTTTATTGGAAAATCACGAAGTGCATTTAATCGTACTCGATATCATGATGCCGAATATGGATGGAATTCAAGCGACGTTTAAAATTCGAGAAGAACGAAACATTCCGATCATCATGTTAAGTGCAAAAGCTGAGGATTCGGATAAAATTCATGGATTATCGGTTGGAGCAGACGATTACGTCACAAAACCATTTCATCCAATGGAATTGATTGCCCGTGTTAAATCCCAATTAAGACGATACGTGCATCTAGGTACTTTTGTAGACAAAAAAACGACAATTGCTATAAATGGTTTAGCGCTGGATTTAGATTCACGTGAATTAACGTTAGATGGCGAACCAGTCAAATTAACGCCAATTGAATATAAAATAACTGAGCTATTAATAACGAATGCAGGTCGAGTCTTTTCGATTGGTGACATCTACGAACGAGTTTGGAATGAGCCAGCTTATAACGCTGAAAATATCGTGGCGGTACATATACGCAAAATTCGTGAAAAGATCGAAACAGATCCGAAAAATCCAAGGTATTTAAAGGTGGTGTGGGGCGTTGGCTACAAAATCGAAAAGTAAAGCTTCTCACTGGCTGTCTATCTTAGCCCTGACTATTGGGATGCTTAGTTTAATGTATTGTTATTCCTTTATTCAACAGCTGATTGAGCAAGGGTTTTTACATTCCAACCGAACGATCGTTCAACTAACAAGGATTTTAAGAGGGGACGTTTAATAAATGAAGAGAATTACATGGATATTTTTTGGCTTAATTAGTTTTACATTATTTGCTCTTTTAACTTTCCCTGAACTTGGAACGAAGTATATTGCATCAAATTATTATGAAACGGAAGAATTTAAATGGAGTGTTGATCAAAAAATTGAAGCTTTTGGTCCTGTCCTTTTAAATCCATTGGACGTGAAAGAAGAAATTGAGAATCTTTCGGTTGATGCTTCTGAAGTTCAACAATATCGAGATTTCTTTGGAACTCAAGTTGATCAAATCCGAAATGTTCAAGATCAATACCAATCTACAATTAATGAAGCAGAAATGAATAATAATACAGTCTTAAGTAACGAACTCAAAAAAGAACGAGATTTAAAAATAGAAGAAATCCGTAATAACTTTGGAGATGAAGAAGCTGTTGAAGAAAAGATACTAGCAGCGAAAAAAGAAGAGTTACAAAAGTATGAAAAGAAATTATCCAAATTTAAGTCAAAGTCAGAAGGGATACGCAAATCATTTGCCTATGATTTAGTTAATGTTGAAACAAATGAACGATTTACCTTCGGTGATTTAAAAGCACCAACAGTATATAAGGAATCTTATGGCGGAAAGAAAAGTTATTTATATGTGTCACCTGTTAATTCAGAAATTTCCTCTTTCGTAAATGATGAACTTGAACCTTTGGGTATAAGCGATATCTATGGATTAATCGAATTTGAATCTGCTCAGTACACTGGGACAGTTGCAATGCTGAAAAGTGGTTTTCCAAGTGATTTTAATCATGAAGCAACAATGTTTCAGCGAAGCAAATGGATATTTTACACCATTTGGTTTTTAGGATTAGTAGCTGGAGGTTTAGTCGTTCGAACATATAAGACGAGAAAGAAAGAAGTTTTGGAATTTTCCACTCCATTAATGATTAAAAAATTAAACCTGGAGTTAAGGTTAGCTGGTGTCTTAATTTCTCTATTGGGTATTCCTTTGACATTTTATTCTTTACTAAATTATTTAAAAAATCCGATGAATTTATATGCTAGTACCATTTTTGATAGTTTCATTCTGTTCACTATTTTAATGGCACTGATAACTATTACTATTTTACAAATCTTTTGGTTGTACAGAGATATCAAGAATGAGGGATATAAAAAGTATTGGGAAAATAGCTTAAGTCAAAAACTTTTCCACACAACGAAAAATGCTTTCTTAAAACGATCATTAGGCATTCAGATTGTTCTTCTTTGTTCTGTTGTGTTTTTAGCAGGGATAGGAGTGCCAATTATTCTCATGGTGCCGGAGTTAATACTGATCTATATTCCACTATTTATCGTATTTGTTTTACCCGCACTGTATCTTTTATTCAAACGAGTTGCCGATTACAATAAACTCGCGATTGCTACTGAACAAATGTCGAAAGGACAGTTAATTAATGATGTCCATATTCGTGGGAAATCAGTTTTAGCTGAACACGCCAAACATTTGAACAAACTTCGAGAAGGTGTGCGTGTATCACAATCTGAACAAGCTAAAAGTGAACGTTTGAAAACTGAATTAATAACGAATGTTAGTCATGATTTGAGAACGCCGTTAACGTCGATTATCACGTATACAGATTTATTGAAAAACCCTGATTTACCTTTAGAAGAGCGCTTATCTTATGTAGGAATATTAGATCGAAAATCACAAAGATTAAAGACCTTAATCGAAGATTTATTCGAAGTATCAAAAATGGCGAGTGGCAATATGGAATTGCTAAAACAGCGAGTAGATTTAACACAATTAATGCAGCAAGCCTTAGCCGAGCATGAAGAAGATATTCAAACAGCTGGTCTCGATTTCCGAATTGCTAAAGCTGACCGTGCGCTTTTCGCATTAGTTGATGGACAAAAATGGTGGCGCGTATTGGATAATTTAATCGTGAACGCGATTAAGTACACTCTTCCAGGAACTCGCGTGTATGTCACATTAAAAGAATTGGATGGTTGTGCGCATTTTACCATTAAAAACGTCACGAAATATGAGCTTGGAGAAAATGTGGATGAGTTGTTTGAACGCTTTAAACGTGCCGATACGTCTCGTCATACTGAAGGTTCAGGATTAGGATTAGCCATATCGCAATCCATTGTCGATTTACACGGTGGATCCATGAAAATTGAAGTGGATGGGGATTTATTTAAAGTGACGGTATCAGTACAGACTATGTAATATGATGACGGGGCTGTTTCAAAAATCATTTTAATATGATTTTTGGATCAGCCCCTTTTTTATTCAGAAAATAGGGCTGATTAAATCGAAAAAACTCATTCGAATTGGAATGATTTCAATCGATTGACTCATCCTTTCTAAAAGGAGATGAATTCAATTATGCGGAAACCGATTATGTTACTAGGAATGGCATTATTAGCGGTGTTTTTTATTGGACTTAATTTTGCTAACACCGAGCTTTCAACTTTAGCTCAAGAACAACAACACGAAACGCCTTCTTATGCGAAATGGGGATTACTCGCTGTAAAAGAAACGAAATTGAAATATCCAAGTGCAGACATTATTGACTACCTTCATCAAGGAAGAGAAATCAATGGAGGTTCAACATTTGAAAATTTTAAGCTTTGGTTAAAAGAAGGTGAAAAGGAATTCGGCGTCTTTGTAAGAATTGAATTCAATTCTGATACGGAAGAATTAGTTGATATTGAATTTGAAGAAACGTCTAGATAAGGTCATCTGAGCATTTATTTCAGTTGAAATAAAACATGTAAAAACCGATTAAAAGTACACCAATATCTGCAGAGATATGAACAATCCAACCGGGATAGATTGTGCCACTTGTTTTATTCAGCCATTGGAAGAGTAAGCCGCCGATAAAAAGGCCGATGACAGCAATCAGGAGAATCGGCCAATCAAACCATGGTAAGAAAATAGCGATATGGTAAATGGCGAATAAGAAACTTGGCATAAACCACTGCCATTTGGTTTTCTGAAATAAATCAACAAGCCATCCCCTAAAGAAAAACTCCTCTAAAAAAGAATTGCCGAACAAGATGTATAATGCCACAAATGGAAATATTGATGCGGTAACGCCTACTCTTGTTTCGAGATCCATTTTCAAGGTAGCTAAATCGATATGATCTCGAAAAAGAATAAAGGCGCAAAATATTGTCACCATTGTGAAGAATCCTAAAATGAATGGAAGAACAAAATGATTCTTCTTCAATTGCTGTTGATTCAGAATGTTTCCATTCATGCGGATTATATAAATAAGCGGAAACACAACGAATAATGTGATTTTCGCGAGTGTCTTCCATATGTACGTAACTTCAATACCTTGTTCAATCCATAATAAAATCAAAATACTAATGAATGGGTATATTATGACCCAGTTTTTCATTTAAATCACTCCCATTTACATGGACGAAACTTGTCTAAAAAGGATTCGAAGCGGGTAGATACAAATAGTCAATAAAATAAAGAAGGTGACTGAATGAAGGCTTCAAAATGGATGGATTTACGTGTGCGTTTTCGACATATATTATTTGCTCTCATTGGATTAGTCGTGTTAGTAAGTGTTGCCACAATCGGATTTATGACAATTGAGGAATTATCTTTTTTTGACTCATTTTATTTAACAATTATTTCTTTAATGACGGTTGGATATGGAGATATCGTTCCAGAATCAGAAGCTGGTAAGCGATTTGCCTTAATATTAATCCCTTTCGGTGTTGCAGTCGTGACCTATGCAACAGGTGCGGTGGCTTCTTATTTCATTGAACATCAACTTTCAGAAAAGGTGTGGAATAAAAGAATGGAACATACAATAAAAAATTTAGAAAATCACATAATTGTTTGCGGTTTAGGTCGAGTAGGAAAACAAGTTTTTGAACAACTTCAAGAAGAGGATGTCCTAGTTGTCTATATTCATGATTCAGAAGAGGAAATGGTGGCAGTTCTCCCTGAAGGAGCACTTCGTATTATAGGCAGTCCATTAGAGGAAGGAATTCTTAAAGAAGCGAATGTGGAGAAGGCTCGAGGGTTAATAGCTGCCTTACCAAGTGATTCTGATAATGTCTTTATTACAATCAAATCCAAAGCCTTAAATGAAGATTTAGAGGTAGTAGCACGTGTAGAGCACGCTGGTTCAGAAGAAGTGCTATTAAGGGCGGGAGCCAGTCGGGTCGTCAATCCTTCTACAATTGGCGGAAGAGAATTAGTAAGCTCTGTTTTAAGACCTGAAAGTACGGATTTGGTGAATTTATTGATTCATACAAAAGAAAAAAACCAAGCTTTAGAAGAAGTGAAATTGGAACAAGCGTGTGATTTCGTAGGAAAATCACTGAAAGAAGCAGCTATCCGCCAAGATATGCAGGTGACTGTGTTAGGGATTCATAGAGATGGAGAACTGATTAGTAATCCAGCTGCGGAGGAAGTATTACAAAAAAATGATGTATTAATTATTTATGGAGAAAAAGGAGCAAGTGAAGCGTTTAAAAAGAAATGCTTAGGGTAAATAGATACGGACGAAGAATTTAACTATTTTGAAATTAGAAGGAGGACACCGCATGTATGATCGTTTGTATTGGCGAGATACGCTCTCGTTTTTACCAGAACTATTGTTAGCATTACTGGTATTATTAATTGGATTTTTTGTAGCAAAGTTCTTGGAGAATTTAACGTATAAAGTATTACGTAAATCTCGTGTAAATGAGCGCTTAGGAAATAAAAATGAAAAATGGACGGTTGAAAAAATCATTAGTAAAGTCGTCTTCTTTATCGTTTTAATTCTAGCATTTGTACTATTCTTTAATATTTTAAACTTGAATACGATGGCAACACCATTTGTTTCTATGTATTCAGGATTAACTGGCGCATTCTTAAACATTTTAAAAGCTGGATTAATTCTATTGTTTGCGTGGGTACTAGCTACCATCGTGAAGAAAGTCATTTTAATGGCTGGCAATAAGCTTAATTTAAACAAATATACTGGAAAAGCAGGTGTAGAACCTACTCCGGCTGACCAAGCAAAATGGACTGAAACAGCAGCTAACGTTGCATATTATTTAATCTTCTTATTGTTTATCCCAGCAATCTTAAATGCATTAGGCATCGATGGCTTAAGTGGACCATTTGAAGGTATGTTAGAAAGCTTCTTTACATTCATTCCGAAATTAGTATCTGCAGCAATTGTCTTCTTTATCGGATTATTGGTTGCTAAATTAGTTCGTAATTTACTTGAGAAATTCTTACAATCTGCTGGCGCAGATCGCTTAGCAGATCGTTTAAACATCTCGTCTTTCTTTGAAGGGACAAGCATTAGTAAAGTTGTAGGAATCATCGCGTTTATCTTAATTATGATTCCAGTTTCTATTACTGCTTTAGAAATCCTAGATCTAGATGGAATTTCTGAACCAGCAGTTGGTATGCTAAATGATATTTTAGCAATGTTACCGAAAATTGCGATTGCAATCGTTCTAGTATTAGTAGGTATTGTTGTTGCTAAATGGGTGAAAGACATTGTTGTTTCATTGCTTGAAAAATTGGGTGTAAACTCAATCTTCGGGAAAATGGGCTTCAATTCTGGAACTGGTACAGCTCCATCATTTGCAAAATTACTTGGAACTGTCGTTCAAGTTGTAATCATTCTATTATTCGTAGTAGAAGCGCTACAATTACTAGAACTTGAGTTTATGGTAACTTTAGCAACTGGTATTTTTGCTTACTTGCCATCAGTTCTTGCAGCAATTATTATTCTAGCTGTTGGATTCTGGTTAGCTAACTTAGCTGAGCAATTAGTTGGAAGCGTAATGAGTCATTCATCTGGTTCACCACATGTACTACGTTACGTAGCAAAATATGCGATTCTAGCATTCGCATTCTTTATGGCATTAGATCAATTAGGAATTGCTGCTTCAATTATTAACTCAGCCTTCATTTTAATCTTAGGTGGAGTTGCTCTCGCGTTTGGCCTTGCATTTGGTCTTGGTGGACGTGAACATGCATCTCGCTATTTAACAAAAATGGAGAAGAGTTTACAAGATGCAGAAGTTTCGAAAGAAAACTATAAAGCTGAAAAAGAATCAATTAAAGAGTCAATGAAAGAAACGTTTAATGATGCATCGAAAAAAGAACAAAGTTTATATGGTATTACACCACATGTAGATGAAGTTCAAAATGCAGCACCAATTAATCCAATTGAAGAAGGATTTAATACGCCAACTTTAGATGAAGAACATCCATATGATCAAACTCCTCCAAATGAGGGTTCAACTTTTAATAAGGATGCTCATGATAGTTGGAACAACACGAAACCTAAAGACGATCCTTTCCGTCCATAAGTTTTCGTGAAAGATGGAAACAGCAACTCCTTTTCGGTAAGGGGTTGCTGTTTTTTTTTGATTTTTCTGTTTCTTAATTTAATAAATTCATATACGCTTAAAACATACTGAATCAACGAGGTGTGAGGATATGGAAGTAGTAGGTCAAATGAATTTTGCACGTATTTACACACAAGGTAAATTGAAAGCAGTGAAAGAAGAACAATGGGATATTCAACCTGAAGGATTTCATAATACAATTCGCTGGAATGTTGGACATATTTTTGTCTCCATGGAAACGTTGGTCCAAAGAGCGTTACCTGAGTACGAACCCGATCACGCCGAATGGATGACATTATTTGCTCCGGGAACGAAGCCAGCTGACTGGACAGTGGAACCTCCATCTAATGAGGAGTTGCTAACTGCACTCGCAGAACAACCCGAACGCATAAAAGCTGTGTTAGAAGGAAAGTTGAATCAATCGTTACCTGAACCTATGAAGATTGGAAATTTACACGAGATGGCAACAGTTGCAGCACTTATGCAATTTGCAGTCTGGCATGAAGGTATTCACTCGGGTATCATTTCGGCCATGAGTAAACATAACGTCTATTAAAAAACGGTCTCAACTCCAAGATTACTTGGGATTGAGACCGTTTTGACGAGTAAAATGCTAAAGTTGACGAGTAAATACTAAAAAGTGACGAGATAAGTACCAAAGTTGACGGGTAAACCGTCAAAAGTGACGAGTAAACGCAGCACACCACAAGAACCAGTTAACTCTTCGGAACAATCCCTTGTTGAAAAGCATACACAACAGCTTGTGTACGATCCTGTACATCGAGCTTAGAAAGAATATTGCTGACGTGTGTTTTAACCGTTTTAATCGCGATAAATAACTCATCCGCAATTTCTTGATTGCTGCGACCTTTTGCAATTAATAGCAGAATTTCATTTTCACGCTCTGTTAATTCTTCATGTAGGGGACGTTCATTGCCCGTTCTCATCCGTTTCATCATTTTGTTGGTGACTTCGGGTTCCAATACTGCTTGACCATTCATGGTTTCTCTTACTGCGTCTGCAATTTGTTTGGCTTTGGACGTTTTCATGACATAGCTAACAGCGCCCGCTTCAAGAGCAGGGTATACTTTGTCATCATCAAGAAAGCTTGTGACAATCATGATTTTCGCTTCCGGCCAATGCTGAATAATTGCTTTCGTCGCTTCTGCACCGTTCATAATAGGCATGACCATATCCATTAACACCACATCAGGTCTTAAAGATAAAACGACATCAACTGCTTCTTGACCGTTCGTCGCTTCACCAACCACTTCCATATCTGCTTGTGCTTGTAAGTAAGCAGAAACACCAATTCGCACCATTTCATGATCATCTACTAATACGATTCGTATCACTTTACTTCACCCTCTTTTTCAACAGGTACTTTCACTTCAATAATCGTTCCTTGAGATGGAACGGAAACGACCTTACTGGATCCACCCATTTCAATGGCTCTCTCCTCAATATGTTGAAGACCATATGAACCTGCTTTGCCATCTTCATTCCTGAATCCTACCCCATTATCTTGAACGCGGAAAATAGCTAAACCGTCTCTTTCGACGAATAAGATTTCCACTTCTGTTGCATTTGCATGACGCAGTGTATTGGAGAGTGTTTCCTGTGCAATTCGGAATAAATGATCTTCCGCACCTTTTGATAAAGCAATATCTTCTAAACGAAATTGAATCGAGAAATGGACTTTTTGTTGCAGTTCAATGAGTAACTCTTCTAGCCCTTGTGCCAAAGATTTGTTATGTAAAGCAGCTGGTCGCAAATGAAGCAACAGTGCTCTCATTTCTAATTGGGCTTGTTGAACCATCTTTTCAGCTTGCATCAAAGGTTTAGAAACTTCAGTTTCATCTTCCTGCTGCTCAGTCATGGCAGAAAGTAACATAGAAGCCGCAAACAATTGTTGTGAGACTGAATCATGCAATTCTCTAGCTAAGCGTTGTCTTTCTTGTATAACGCGTTCTTGAATGCGCTTATCTTCACCTTCCGCACGTTCATCAGTAAGCCTTTGTAGACTGCGTTTTTGTGTAGAAATTAATTGAAACACGTCACTCATTGTTTTATTCAATTTAGCATGCACATTCGGTAAATTGCCTTTACTTAATTGTTTCTCGGATTCGATTGAATGACGTAAATATCGCTCAACAATCCGTTCCTTTTTACTAATCTGTAAAGTTGTCGATGTGGAAATAAAGAAGCTGATGCCGATAATCCCCACCAAAATCCAGACGCCGAACGGTAAATTATCATCTTGTATCTTCCAAAGAAGATCCCACTTTTCAACTGTCGGCCATCCCCAAAGTGAAAACAGTAAGGCAAACACGCCAGCTGAAAGTAGAAAGGAAACCGTGAATACGCGACTAATCCATCCGTTCATTTACGAATCACCTCAACATCTCCAAGCCAAGTCGATACGGAAATTAACAGTTCCGCAGTTGAAGCAGTTTGCGTTTCGTCATACCCATTTTTACATGTGATGGATTGATTCCATAATCGCTTTTTTTGACCGCCAAACAATCGAGCATCCCCAAGTAATGTTGAGTAATGAATGCGAACAGGGACTTCGTATGGAACGACAATTCTAATTTTTCCAATGCCATGTCGAACAGAAATTAGGGAGACATCTTTTGGTAATACGGTTTGAGTTACGTCAATTGTAAGGTGCCCGTAGATGCCTTGAACATGAACATCTTTCCATTCATATGCTTGGAAGGGAGTACTTTGAACAGAGAATAATTTATTTTGAATGATGGCATTAGACGATTCTAGCTCATCACCAAGAAAAGGTTCAATAACTTGATGTGTTTCGTCACCTTTCCACAAACGGACTAAAATATAAACAATTGCTGAAGCAATTAATAAGCGTAAACTCCACATGGAAAGAATGGAGATACCTAAACAAAAAATCCCGCCCCAAAACATGAGACGACTTCGTTTTCTAAGGCTGAAGTAAATTAACCCGATCCCAAAAAGAACGAATAATACGCTGCCGTTATGGAAAAACATCGCTTCCACAAAAACAACTAGGAACGCCGCAAGTAACCAAAAAGTTATGCGATCCGTTGAAATTTTTTGCATCCTTATTCCTCCTTTTTCGAATCAGGTAATGATAAAGAA
The DNA here is from genome assembly GCF_057785155.1 of Paenisporosarcina sp. NCBI lineage: Bacteria > Bacillati > Bacillota > Bacilli > Caryophanales > Caryophanaceae > Paenisporosarcina > Paenisporosarcina sp. The sequence continues at coordinate 22,318 of NZ_JBYNRN010000033.1, forward strand.
AAGGAGAAGACGAGTGCCTTCTCCGTCTAAGCTAAGTTTACACAATTTCTTGTTTGGCGTGTTCATTTTTTTGAGCGTCATCCGTCAGTTGTTCTAAACGACGTTCCATCGTAGAAACTTCATGATCTTTTTCGATTTTATTGCCAAGTCGGTTAATGAAATGCTCCATATCATCAAAGGTGATCAAGCGCTTTTCGGCATGCTTAGAAGATTCAGGTTGTAAGACACGGTCCATTTGATGGTGAGCACGTGTGACATTTTCTTTGCCCATTAACTGTAGCTGACGAACTTTCATGTCCTTCACTTTGTGTTTCATTTCTTCGTATTTTCGTTCCAATCCAAACAACTCTTCAATCGTGCGGGTAATACTCGTTTGTAAAGTATTCGCCCGGTTTTCATAAGCTTGAACTTCTTGCTCTGCAAATGCGATTAATTCTTGTTGATTTGTTTGACGAGCTAGTTCAGCTTGTTTGGTGCGTTTTTCAAGCATACTTTGAGCTTCTTGGAGTTCTTTCTCCAATTGAAGCTTTAATTGCGCTTGGCGTTCAATCCATTTGCCCGTTTGAGCGGTTTGTTTTTCCGCTTCCCGAATATATTGATTTAACATGGCGATTGGGTTTTGTTGTTCTTTCTTATCGAATACGTTGTGCAAGTCTGCTTCGAATGCGTATTTGAATCGTTTCCATAATGTTGTCATGTGTAGTTCCTCCTATTTGGTAAGTTCATCCCATTGTTTTTCAAAGTTTGTAAATGGGTCAGCTGAGTAAGGTGTGCTTGTTAAAGTCATTGGCTGTTGTTTCCATTCGCGAATGACGTACCATAATGCCAAAATGGCTAAAATTCCGAAGAAACCAGGTACATTTGCTACTGCGGTTAATAAACCTACAATCCCAACTGCAATCCAGAAAAACTTAGATAGCTTTGATTCTCCTTTTAAATAAAAGTGCATACCTGCAAAGACAAGTAATGCTGATAATGCAAGACCTAGTAAGGAGCCTAGACTAGCAAGTGTGATAATCCCCGCGATTGTTCCGAGTACAATTAATCCAAATTTTTTCATGTGTTTGTTTCCCCTTTCAATTTGTACCCTTATCGTACCAACGCTAGCGTTTTTACCAAACGGGCTTGGAATGCATTTTCATCTAAGACTTGAGGTGTAGTTCCTTCTAAGATAGTGGTAGAAAGTCTTCCAATTTTTCGGTAGAATGATAGTGAGTGAATATTCATTCAATTTTGAAATTAAAGAGGTGTTCCGATGAGAGAAGTCGTGATTATAGAAGGTGTTCGATCAGCAGTTGCAAGAAGAAAGGGGAGCCTTTCGCATACGAGAGCGGACGATTTAGCAGCAATGGTTTTAGATAAGCTTGTTCATAAAGCCGGCGTCGATAAAAGCCTTGTGGAAGACGTTATATTAGGGTGTGTATCCCAAGTGAGTGAACAAGGTGGAAATATCGCACGAACCGCTGCACTTATTGCAGGGTTCCCTTCTTACGTTCCTGGCGTCACGATTGATCGTCAGTGTGGGTCGAGTCAACAGGCCGTCCACTTTGCAGCCCAAGCAATTGCTTCAGGTGATATGGAGATAGTCATTGCGGGGGGAGTAGAGAGTATGACACGCGTGCCTATGTTTTCAAACATGGGTGATTATAAGCCAAGTCCAAAACTGACGAAGTCTTATGAAATTATTAATCAAGGATTATCAGCTGAACGTATAGCGGAGAAGTGGAATTTATCGCGCGAAGAGTTAGATGCCTTTTCTGTGCAAAGTCATGAACGCGCACAAAAAGCTATTCAGTCAGGACATTTTGAAAAAGAAATCGTCTCACTTGAAGTTGAGCAAGAAGATGGGTCGTTAAAGACTTTCTCTGTCGATGAAGGTCCTCGACCAGGAACGACAATGGAAGTACTTGCAGGACTGAAAACTGTTTTTGATCCTAATGGGCGAATTACAGCAGGGAATGCGAGTCAGATGAGTGATGGAGCTTCTGCTGTACTTTTAATGTCTCGTGAAAAAGCGGATGAGCTAGGATTGAAGCCCCGTGCACGAATCGTTGCACGTTCGGTAATCGGTTCAGATCCAACCTTAATGTTAACTGGTCCAATTGCTGCTACTCAAAAAGTTTTAGCAAAAGCCAATATGACGATTGAAGACATGGATTCTTATGAGGTAAATGAAGCATTCGCACCTGTACCACTTGCGTGGTTAAAAGAAATCGGTGCTGACCCAGAAAAACTTAATCCAAATGGTGGGGCCATTGCTCTTGGTCATCCCCTTGGTGCAACTGGAACAAAGCTGCTCGTTTCTTTATTAAACGAATTAGATCGCACGAACGGTCGTTACGGATTGCTTTCAATATGTGAAGGAATGGGCATGGCCAATGCAACAATCATTGAAAGGTTAACTGACGCGGAGGGTAATGAATGAAGATACAAGATATGATTTCAATAGTAACTGGCGGTGCTTCTGGTTTAGGTGAAGCAACGACGCGTCATTTAGTTGCAAATGGTGGGAAAGTCGCTATTTTTGATTTGAATGAAGAACGTGGGCTTGCTTTAGTTAATGAATTAGGAGAAGAAAACGTCGTTTATTTACAAACAAATGTCACGGATGCGGAACAAGTTGTAAAAAATGTTGAAGTAGTTGTCAAACATTTTGGGGCCATACATTCTTTGGTGAATTGTGCAGGGATTGCGACACCTGGGAAAGTCATTTCTCAAAAAGGACCAATGGATTTAAGTCGCTTTGAACAAATCATTCAAGTGAACCTGATTGGCACATTTAATGTTTTACGAGTTGCTGCGCATGCGATGCAACAAAATTCACCAAATGAAGAAGGTGAACGTGGCGTTATAATAAACACTGCTTCGGTTGCAGCGTTTGAAGGACAGATTGGTCAAGCGGCATATAGTGCTTCAAAAGCAGGTGTGGTGGGGATGACATTACCAATTGCACGTGAGTTTGCACGAGATGGAATTCGCGTTATGTCTATCGCGCCTGGACTCGTTGAAACGCCTTTATTTGCAGGATTACCAGAAGAAGCAAAAGAATCGTTAGCACGAACAGTTCCCTTTCCAAATCGACTGGGCAAACCAAGCGAGTATGCTCAGTTAGTTGAAAGCATATTAACAAATCCTTTATTAAACGGAGAAGTGATTCGACTAGACGGTGCCATTCGCATGCAACCGAAATGAGGAGGAAGTTAAATGGGTAAATATCGATTTGAAACCGATGAGCATGTGATGTTTCGTAAATCTCTTCGCAAATTTATGGAGAAAGAAGCCATTCCTCATTTCGAGCAATGGGAAGAGGATCGTTTAATTCCAAAGACGTTTTGGCGTAAATTAGGTGAAATGGGTTACCTATGTCCTCAAGTCGACGAAGCCTATGGTGGATTAGAAGTTGATTTTCGCTATGCGGTTATTATTGGGGAGGAAATGGAACGTGTTGGCGCGAGTCTGACAGGTGTTGGACTGCATAACGATATTGTTGTCCCTTATATAGAAGCGTATGGTTCAGATGAACAGAAATCACGCTGGCTACCTGGATGTGTCACGGGTGAGCATATAACGGCAATTGCGATGACTGAACCTGGAGCGGGATCTGATTTAGCTGCAATTCAAACGACTGCTGTACGTGATGGAGATTCCTATATCGTGAACGGATCAAAGACGTTTATTACAAATGGCATCAACGCTGATTTGGTTGTTGTAGCGGTGAAGACGGATACGAAAATCGAACCAAGGCATCGCGGAATCAGTCTACTGGTGATTGAAGAAGGAATACCAGGATTTACGCGAGGTCGCAAGTTAAATAAAGTAGGCATGCACGCACAAGATACGGCTGAACTGTATTTTGAGGATTGTCGAGTACCTGTTGAAAATCTTCTTGGCGAAGAGGGGCAAGGCTTTTCGTATTTAATGGAGAAACTTCAACAAGAGCGACTAATGGTTGCGATTTCAGCACAAATCGCTTCAGAAGATATGGTGGAAATGACGCTTGACTATGTCAAGTCGCGTAAAGCATTTGGCAAGCCTATTGGTTCATTCCAAAATACACAATTCAAGTTGGTTGAAATGGCGACTGAGATCGAACTTGGCCATTCATTCTTGGAGTCATTAATCGAAGATCATATGGCTGGAAAAGATATCGTATCGAAAGTGTCCATGGCGAAATATTGGCTAACGGAGACCGCGAAGAAAATTTCGGGCGAATGCCTGCAACTTCATGGCGGTTATGGATATATGGAAGAATACAAAATCGCGAGGAGATATCGTGATATTCCAGTTGCCTCGATTTATGCAGGCAGCAACGAAATCATGAAAGTCATTGTCGCAAAGAAAATGGGATTATAAAAAGGTGGCTGCTTCTACATGGAGCGGCTATTTTTGATTGTAAGGATGGGGAGTTTCAATTAGTTAACTTGCCTGTGAGACATGTTTGATTGATAAATGTGCCAGTTTGATTGATAAATCTTCAGTTTGATTGATAAATCATCTAATTTGATTGATAAATGAATTCTTCGTACTTGCTGTCCGTGTTGCTGAAGCAGTCTCACGAAGTTAGCTTCACTGTGAGAACATGTTGGACCGATAAATCACTGTCTTTTGTCAAAAGTTGTTTTATAAGACGAGGAGACTCTTTGTTGAAACGATTCTCTTTCAAACAGAAGCGAAGCGAAAACCAAACCATTCAATGGTTTTTTTGTAAGAGAGAACCATTTGTTTCAGTAGGTTAACTTGCCTGTGAGACGAGTTTAATTGATAAATGTGGCATTTTGATTGATAAATCGCTAATTTGATTGGTAAATCTCTATTTTGATTGATAAATGTTCTAATCTGATTGATAAATGAATTCTTCGGTTTAACTACACGCTTTTTCAGAGTATTTTTACTAAGTAAACTTCACTAAGAGACCAGTTAACCATTAAACCTCTAAAATTAGCCGATACTACACACGGACACAACCAATCACACCACGTATTGCCATGAGCTTTAGCGCATATCATGGTATACTTTCCAAAAACGCTGAGGAGGAACGACCATTGCCAACGATGATGCCTGGAAGTTTAACAAAAGACTTATCACTTACGGTCTATAATGATGGATTTGCCATGGTCAAAGAGGTTCGAATGATTCCACCTTTGACTGATGATCAGTTGGTTTATTATCTCGATGTCCCACAGCAAATTGAAACAAATTCACTTCAAGTAAAAGGATTATTGGTCGCGGAACTAAACTATGAATTTGATTTGGTTGATAAGTTTAAGTTATTAGAAAAATATATCGGAAAAGAAATTAAGCTCGTCAATAAAAAAACGGGTGAAGAAAAATCCTATTTACTCATTAGCGCTCAAAATGGACTGATTTTGGAAGATCTCTTAACACATGAAATTATTATCGATGCGGAAGGAGAACTTCGGTTACCTGAGTTGCCGGATGGTCTTATCCTTAAGCCCACACTCGTTTGGCGCATAAGAGAAAAAACGGCGGAAGATACACGCGTTACTTATTTAACAGGTGGTCTAAGCTGGGACGTCGATTACGTGGCACAAATTCGTGAACATGATTTTGATTTAACAGCTTGGGTCACGTTAACCAACAATTCCGGCATGACGTATACAGATGCGACGTTAAAACTGATGGCTGGTACGGTTAATCGCGCGGATGAATATCGTCGTGATCAAATGAGGTTTGCTGTAACGGAACAGATGACCATGCAAGCCGAACATCAAGCGTTCGCAGATTTTCATTTATATACCATTCCGGAAAAAGTAACGGTGAAGGATCGCCAACAAAAACAAGTTGAATTGTTTACAGCGCCACAAATTGAGTCGAAAATCATTTATGAAGTCAATTCTTATCAATTACATCCAACGATTTACTTTACATTTTTGAATAAAGAAGAAAATGGTCTTGGCGTGCCACTTCCGCAAGGTCGATTCAAATTATATAAAGAGAATCCAATAGATGGATCTACGGAATTTATAGGAGAAGATACGATTTCACATACCGCTGTAAATGAATTGGTGCGGATTCAATCGGGTGAAGCTTTTGATATTACGGTTGAAAGCGACATTGTGGATGAATACAAAAATGGCGTATATGTTTTTGAAGAAGTCGAATACGAGGTGCGCAACCAAAAAGAGGAAGCGATAGATCTACTGATTAATCACAGTACAAGTTATGGAATTTATAAAGTCGTGAAATCTACACATGAATGGGTACGAAAAAACGGAGACATTCAGCTGACGGTGCCAGTTGATGCAAAATCAGAAGAAAAGGTGGCATTTACGATTCGATATGATCGATCTCGTGATGTTAAGGTGCTGTAAACGTATGAAACGCATAAGTATTGGTACTTCAATCGTTATAATTTATGGACTCATCGTGTTTTATTTTGGTTTATCTACATTTAATTGGTTGCAAACATGGGGTGTGTCCATTCATCCGCTCCTTTTTGCAGTCATTTGGGTTGGGATTTCATTCGGCTATATGATTGGTCGAGTGAGTCATTCACTTAAAGTGTTTACAATACTCGGTTCCTATTGGTTTATTGTGATGCAATACGGGTTGATTCTTTTCCCACTTGCCACAATTATGTATGTATTTAGTCCGTCTGAACAAACATTATTTATGGTTGGAAATGTCGTGGCTGCGATTTTCTTACTGATATTCGTCGCTGGCTCTTACTATGCATTTTCACCTGTTGTACGTCATCAAACAATCCAACTAACAAAGTCGGCTACTGATTTAAATGATATAAAACTGATTATGGCTTCTGATTTTCATTTAGGTATATTGTCCAACAAAAAGCATTTACAGCGTTTCGTGAATTTGGCTAATAAAGAAAAACCGGACCTCGTCTTATTAGCTGGAGACTTAGTAGATGATGATCCCATTTGGTTTGTGAAAGATGGCATGTCGAGTGTGATGAGACAGCTCAAATCGACATATGGTATTTATGGGGTAGTTGGAAATCATGAATACTATGGACGCAAGATTCCTTTATTAGTCGAAGAAATGAAAGACGCTGGCGTGCAGATGCTATTAGATGAAACCATTTGTGTGGAAGATGCGTTCTATGTAACAGGAAGAGAAGATGTAACCAATCGAAAGCGAAAATCGTTGGAGGAGTTATCGCCTGAGAATGCGAGGTATCCTTGGTTCGTTATGGACCATACACCACTGAATTTGAAGATACCTTCTGAGTTGGGTGTAGACGTTCATGTCTCCGGTCACACTCATCTAGGGCAAATGTGGCCAAATCATTTATTTACCCGTCGTTTGTTTGAATTGGATTATGGGTATATACATAAAGGTTTGATGCATGCTTTTGTTTCTTCAGGTTTCGGATTTTGGGGGCCGCCTGTTCGTTTAGGTTCTCGGTCAGAGATTTGGTCTATTACCGTTAAATTTGCTCCTAAAGAAACGGTATGAAAAGCGACATAAACTTGTTACGATAAGTAAGAAGAAAAACTAGGTAGTAGTTGGAGGCTCGACATGGAAAACTGGATTACGGATATCATGAGCCAGTACGGCTATATTGGCATATTTTTATTGATCATGTTAGAAAATATATTCCCACCCATTCCTTCAGAGGTCATTTTGACATTTGGTGGCTATATGACCACCCAGTCAGCGATGACGCCACTTGGTGTGATTTTAGTTTCAACAGCTGGATCTGTCGCAGGGGCAATTATTCTTTACTGGATTGGTTTGCAATTGGACGTTAAAAGGCTTGAGAAAATTGTGGATCGTTGGGGTAAAGTCTTACGTTTAACGAAAGCAGATATACATAAGGCTGATTCATGGTTTGACAAGTATGGAATTTGGACAGTGTTATTTTGCCGACTGATCCCATTAATTCGAAGCTTGATTTCGATACCTGCAGGGATGTCCAATATGAAGTTTGGTTTATTTTTGTTGTTCACAACGGTTGGTACACTGATTTGGAACACGATTTTAGTTTCAGTTGGAGCAGCGGTAGGGGATAACTGGGAGTCCATTGTAGGCGTTATGGATGTGTATTCAAATATTGTGTATGTACTGATTGTGATCGTTGGATTGGCAGTCATTTGGTGGTATATGCAATTTAGAAAAAGAAGAGCATAAGGAGATATTATGGAATTATTAGAATTACTAAAAGCGTTAATATTAGGTTTTGTTGAAGGAATGACCGAGTTTGCACCCGTATCTTCTACAGGACATTTAATTATTGTGGATGATATGTGGTTGCAAACGTCTGAATTCCTAGGGAAATATTCAGCGAATACATTCAAAATTGTGATTCAACTTGGATCGATTATGGCTGTAGTTGTTGTCTTTTGGAAGCGTTTATTCAGTTTAGTTGGTCTTTATAAAATGAAAGATGTAGCACCAGGTTCACAATTAAAGCTTACTCACGTTTTAGTAGGGTTGATTCCTGCAGGTGTGTTTGGGTTATTATTTGAAGATTTTATTGATGAACATTTATTTTCAGTAGAAACAGTACTAGTTGGCTTAGTTATTGGTGCCATTTTAATGATTTTTGCGGATAAGTATGGACCAAAAGATCCTAAAACAAAAACATTAGATCAGATAACATATAAACAAGCTTTTTCTGTTGGACTTGTTCAATGTCTATCGTTATGGCCAGGCTTTTCACGTTCTGGTGCCACGATTTCTGGTGGTGTCTTGTTCGGATTAAGTCATAGAACAGCCGCTGACTTCACGTTCATTATGGCAGTTCCGATCATGTTTGGCGCAAGCTTCGTATCCTTATTTAAAAACTGGGAGCATGTTAATCCAGATGACTTATCTTTTTACATTGTTGGATTCATTAGTGCTTTTGTGTTCGCACTCATTTCAATTAAGTTCTTCTTGAAGCTAATCGAGCGTGTGAAATTAACTCCATTCGCGATTTATCGTTTGGTGTTAGCAGCTATCCTATTTATCATTATTATCATGTAAAAAAAGACGACCGAAATGGTCGTCTTTTACTGTAGAAAATAGAATGGCAGTTTATATAACACCATAAAAATTTGCCTCCTTAGGGAGATCGTACGTATTTTCTAACTGAATTAAATACCGTTCCGGTTAATTGATAAATTGCCTATTTACGAAATAAACACAATATGTTAGATTTAATTCACAAACACACACAATATATAGTATGCAAACGAAAAAAGGTACCATGTATGGTTTAAAAGGGAATTCGGTCAATGCCGAAGCTGTCCCCGCAACTGTAAGTGCGGACAAATGTTACACAACCACTGTGAAAATTCACGGGAAGGGTAACAGGAGGAAGATGCACGAGCCAGGAGACCTGCCTTTTTTCGGATAAGCAACACTTTCTTCGGGGGTTGAGGAGTGGAAGCGAGCCTGGTTATAAGGCAGATTCCATTACCTTATTCAACCTTTTTTGACTCAATTCCATTTACTTAATTTTGAGCGATAGCTCAGCCGAAGAGGCTGAGCTATCGCTTTTTTAATACTGATTTCCGGATTTCAGTTTAATAAAAGACACAGCTTACACCATTTTGAATCAAGCTGCGTTTACTACTATTGTGTTTAAGGGTTTAGTGAGAGGAGTTTGGTTCTTTTGCAAAAAATATTTTCGGTAAAAGAAAAGGTATTCGAACAGTTACATGAGGAGTATGGATTTGAAAAATTACTTCCACTTGAGCGTGCACATGCGAAATGGGAAAAAAAGAACCCCACGGGAACAGATGGAGAGTGGGCAAAGGCAATGGTTCTCGAAGCCCTTAGTTTAATGGATGAAGTAGAGCCGTTTTGGACATTTGTTGCTTCGCGAATATATTTGCACCACACATATGAAGTGATTGGTAAAATGCGAAATTTAGATATGCAGAACGTCTACAACCAATTCTATGAGCACGTCAATCTTTTAACACACAAGGGTTTATATGATGAAAGATTATTACAGGCATATTCGAATAAAGAGATTGTTGAACTGGGCATTTGTCTTAATGCAGAAAGGGATAAGCTCTTTACATACATCGGTTTGAAAACGTTAATGGACCGATATGTAGCAAGAAATTTTGATCATTCACCTGCGGAACTACCTCAAGAACGGTGGATGATCATTGCAATGACTTTAATGCGTACCGAGAAAAAGGACCGGGTTGGAAAGGTAAAGGAAGCTTACTGGGCAATGAGTAACTTATATATGACTGTTGCAACACCTACACTTTCAAATGCAGGAAAACCACATGGACAACTATCCAGTTGTTTTATTGACACAGTGGATGATAGCCTTCAAGGAATTTACGATTCCAATACAGATGTGGCGACTCTTTCAAAATTTGGAGGGGGAATCGGGATTTATATGGGGAAGGTAAGAAGCAGGGGCTCATCCATTCGTGGATTTATCGGGGCATCAAGTGGTGTATTACCATGGATTAAGCAACTTAATAATACAGCGGTAAGTGTCGATCAGCTAGGTCAACGCCAAGGAGCAATGGCTGTATATTTAGATATTTGGCATAAAGACATCCTGCCGTTTCTGGATTTGAAATTGAACAATGGGGACGAGCGGATGCGAGCACATGATATTTTCACAGGCGTTTGTTTACCGGATATTTTTATGGAAAAAGTAGAAGCTCGAGAAGATTGGGTTTTATTTGACCCGCATGAAATTCGAACGCTTAAAGGGTATTCTCTTGAAGATTATTTTGATGAAACAAAAGGGGCGGGAACATTTAGAAAGAAATATGAAGAATGTGTAAGGGATACAAGACTTTCTCGTGAAGTCGTTCCTGCAATCGACTTGATGAAGCGAATAATGAAAAGCCAACTTGAAACAGGCGTGCCGTTTATGTTTTACAGAGATGAAGTGAATCGAAGTAATACAAACAAACATCAAGGAATGATTTACAGCAGTAACTTATGTACAGAAATTATGCAAAATATGAGTGCCACAGTATTTGAATCCATTTCGATTGAAGATGACGTGATTGTAACGAGAAAAAAACCTGGAGATTTTGTGGTGTGTAATTTGTCATCTATTAATCTAGGTAAGGCTGTCCCAGACAATGTGTTAGAAAGATTAATCGAAATCCAAGTTCGTATGCTCGATAATGTCATTGATTTAAACATGATACCTGTACCTCAAGCAGAGCGAACAAATGCCCGTTATCGTGGAATAGGGTTAGGGACATTCGGCTGGCATCATTTACTAGCACTTAACAGTATTCGTTGGGAGTCGGAAGAAGCAGTTAAGTTAGCAGATGTCCTTTATGAAGAAATTGCTTATTTAACCATTCAAGCTTCCATGAAATTGGCACAAGAAAAAGGATCTTATCCCTTATTTGAAGGATCTGATTTTCATACGGGTGCCTATTTTGAAAATAGAGGGTACACGACGAGTAAATGGCGAGATTTGCGCTTCGAAGTAGCAATGAACGGTATGAGGAATGGTTATTTAATGGCTGTTGCACCTAACTCAACGACGTCTATCCTAGCCGGTAGCACAGCTAGCATTGATCCTGTCTTTCAAAAAAGTTATTCGGAAGAAAAAAAGGATTACAAAATTCCGGTGACAGTTCCTGATTTGAATAAAGAAACAACTTGGTTTTATAAATCAGCTTATTTTATAGATCAACATTGGACGTTAAAACAAAATGCGGCGAGACAAAGACATTTTGACCAGGGAATTTCTTTAAATTTCTATGTGCAAAATTCCATCAAAGCAAAAGAATTACTCGATTTACATATGGACGCATGGAAAAGTGGATTGAAAACGACATACTATGTTCGGTCCACGTCAATTGAATTACTCGAATGTGAATCTTGTTCAAGCTAAGGAGGGCAAAAGTAATGACAACTATTATAAAGCGAAAGCTGATGGATATTGAAGCACCCAATCGGTCGACAGGTATCGTGAATGGATCCTCCTCTAATGTATTAAACTGGGATGATGTTCGTTTCAATTGGGCATACCCAAAGTACAAGCGCATGTTGGGGAATTTCTGGACCCCTTTTGAAATCAATATGGGAAACGATGTAAAACAATTTTCACTACTAAAGACTGAGGAAAGAGAAGCGTTTTTGAAAATAATAGGCTTACTCGCTCTACTCGATAGCATACAAACAGATTTTGCAGGTAAAGTGGCGAATTATTTAACGGATTCTAGCTTAAATGCGTTGATGATTATTTTAGCTCAACAAGAAGTGATTCATAATCATTCATATTCCTATGTATTGTCTAGTCTTGTGGCGAAAGCTGAGCAAGATCGTGTATTCGACTTTTGGCGTACGGAGCCAGTTTTACAGAAGCGGAATGATTTCGTTATGAAGGGGTATGAAGAATTCACCAATCAACCGGATGTCGATTCTTTATTAACAGCAATTGTTTATGACGTTGTTCTTGAAGGACTGTTCTTTTACTCAGGGTTTGCCTTCTTCTATCATTTGGCGCGTCACCAGAAGATGGTGGGCACAAGTACGATGATTAATTACATTAATCGTGATGAGCAAATTCACGTTGATTTATTTGTGAAAATCTATTTGGAATTATTAGAGGAATATCCAGAAATGAATACTTTGGAGAGAAAGAAAGATGTAGAAAGAATATTTAAAGAAGCAGCTGAACTTGAAATCGAATGGGCTCGAGAAGTCATTGGGGATCAAATCGATGGACTTGATGTGGAGGACGTAGAATCCTATATTTACTTTTACGCAAATGTACGTTGTGCACAACTAGAGAGTGAACGTCCTTTTCCTGCATATCGAAAAAATCCATTGAAATGGATTAAAGCATACGAGGAAGTTGATTTAGGAAAGACAGATTTCTTCGAACAGAAATCGAGGCAATACGTAAAAATAAATGTGCAGGATAATGGCTTTGACGACTTATAAAATTGCATCAAAATTTCAAATATTAGAAGGCTTTTCAAAACAAGTTATCGAATCATATATACGTATGATTTAATAATTGACGAAAGGGATGTTCTTCAATGAAACCAATTACGCCTTATTTAACGTTTTACGGAAATGCTAAGGAAGCCGTGACTTACTATGAACGTATTTTTGATTTGAAAAATGAAGGCATGATGAAGTATAGTGATGGGGATTTTCCAACGCCTCCTGAAGCAAATGACTTAATATTGCATTGTCATTTATCGAACGGAAGCTTCAATCTAATGCTAGCTGATTCTCATACTCCAGGTGACGCAGGGTCTACCAATGTAGCTCTAATGATTGAGTGTGAAACGGAAGAGGAAATAAAACGGTTGTATGACGAATTACTCTCTGATGGAAGTGCAACGATGGAGCTTCAAGATACATTTTGGGGAGCAAAATACGCAAAAGTAATGGACAAGTATGGGTATACGTGGGATTTGAATTACCAGAAAGCTTAAAAACTAAATAATGTTTAAGTGGTTGTGCATAAAAGTCTTTAAATAAAACAGGTTGTGAAAAACGAGTCGTTTTTCGCTACCTGTTTTTCTGTTTGAATTTTATCACATTGATCAGATTCCTTCATTAAAAAAAGAAACTGTCTTTGAGTGTTTAACACTTTTGGGACAGTCTCTTTTCTTGATTATTCTTCATCATTAATAACAACATTTCGACCTTTAAGTTTTAAAATAAGCGGGATAATTAACCAAGCAACCGCCGCTAGGATAAATACAAGTGACATTGGTTTCATAACGAAAATAGAGAAGTCTCCATTCGAAATGGTTAAAGCTCGACGCATATTGTTTTCAATCATTGGCCCTAAAACAAGAGCCAATACAAGAGGGGCTAAGGGATAATCGTTTTTAGCTAATAAATAACCAAATACACCACAAGCAAGTAATAAGTACAAATCGAATGTTGTATACTGAACGGCATATACGCCAAAGAAAGAAATCGCAACAATTATAGGTAATAGATATTTCTTAGGTGTCTGTATTATTTTTGCAAAAACTTTCACAAGTGGCATGTTTAAGACCAATAACATTAAGTTTCCAATAAACATACTGGCGATTAAACCCCAAGCTACTTCGGGATGATCTTCAAATAACAATGGTCCTGGCTGGATGTTATACATGATTAGTGCACCCATCAGAATAGCCGTCGTTCCTGAACCGGGAATTCCTAAAGTTAACAATGGAATCATTGCTCCTCCTGAAGCGGCATTATTTGCTGATTCGGGTCCAGCTACACCTTCGATTACGCCTGTACCAAATTTTTCGGGATGTTTACTAAACTTCTTCTCTGCAATATATGAGAAGAAGGAGGCTAAAGTTGCACCAGCTCCTGGTAAAACGCCTATGAAGAATCCGAGTAATGAACCACGAACAATTGGTTTTGCACTATCTTTTAAATCTTGTTTAGTAGGTAGAACACGTTCGATTTTAGCAATGGCACCATCTTCTTTATCACGTTCAATGATTGTTTTAAAAACCTCACCCAATGCAAATAAACCAACGGCGATTGTTAAAAATTCAAGTCCTGAATACAGAATTGGTAAATCATATGTAAAACGAGCAATTCCTGAAACAGCATCAATTCCAATAGTGGCAAGTAACAAACCGAAAACCGTCATGATTAACGCCTTGGTTATTGATTTTCCAGCTAACCCACTAACGGCTGCTAGTCCTAGGAGCATCAATGAAAAATATTCAGCAGGTCCAAATTTAAGTGCCACATTTGACAACGGTTCTGCTAATAACACCAATCCTATTAATGAAATGATACCTGCTACAAAAGAACCGATAGCAGCAATGGACAGAGCCGCACCTGCCCGGCCTTGTCTAGCCATTTGATAACCATCAAGCGTAGTAACAACAGAAGATGATTCACCAGGAGTATTTAATAGTATTGAGGTTGTGGAACCTCCATACATTGCTCCATAATAAACACCTGCAAGTAAAATAATTGAACTTGCAGCAGCAGCTTCTGTAGGCATACCTGAAGTGAGTGTTGCTGTAACAGGAATTAAGAGAGCTACCCCACTCATTGGACCAATCCCTGGCAAGACACCGACTGCTGTTCCAATTAATACCCCAACAAAAGCAAATAGTATATTCTGCCATTGAAAAGCGACTGCAAACCCATTAAATAGAAAATCTAACGTAGTCATACCAAAACTCCTTTCACTTTAAAACTCTGGGAATCCAGGCAATGATCCACCAAGAAACTCTGCAAAAAAGTAATACACACCAATAGAAAAGAAACTAGCGATGAGAATCGTGCTAATCCATTTCCCACGTTCCATCGTTTGGAATGAAACCAATAAAAAAATGAATGTAGATATAACATAACCAAGTGGTTCCAAAACAGCTGCATATACAACTGCGCTAATAAAAATAATTAGGAATTTCATATATTGGAGAGGTTCTTTAGAAGATTCCACATGTTCGTATTTCATCGTTTCAAAGAGTAACTTAATACTTAACAAAAGTAGGATAATTCCAAGAGCCATTGGAAAAATATTAGGTCCAACTGAAGAACCGTAAGCACTTTGTGAGATTGAGCGACTTTCAATCACAAATAAAAGACCAATCAGTAAAAAGACGATACCCGCAATTCGATCGAACGTTTTACTCATTATTCTTCACCTCCTAAGGAAAACGGTGGCCACTTGAGCCACCGTTATAGAATTGTTTAGCTTCAAGCGCGAGTCTCATTTTCACTTGAAAATCCAACTTGACGATTCGTTTCTTCAACCGCCAGTAGTGTGTGAGAATTGCCCTTAAAGCTTTTTGAATTATTTTTGCATATCTAATGCTGTTAATAATTCAACGATAACTTTGTCTTGATCTTCTAAATAAGTTGTAAAGTCTTCAGCGTTACGATACTCACTTTGCCAACCATTTCTCTCAAGTTCTGCTTTCCATTCATCTGTCTCTACTAATTCATCTAACTTATTCGTCCAAAATTCAAATGCTTTATCAGACATGTCTTTAGGACCGAATAGTCCGCGCCAAATTGTGAATTCTGCATCGATACCTTCTTCTTTGAATGTTGGCACTTCACTTAATTCACCTTCTAAACGATCAGCTGAACTAACTGCTAAAACACGAACATCTCCGGACTTCACATATTCAGCGATTGTTGAAGCATCAGTTGCAATAACGTCCGCGTTGTTTCCTAGTAGAGCAGCAATTGCTTCACCGCCACCATCATAAGAAACGTACTTAACAGATTTTGGATCAATTCCATATTCATAGGCAGGCAAAATCCCAACTAAATGATCCATTGATCCAGGTGCTGATCCACCAGCTAATGTTACCTTCGTTGCATCCGCTTTAATTGCATCTAAAACATCTTTTAATGTTTTGAATTCTGAGTCCGCTTGAACAACGATAGCTCCATAGTCACGTGTCAATTGAGCAAGAGGTTTCGTATCTTTGTATCCGTAAGGACTGTTGCCTTCAGCTTTATTGTTATTTATTAAAATCGGCGGTGATTTCACCATTAGTACGTAATCATTTTTGACTTCCTTCGTTGCAAACTCTGCCATATAAACAGCTCCGCCGCCACCAGGTTTATTTTCAACCATGATAGATTCATCAACTAATTTTGTATCACTCATTGTTTTAGCAATAGAGCGAGCCGTTAAATCCCATCCGCCACCAGCTCCAGAAGGTGCTACAATCGTAATGCTTTTTTCAGGATAGTTCGATGAAGCGCTTTCATTTCCTTCTGAAGAACATGCTGCTAAGCTCAATACCAAAGAACTGGCAAGTGCCACTGTCGATAATTTTTTCCACATAAATCATTTCCCCCTCGAATGAAATAGAAAAGACAGCGCTTTCATAGCGCTGTCATCAATTTATCAGAACTTTTATGCAATTCAATGTTTTGGGTCATAAGTGGAATAAAATGCATTCTATCCATTTTGTTCATATTGTTCACGAGGTTTTTGGGAAGTATCGTCTTTCGGGTCGACCAATTGTGCCATAGATTAATTCCGCTGATGCTTGGTTTTCTGAAACTAAGTACTCCAAATATCGTCTGGAAGAACTTCTACTCAGTCCGCTTATCACACCAAACTTTTCAGCAGTTATGCCGCTCGTTTGCTCACTTAAGTGGAAAAGTACCTTTTCCATTGTTTTTGGGTCGATTCCTTTTGGTGTAAATATATTTTCAGAAGGGAGAACGGTTTTTTGTTGGTTCCATAACAGGTGTATCGACTCTTCTTCTAAATGGCCAGAGCTTGAAAGAGTGATTCTTTTTTCTTTATAGGAGAACAAACTTTCTCGAAAACGATCGAACGTAAGAGGTTTCAATATATAGTCGAAAACGCCACCTCGAAAAGCTTGTTTTACAACGTGAACTTCAGATGCTGCTGTTATAAAAATAATATCTGAATCCGGACTCTCTCTTTGTATGTATGACAAAAGTTCTGTTCCCATCATGTCAGGTAAATAGACATCAAGGAGGATCAGGTCTGGTTTCAATGCCGAAATCCAGTC
Source organism: Paenisporosarcina sp. (assembly GCF_057785155.1). Taxonomy (NCBI): domain Bacteria; kingdom Bacillati; phylum Bacillota; class Bacilli; order Caryophanales; family Caryophanaceae; genus Paenisporosarcina; species Paenisporosarcina sp. The sequence continues at coordinate 39,726 of NZ_JBYNRN010000033.1, forward strand.
TTTCGCTTCGACGCCTGTGTGAGCAGATCCAACAACCTCAAAACCTTCAATTCTATCAATAAAGCGACGGTGAATATCAGCAATTCGAAGATCATCTTCAACAATTAAAATTTCAATGAATTCCGCCATGCAAAAAACCTCCTTTTGGGATCGAGATGATAAACAAAGCACCACCTAAATCGCCTTTTTCAATCGATGATACACCACTTAAATCATTAATATCGCTAGAAACTTTCATTAAGCCATATCCGCGATCTTGGCCTTCTTTAGTTGAAACACGTGATTTGAAAATAAATTCCTGTATGACTGGGCTAAGACCTTCACCAGAATCTTCCACCTCCAATAAGATTTCATTTCCATTATCAGTGATCAGCAATCGTACGATTCGCTCAGACTCATCCAAGTGCTCTACTGCCTCAAATGCGTTTGTTACTAAGTTGCCAATAATCGATACAAATAAGCTTTTTTCCAAATGTTTGGGCAAACTATTCAGCTGGCTGTCCTCATCTAAAATAAATCGAACCTTTAATTCACGAGCTCTATTAAATAATCCAATCACAAGACCTCCTAAGTAAGGATCTTGTAGCCTTTTGGTTACAAAATGAATCAGAGACTGATGCTCTTCAGTTTCATCATGTATGAGGTGGAGTGCTTCTTCTAACGAATTTAATTGAATGAGGCCACTAATCGTATAGAGGAAATTTTGATATTCATGTGTTTGTGCACGTAATGCCTCCGTATATTGCTTAACTTGTGACAATTCTGTTGTCAGTTGATTGAAATCTGCCTGTAAACGGAAGCTCGATACAGCTCCAACAATCTCATCCCCAACTAATATGGGTATACGGTTTACAATTGTTTCTTTTCCTCGAATTTGCATACTTCTGTCATACTGTTTTTCTCCAGTCTTTAAAACTTGAGGAAGAAGAGTATTTGGCAATATTTCTTCAACGCGACGACCAAGTATAAACGTGTTTTCAGGAATGGATAGCATGTCAAAGGCTGCTTTATTAATCATAGAAATTCGTGCGTCTTTATCGACCATAATAATTCCTTCTCTTACGGATTCGATTAACGTATTACGTTCCGTGAAAAGATGGGCTATCTCAGTTGGTTCTAAATTGAAAAGTACTTTTTTTATACTTCTAGCCAAAAAAGAAGAACCAATCACTCCTAATAAAATAGCTATTAAAACGATGGTGATGATGGAATCTACATAACTAAAAAAAGTATGAGAGATATCATCTTTTAAAAATCCAACAGATATTACCCCAATTATTTTGCCTTCCATGTTCATTATTGGAGCTTTCCCTCTTAAAGCAGGTCCAAGCGTACCAGTTGCTTCAGAGATATAGGCTTCTCCTTTTACTAAAGCTCTTTCATTATCGTCTCCAACCATTTTTTGTCCAATTCGCTTTGGTACTGGATGGGCATACCGAATGCCTTGAGTATTCCCAATTACTACATACTCTGCACCTGTAAGTTTACGAACTTCTTCTGCAATAGGTTGTAAAACATCTGACGGATTAGTCGATTCGAAACCACCAACAACATCAGGTCGGCTGGCAGTTGTCACAGCAATGTTGAGCGCTCGATTTCCTATTTGCTGTTCAATACTTTCTGACATGGTGAAATAAAACGAAGTTCCAATTAATAAAGATATGGCTGTAACAAAAAGAGCACCATAAACAAAAATTTTAGATTGTAGGGTTAAATTTCGCAAAAGCTCACTCTCGTTTCATATAATTAGTGCTATTATGACGAGTCCGTCAAAGATTGGCAAGATATGAAATTAGACATTCGTGTTTTAAAAATGAATAGAGTGACAATTATTTGAATAAAAACTATAATGAAAAAAGTTTAAGTTAAAGGAGAGATTCATATGAAAAGAACAACATTGACTTCATTATTCAAATCGGGGGGCATGTTGAAATAAAATATGATCTCCGATTTGATTGTACGCAAAATGATCATATCGGAGGAAATTCAAAGTGAGTATACAAAATTTTTATTACACCGTGACAAGTACACGTTCATTCTTTATTCAAATGGTTTTTACGTTAAATGCAATCTATTACGTTATGCAAGCCGATTTAAATGCACTTGAACTTGTATTAATTGGAACCATCATGGAAGTTTCTGTTCTATTATTTGAAATGCCAACTGGATTATTTGCGGACCATTTTGGCAGGAAGAAATCGTTAGCTCTAGGAACTTTAATAATCGGACTCGCACATGTCTTAGAAGGAAGTATGCCTGAATTTTGGGCGATTGCAGTTGCTTCAACAATGTGGGGAATCGGATGGACTTTTATAAGTGGAGCCGAACAGGCTTGGATTGCGGATGAATTAGATGGAACTAATTTAGAAACGACCTTCTTGAGAGGTTCACAATTTTCATCATTCGCGAGATTTTCAGCTATTCTAGCAAGCGTTGGAATCGCCATGTTATGGACTGTCCAAGTGGCAATTTTATTTGCAGGAGCGTTGTTAATTGTTTTAGCTGTGTGGGCATATGTGAAGCTACCTGAAACGAAGTTTGTAAAAATCACTCGAGAGAAAGGCGTCTCAGGTGTGGCTCATATGATGACGACAATTCAATCGGGAGCTTCCCAAATACGCGGAAATACGGTATTGGTGAGTATCGCGATGGTGACACTATTCTGGGGATTAGCCAGTGAAGGCTTTGATCGACTATACGGAGCGCACTTCATAACGGATTATCAATTATCAGAAAGTGAATCGATCTATTGGTTCGGAGCATTTTACGCGGTTGCATTTTTATTGAATATTGTCGTGCTTCGTGTGGTTGAAAAAAACGTGAACGGTCGATATGCTGAAGTATTAATTTTAGCAAACACGGTGTTAATTGGAACGATGATTGTTTTCGCTTGGACGGGTCATTTCTGGTTGGCAGTAGCGATGTATTGGGTCGCAAGTGCACTGCGCAATGTGAATTATCCTCTGATGAGCATCATTACGAATGAACGAATAGAGTCGAAGGGAAGAGCTACGACGCTTTCGATGTTTGGTCAATTAGATGCATTCGGGCAAACTGCAGGCGGACCCATTGTCGGCTTGCTGGCATTGTATACATCTCTCTCTGGAGGTATCACTGCTTCAGCATTACTCATTGTCCCGGTGATTTTTTTCCTTTGGCGAATGAAGGGCAGAATGACGGTCTCATAAGTCGTGATAACTTGGCTATGAGATGGGTTTGACGAGTAAATGTGTAAAGTTGACGAGTAAAACTAAAGAGTTGACGAGTAAAACTATAAAGTTGACGAGTAAATCTCAAAAGTTGACGAGTAATTCCAATCAAGTGACGAGATAACTCAAAAAAAGCTGTGCATCAGGTAAAAATCACCCTGTGCACAGCTTTTCTTTATTTCCCGCCTAAAAGGTCAAACAGTCCGCCAGTTATACTGCCTTCACCTGGTGAGCCTCCACCTGGTGTTTGAGGAGCTGCTGCAAACACGCGGCTTGCTAAACGGCTAAATGGTAGGGATTGAACCCAAACCGTTCCAGGTCCACGCAACGTCGCGAAGAATAAACCTTCTCCGCCGAACAAAGCGGTTTTTACACCTTTAACCATTTCGATGTTGTAGTCAACGTCATGCGTCATGGCCACTAAACAACCGGTATCAACGCGTAGCACTTCACCCAGTTGTAAATTCTTTTTATAAATGGTTCCACCTGCATGTACAAAAGCCAGGCCATCCCCTTCAAGCTTCTGCATAATAAAGCCTTCGCCGCCAAAGAATCCAGCTCCTAATTTACGTTGGAACTCAACGCCTACAGAAACACCTTTAGCTGCAGCCAAGAAGGCATCTTTTTGACAAATAATTTTGCCGCCCATTTCACTTAAATCCATCGGAATGATTTTGCCTGGATAAGGAGAGGCAAAGTATACGTGTTTCTTACCAGAACCCGTATTCGTGAAGGTCGTCATGAATAAACTTTCACCAGTAATCAAACGTTTTCCAGCTCCCATAAGTTTTCCAAGCATACCGCTACCAGCTGATCCTGACGATCCGTCACCAAAAATCGTTTCCATAGAGATTCCATCTTCCATCATCATTAAGCTGCCAGCTTCAGCAACTACGGTTTCATTCGGATCTAATTCAACTTCTACAAATTGCATATCATCCCCGTGTAATTTGTAATCAATTTCATGATTGTTCATACATATTGCCTCCTTAAAATTCAAACCTATACATTCATACGCTTCGTGAACCAAAAAGTTTCATCCAACATCCTATTATAGGAATATTCCGTTATTTAGAAAAATAGAAAAGGGATAGGGTGTCTTTTGTCGAATAAGTAAAGTGAAAGCGTTTTCAATTCGAAAGGGGTAAATAACATGAAACTGAAAAATTACATCGGTGGAAAGTGGCAGGAAGCAGGAGATGCGAAATATGTTCCTGTTACCAACCCAGCAACAGGAGAAGAATTAGCGCAAGTGAGATTATCTACTAAAGATGACGTTGATCTAGCCGTTGAAGCTGCAAAAGAAGCTCAGAAAAAATGGGCACTCGTTCCAGCACCGAAGCGTGCAGATTATTTATATGAAATTGGCCGTATTATGAAAGAAAAGAAAGAGCATTTGGCTCAAGTATTAACAAAAGAGATGGGCAAAGTGATCGAAGAGGGACGAGGAGAAGTACAAGAAGGGATCGACATGGCCTTTTATATGGCAGGTGAAGGACGTCGTTTGTTTGGGGAAACCACTCCGTCTGAACTAGCGGATAAATTTGCGATGAGCGTTCGTGCACCGATTGGCGTAGTTGGTCTCATTACACCGTGGAATTTCCCTGTTGCGATCGCGACGTGGAAATCATTCCCGGCGATTGTTGCGGGGAACACCTTCTTGTGGAAACCAGCAACAGAAACGCCCATGATGGCATATGAAATGGCTAAAGTGTTCGAAGAAGCTGGGTTACCTGCAGGTGTCGCAAATATTGTCTTTGGATCCGGTTCGGAAGTAGGTACAGCGATGATAGAACATCCAGACGTGAAAGTAATTTCATTTACTGGGTCAACGGAAACAGGACGGTCTGTTGCAGAACTTGGTGGTCGTCACTTAAAGAAAGTATCGCTTGAAATGGGTGGGAAAAATGCGGTGATCGTCATGGAAGATGCCGATCTCGGTTTAGCGGTTGAAGGTATTCTTTGGAGTGCATTTGGCACAGCCGGTCAGCGTTGTACAGCATGTAGCCGAGTAATCGTTCATAAAGATGTAAAAGAGGAACTTGAAACACGCCTATTAGAAGCGATGAAGGTTCTTTCAATTGGGGATGGAATGGACGAATCCGTTAAAATCGGTCCAGTAATAAATAAAAAAGCGTTAGACAAAATTCATAGCTATGTTCAAATAGGTAAAGAAGAAGGAGCCACTCTTTTAGTTGGTGGTGAAATTTTAGATAAAGATCATTTATCAAAAGGGAATTACTACGCGCCGACTTTATTCACAAATGTGGAACGTGACAGTCGAATCGCTCAGGAAGAAATTTTCGGACCGGTTGTTTCGCTAATTGAGGTATCTAGTTTAGAAGAAGCGATTGAAGTAAACAACAGCGTAACATTTGGATTGTCTAGTTCTATTTTCTCTCGCGATGTGAATAAAATCTTTAAAGCACAACGCGATTTAGATACAGGGATTGTCTACGTGAATGCAGGGACAACAGGTGCAGAAATTCACTTGCCATTCGGCGGGACGAAAGGTACAGGTAATGGACATCGAGATTCTGGAGTTGCGGCACTCGATGTATATACAGAGTGGAAGAGTATTTATATAGATTTTAGTGGTAAGTTGCAAAGAGCTCAAATCGATAATTCTTAATTCAACACGAGAATCTAATCAGAGATTTACAAAGGGGATGTTGTAAATGAAGATAGTCGTATTAGGTGCAGGGTTAATGGGGAAAGAAGCAGCACGCGATTTAGTGAAAAGCTCGAAAGTAGACAAAGTATTTTTAGCAGATGTTAAGGTTGAACAAGTTCAAACGTTTATTGATAAAATTCAAAGCGATAAAATTGAAGCCGTACGCTTAGATGCTCATAATGACGGTGAGTTAAAAGCTATTATGAGTAAAGGTGATGTCGTTATTAATGCTTTGTTTTATTCGTTTAATGAAAAAGTAGCCCGCACAGCGGTTGAAGTGGGTGTACATTCCATTGATTTAGGTGGACATATCGGTGGTGCGACGGATGCTGTTTTAGAGTTGAAAACACAAGCTGAACAAAAAGGCATCACACTTATTCCGGATTTAGGGGTAGCTCCGGGAATGATCAATATATTGTCCGGACATGGTGCAAGTAAACTTGACGAAGTGAAATCCATTAAATTGTATGTTGGTGGGATACCAGTTGAACCTGAAGGTCCATTGAAATACAATATTGTGTTTTCACTAGATGGTGTGTTGGATCATTATACAGATTCTTCACATGTGCTGCGTAATGGCCAACTAGAAGAGGTTGCTTCATTAACGGAAATTGAACCGATTTCCTTTGACGGATTTGCAGAATTGGAAGCATTTCATACGTCAGGAGGAACTTCTACTTTAACCAAAACATTTCCTGATATTGAGACGCTTGAATATAAAACCATTCGATATGCTGGTCATGCCGAGAAGTTCAAAGTATTGGTCGACCTTGGTTTAACAAATAAAGAAACAATGGTTGAAGTCGATGGCAAGCAAATGAGCACAAGAGAAGTGTTGAAAGCAGCACTTACGCCTGGATTATTGTTAGGTGATAAACAAGATGCTGTGCTACTTCGCGTGACGGTATCTGGTATTCAAGCGGGTGAACCGGTTACGTATGAATACGAATTAGTGACGAAGAAAGACATGGACGATCAAGTGACGGCAATGGCGAGAGCGACAGCGAATACGATTTCAGTTGTGGCACAAATGATTGGTAATGGAGAAATCACGAAACGTGGCGTCTATCCGCCGGAACAAATTGTTCCAGGAGATGCATATATCGAGGCAATGAAACAAAGAGGCGTTCATATTAAAGAAACCATACACCAATCAACTTCGGTTGCAAACGGTTAACAGGAGGCAAGCAACATGAACTTCGAATTTTCAGAGGAACACCAATTACTACGCAAAACAGTTCGTCAATATGTAGATGATGAGATCATTCCTTATATTGCTGAGTGGGATTCAACAGGTGGATTCGATCAAAAAGTGTGGACGCGCTTAGCTGATCTTGGATTTATGGGTGTTTGTGTGCCAGAAGCATATGGTGGAAGCGGCATGGATTACAACTCGCTTGCCATTGTTTGTGAGGAGCTTGAAAGAGGGGACACTGCTTTTAGAACAGCCGTTTCCGTTCATATTGGGTTAAACTCCATGACTTTAATGCAATGGGGAACGGAAGAGCAAAAGCAGAAATATTTGGTCCCACAAGCAAAGGGTGAAAAAATCGGTGCATTCGGATTAACAGAGCCAGGAGCCGGTTCCGATGTAGCAGCCATGTCGACAACGGCTAAACGTGATGGCGATTATTATATACTAAAAGGTCAAAAGACGTGGATTTCTCTTTGTGATAAAGCAGATCATTTTATTGTTTTTGCTTACACGGATAAATCGAAGAAGCATCATGGCATAAGTGCTTTTATTGTTGAACGTACGATGGAAGGGTTCTCTTCAAAAGCCATTAAAGGAAAATACGGCATTCGTGCAGGAAATACGGGCGAAATTTTCTTCGATGATATTCGAGTTCCTGTTGAAAATCGTATTGGTGAAGAAGGCGAAGGCTTTAAAATCGCAATGTCGGCATTAGATAATGGTCGATTTACAGTAGCTGCTGGTGCTGCAGGGCTTATTATGGCTTGTATTGAAGCGAGCGTGAAGTATTGCAACGAACGGGAAACGTTCGGAAAACCGATTGGAAAACATCAACTAGTGCAACAAATGATCGCGAAAATGGAAGCGGGACTTCAAATGAGTCGCTTGTTGGTTTATCGTGTTGGAGAATTGAAAAATAAAGGCGTACGCAATACACGAGAAACATCCTTGGCGAAATGGCAAGCTTGTGATTTTGCGAATCAAGCAGCGGACGACGCAGTACAAATACACGGTGCGTATGGTTATTCAGATGATTATCCTGTCGCGAGATATTTGCGTAACTCAAAAGCGCCTGTCATTTATGAAGGCACGCGAGAAATCCATACCATTATGCAAGCCGAGTATGTGCTAGGTTACCGTGAAGATAAAAAATTATCGAAGATGTTGCCTAAATGGCCATTTACAATTGATCAAGAAAAATGATAGAATATTCACAACTATAATGAACGGTGGTGAGAAAGAATGAACAAAGCTGTGAATGCACATGGATTTATACTGGAATTTTTATCTACTTCATGTGCGATTACGCATGATATTTCGGCCAACGGGACAGGTCTGTCCACTTTTGGAAAATATCATACACTTCACAGCTGATAAGTCATTCTTTCCTTTATTCATGAAGGCAAAGACTGTCTGATTTCAGGCAGTCTTTTTGTTTTGCTTCCAGCTGTGTTTTGACTAAAAAGGAGCGAACATCATGATTTGTACAATACAAGAAATTAGCAAAATGCTTGGCGGGAATTTAATATTCGAAAACCTTTCGCTAGCAATAAAAACGGGAGACAAAGTCGCTGTCGTTGGTCGAAATGGAACAGGAAAAACGACTTTGTTTAAATTAATTGCTGGGATTGAAACGCCAGATGCAGGAAGCATTCATTTCAAAAAAGGAACTCAAATTGGTTATTTAGCTCAATTTCCTTCCTATTCAGAGGAAGTGACTGGACTAAATGTATTAACAATGGCTTTTGAGGAATTACTTCAAATGCAGCAACAAATGAGCGATTTAGAAGAGAAAATGGCGACAGCTAATCCGGATGAAATGGAAAAATTACTGCGTCAATATGGCAATATTCAAGAACAATTCACACTTCGCGATGGATATTCATATGAATCGGAAATCGACAAGGTCATCCAAGGGTTACAGTTACAAACTTTTGTTAATCGACCCTTTAATACCTTGAGTGGTGGAGAGCAAACCAAGGTTATGCTTGGTCAAATGCTTCTAACTAAACCAGATCTATTATTACTCGATGAGCCGACGAATCATTTGGATTTGTTTGCAGTTGAGTGGCTAGAACAATATTTGCGCGACTATGAAGGAACGGTTGTCAGCATTTCACATGATCGCTATTTCCTCGATCAAGTAGCGACGAAAATAGCTGATTTAGAAGATGGTGAATTAATTTTATATCACGGGAATTTTTCTGACTTCGTGGTGCAAAAGGAAGCCCGTATCATGAGGGAATTCCAAGAATACGAAGAACAACAGAAAAAAATCAAGAAAATGAAAGAAGCCATTAAACGATTGAAATTATGGGCAAATGAAGCTGTTCCTCCAAATGCAGCGATGCATAGAAGAGCACGGAACATGGAGCGCGCACTTGAGCGAATGGAAAAAGTACGGAAACCGTTGATTGATCCAAAGAAAATGAATTTATCATTTGAAGCTGCTCCAAGAAGCGGGAAAGAAGTCGTCATACTGGAACAGGTGAATAAATCTTTCGGTGACAAAGCATTACTCAAGCAAGCTGATTTTAATGTGCGTTGGAAAGAACGAGTGGCCATTGTTGGTCGAAATGGAACAGGTAAATCGACCATTTTGAAATTATTAAGAGGTCAATTACATGCGGATAGCGGAGTCGTTCAACTAGGAAGCAATGTTCGAGTAGGATTTCTCTCTCAACATTTAGAAGTAGCTGATCCAAAGAAACGTTTAATCGATGAGTTCCGTAATGAAGTAAACGTGTTTGAAGGGGAAGCCAGACATATATTAGCGAAGTTTATGTTCTATGGTCCGGACGTCTTTAAGCGCGTCAGTGATTTAAGTGGTGGCGAACGAATGCGATTAAGACTTGCTCAACTTATGCATCAAGATGTCAATTTACTAATGCTCGATGAGCCAACCAATCATTTAGACATTGATTCGTGTGAAGTTCTTGAAGAAGCGTTGGAAGATTTTCAAGGTACCATATTGGCTGTCTCCCATGATCGTTATTTCTTGAACAAACTTTTCCCACGTACCGCATGGTTAGACAGTGGAAGATTAATGACTTTCGAAGGACCATACGAATGGGCACGAAAAAAATGGGCAGAGCAACAGGTTTTATTGGAAAATGAAATGCCTTTGGATGTTCCAGTTGAACGAGTGAAACCAACCAAAGTTCGAAGTGAAGAGCCACGATCGTATGAAGCAGAAATTGCTTTGCTAGAGAAAGATATCGCAGCAATCGTTGCTCAAGCAGAAGCCGAAGAAGATTGGGAAGTTTACGAATCCATGATGGCTGAAAAAAAGGAACTGGAAGTGAAATTAGACGAGTTGATGGCGGAGTGGTTTAAACATGAAGCATGATTGTTATTTAGAATACGAGGAAGAAGCGAAATCGTGTAAAACGGTTTCGCTTTTTTCTTTTCTTAGGTCCAATTTGGGGTGCAACGCCATATTATTGTCTGCTATCGCCATATTATGCACAAATAACGCTATAAAAAGTTCTGCTAACGACATATTATAATCCATTTGCGCCAAATTAATCCCTGCAAACGCCATATTATGCTTTAAAAAAACCGCCTTCCATATAGAAGGCGGTTCAAGGACGGAAATATAGAATATATTTAAAAGAAATACAACCCGATGCTGATAATTACGCCACTTAATAGTAAAACGAACACGCAATAGCCCATGATGTCTTTTGCACGCAAACCAGCGATAGCTAATGCTGGCAATGCCCAAAATGGCTGTATCATGTTTGTCCAAGCGTCACCCCAAGCTATGGCCATTGCAGTTTTGGAATAACTTACGCCAAGTGTTTGAGCAGCGTCTAACATAATGGGTGCTTGCACAGCCCATTGACCTCCACCAGAAGGAACGAAAAAGTTAACAATCCCTGCTGAATAGAATGCAAAAAGAGCAAATGTGTTTTCATTTGAAATGCTTACGAAGGCTTCAGACATAACTCCCGCAAGACCTGATGTTACCATCATCCCCATAATTCCAGCGTAGAATGGGAATTGAATGATGATACCTCCTGCAGTTTTCACCGCATTTGCTACGGCTGCTAAATATCTTCTAGGTGTTCCGTGGAAAATGATGCCGAGAACCACGAAGATTAAGTTAACAATGTTGATATTTAAATCAAAACCTTTAGTAGCAAAGTGATAGCCTAAATAAACAAGGCCAAGTGCTCCAATTAAAATTGACAACACATAGCTATTTTCCATTTTGGCAGCTGGTGTTAAATTATTTGTTTCCTCTACTTCGATTTCCTCCACTAATAATGCTGGATCGACAATGAAAGTGTCTTCCTTTCGTGGCATCATCCAACGATTTAATAATGGCACAGAAATTAAAAGTAAAACCACAATGATTAGATTGTAAGTAGAAAAAATAGTTTCAGACGTAGGAATGACACCCATTTGTTCAGCAAATGGATGACCATCTGTAGCGATAGACAAAGGAATAGACCCAGCCAAACCACCATGCCAGATGATGAATCCTGAGTAAGCACTAGCGATTAATAAACGATAGTCTACGTTAGGTACTTGACGGGCAATTTCTTTGGCGAATAAAGCACCGATTACTAAGCCAAAACCCCAGTTAATCCAACAAGCTACCAATGAAACAGCACTGACCAATAGAATAGCAGAACCAGGTGTTTTTGCTCCTCGCGCCATGCTACTAAGTAATTTTTTGAAGACGGGACTACTAGCTAAAACGTGACCAGCTACTAACACGATGACCATTTGCATCGTAAATGCTAATAAACCCCAAAATCCATCTCCCCAATAAACGACCATGTCTAATGGGCTAGAATCGGTTAATCCAATTCCTAATAAGAATACAAGTACTGTTAATATAGCTACAAATATGTATGGGTCCGGTAAATAACGTTCCATGAGTGTGTTCGAAAAGCGTGTAAGAGTTTTCATTATTTGCCCCTTCCTATTAATCTCCCGTCCTTTGAATATATTATCTTAAATTCAAAATATTCGCCAGGCAATTAATTAATTACTCTGAAAACTAAAATTATTTAATAAATAATGAAACGAAATCATTTATTGGAAGTCTAATCCATTAACAAGCGTGTATGAAGGGGAGAGGACAGTATGAAAAAGAGAAGCATGTGGCTCTTATTCGCAGCGGTTATCACCGTGTTGGTGTTAGCATTCGGATTTTTTATTGATAAGGTGACGGTTAGTGCTTCACCAGTAGCGTTATCAGATTCAGAATGGAAAGTGAATTTTTCGTCACCACTAAAAGAAACAGCAATAATCGATGGGAATTTATATTTAGTTGATCAACAAGGTATTGAACCAGAATCGACCATTACGATGACTAATCAAAATCGCACACTTGAAGTGTCGGGATTGAAACCAGGTTCATACAAATTACACATGAAACGGGAAGCACTTCAAGGTGGTTTTCTCAAAAACATGTCCATTAATGAACTATCGTTTATCGTTCAAAAAGAATTACAACCGGTTAAATCGGAAAAAGAATTAAAAGACTACTTCGCGACTATTCGAAAAATGATGGCTCAAAACAATGTTGAAGAAGCTGAATTTGTAACCGATGAATCCACAATGGACAGCAAGTCGTCTGGTTCTGGAGAAGGTGTAGGTGGAGAAGTCGAGTATTCAACTACGAATAATCAAGTTAAAGGCGTTGATGAATCCGATTCTGTGAAAACAGATGGCTCCTATATTTATTCGATTGGGAATGGTCGTGTGGTGATAGCAGACATTCGAAATCCTACTGAGATGCAAAAAGTTGCAGAAATCCCGCCTGACGATACCTATTATCCGACACAGCTATTTTTACATGAGAAAACCCTCATTGTATTTGGCGATAAGCATGTTCCCTACGATTACTCAGGTATTGCTGGGTCAAATGAAAAAATGATGATGCCATTTAATAGTTCAACCAATGTTCGTTTTTACGATATTCAAGACGCCAAATCACCAAAGTTAATTCGTGAAATTGGATCGGAAGGTTATTTAAATGGTGCTCGTAAGAAAGACAATATGCTTTATTTTGTGACGAATGTGGCTTCCTATTTTAGAATGTCTACGGATGAAGAAAATCTAGAATTGCGCCCCTACATTTATGATAGCGAAGAAGGCGATAAAGCTTCGCCGCTTCCATATTCAGATTTATCGATTCTGCCAGGGACACTAGATGCGACTTATAGTGTAATCACAGCAATGGACTTAACCAATCCAAAAGAATCTCAAATCACAACAAAGGGCTATCTCGGCAGTAGCCATTCCTTGTATATGTCGAAGGAAGCTTTATATTTAACAGCGCCAATCTATATGTCAACTTCAACTACAGATAACGATGCCTCGAGTGATATGATGTGGAATCCACAGGAGAGCAATACGGAAATCTTTAAATTTAGTTTAGAAGGAACGAATGTTAAGTTCGTATCCTCTGGTGAAGTAACAGGCAGTTTGTTAAATCAGTTTTCAATGGATGAACACAAAGGGTATTTCCGAATCGTTACAACGAAAGGATTCGCTTGGAATGAAGAGACGCCATCTGAAAATAATTTATTTATACTCGATTCCGGCATGAACCAAGTGGGTTCAATTGAAGGGTTAGCGAAAGGGGAACGTATTTATTCCGCACGTTTTATGGGGGATAAAGCGTATATGGTAACCTTTAAAGAAACGGATCCTTTATTCGTCATGGATGTGTCAAATCCGACTTCACCAAAAGTATTAGGTGAATTAAAGATTCCTGGATTCAGCAATTACTTGCATCCATTAGATGAAAATCATTTAATCGGCTTTGGATACGATACGTTCTCAAGAGACGTTGGAAATGGGCAAACAGCAATTATGACTGGGGGGATGAAGGTTTCTTTGTTTGATGTATCTGATTTCGCCAATCCATTAGAAAAGGATGTAGAGATTATTGGGGGACAAGGAACGTCTAGTCCGCTTCAATATGATCACAAGGCTCTATTTCAACATCGCAAAAACAACTTATTTGGCTTCCCGATCACTGTTTATCAAGGAGGAAAGGATGGATATGGGGAATACGCAGGTCAAGGTGCGATCGTATATGAAGTTACTGCTGAAAAAGGAATTCAAGAGGTTGGAAATTTAATTAAAGAAAAGAATCCTCAACATCCGTATGAAGAATGGGAGAAATCAATTCAACGAATGGTTTACGTAGGTGATGTTTTGTACACGATTTCTATGGAAGAAATTAGAAATTATGATTTAAAAACGTTTAAAGAAATAGGTGTTATCTCATATTAAGGGAAGGCAGACTGCTAACGCGTAACGCTTAGTGGCCTGCTTTTTTTGTGCAATTTAACTGAGCTTTGTAAGATTTAAACAAGGAGAAATATAGAAGAAATAGTTGTTTGAATTTGTGTACCTGGTATTTTTGTGGTGAGCGAAAGGAAAAAAATTCAAAAAACAAGATTGACAACTAAGTGTATTAACCATACAATACACTTATAACTGTATGAACCACTTAATACATACACTATAAAAAGATTAAGTAGTACACGTCAAATTACGTATAGGAGTTGCTTTGATGAATGTGAATTTTAATAATCGCGATCCCGTGTATTTGCAAGTTGTTCGGAATTTTAAAGAGAAAATTGCAAATGGAGAATTGGTCCCAGGAGATGACATACCATCAAGACGGGAGTTAGCAAACATGTTAAAGATAAATCCTAATACTGCACAACGTGCCTATAAGGAAATGGAGGAACAGGGTTTGATCCATACAGAAAAAAATCACCCAAGCAAAATTACGACGGATGCAAAGATTCTAGGAATGGTAAGAGAAGAGTTGCTTGTTGAAGCAGTGGATACATTTGTGACATCCGTAAGGTCTATAAATGTTCCAGTAGATGAATTATTGAACTTGGTAAAAACAAAATACACAGAGATTAATGATGACAAGGGGGCTTGAAAATGATCGAAGTAAAAGAGATCACAAAGAATTTTGGTCGAAAAAAGATACTAAAGGGTGTTTCATTTACAGCTAATAAGGGTGAAATCACTTGTTTAATTGGAATTAATGGAGTTGGCAAAACCACCATTTTAAATGCCATTATGGCACTTACCCCAATTAACAACGGACAAATATTAATAGACGGAGAAACCATTCATAAAAAAACGTTTGAAAAAGTTACCTTCATTCCTGATGCAATAACGATGCTCCCACATATGAAAATATCAGAGGCGATGGAGTTTATGAATGACTTTTATGCATGTTGGAACCAAAACCGAGCAACGGAATTACTTGGCTTTTTTAATTTAAACGTATCCGATAGAATATCTTCCTTATCAAAAGGAAATACAGCAAAAGTTAACTTACTTCTAGGTTTAGCAATGGATGTTGATTTTGTATTAATGGATGAACCTTTTTCCGGAATTGACATGTTTAGTCGGGAAGAAATTGCTAAAGTGTTCACGAGTCATTTAATTGAAAATAGAGGCGTTATCATTACGACTCATGAAATAGGTGATATTGAACATTTAATTGATAAGGTAGTGCTGTTAGATGAAGGGATTGTAATCAAGGAGTTTAGCGCGGAAGAAGCTCGTGAAAACGAAGGAAAATCTGTGGTTGATGTCATGAGAGAGGTGTACCAGAGATGAAAAACTTTTTAAAGTTGTTGAATTTTGAATTTAATCGTTCTGCGAAATTATTTGCAGTTTTACTAAGCATTACACTAGTTATACAAGTTATTGGCGTCATTGTGTTGTCCAATAAATATCTAAACATGGCGAACGAAAAAATGTATGAAGAGTTCATGCCAAAAGCAGAATTCTTATCAAACTTTGGTCAAATGAGTTTCCTATCGGTAGTAGGAAGTGTATGGTTCCTTGGTCCAATCGCTTTATGCATAGCGGCTGTAGGATTCTATATTTTCATCATATGGTATCGCGATTGGTTCGGAAAAAATACATTTATATATCGATTATTAATGCTGCCAACTACGAGATTGAATATCTTTTACGCTAAAATAACAAACATTTTATTATTGACGTTTGGTTTTGTAGCATTTCAACTAATTTTAATTCCAATAGAAACGACGATTCTGAAATGGATGGTGCCAGATGAGTTCCGAGTAGACTTGAATGTCAAAGACATTATCAGCAGCATGCCTGAATTAAACATATTTATGCCAACAAGTATTTTTGGAGTTATTGTATTTTATGGGGCAGGATTTATGGTTGTGTCCATTCTATTTACGGCAATCTTATTTGAAAGAAGCTATAAATGGAAAGGGATTTTTGCTGGAATCCTATATAGTTTAATGGCTGTAACTGTATTTATTTCACCACTACTTTTGCAAGATTTTGTCTTGAATGACTTTTTCTATCCAATGGAATTATTTGTATTGGAGATTGTAATGGGGATCATCGTACTTGCAGCGTCCATTTGGATGAGTGGATTTTTATTAAAGAAAAAAATAACGGTATAGGGAGCGTGTAGAAATGAAGAAGTATTGGAAATTCACAGCAACTATAGCTGTTATTGTACTTAGCATTGGAGCATTTTACGTCAATTCAGCTTTGTCAGCTCCGCAATACCCAGAATTTGAGATTAAAAAGCAGAGCGGTGACGCTGGAGAAATCAAATCATTGGTATTGGAAGGTGGTTATCATGAAGGCATTGTGATGAGTTATACGAACACGCACTTTAAAATCACTTCTGATGGCTCTGAAAATACAGATAGCAATTCATTTTTAGATCA
Source organism: Paenisporosarcina sp. (assembly GCF_057785155.1). Classification (NCBI taxonomy): domain Bacteria; kingdom Bacillati; phylum Bacillota; class Bacilli; order Caryophanales; family Caryophanaceae; genus Paenisporosarcina; species Paenisporosarcina sp. The sequence continues at coordinate 56,529 of NZ_JBYNRN010000033.1, forward strand.
GGTTAGGGGACAATCGTCTCCAGTCATCAAGGATTTACAGAAGAATTATCGTGAATTCATGCGAGGAAAAAGCCAAAGCGTCGATTCCTTTTTTGAGAACGATAAATTACTAGCGTATGCAGACGTGAAGTATGAAATGGGTGTATCCTCTTCAAGAGACTTTAAATTTGATATATCCATATTAAATAAAGATGATGGCAACACAACTTCCTTCAATCTTAATGTTCCAGACAAATCCGTAGCTGATTATATATTTGTTGAAGATGTACAGGTAATTGATAACGAGCTAAAATTGATTACACATAATACGATGTGGAAAAATGAAAAATATTTCAATGAAAAACATATCTACACTCTCGACATATCCGCTGGAAAAATAACCAGCAACGAAAAGATTTTATCCATTCCTGAAGAACAAGGTAATTCATATGTTGATGCTCAATTAATCAATACTAATCCTTTACAGTCTAATGAAAATCTTGTGTTTTTAATAACTCAAAGCAATTTAGAAGAAGGATCAGATGGGCTTAGAGAAGCGAGTTCGAGTAAAGAGATATTATTCTATAATTTAAAAACGCAGAAAAAAGACACCATCGAAATGCCAGCGAGTTTGAATGATAATCAAGTTAGTTTTTTGGAAGGTTCAGCGATGTATTTTTCGAAATTTAGTGGGCAAAGTTTAATTGTGACTCCTTATAATATTGAAAATCATGAAGTTGGTGATGAGTTTACAATCCAATTGTCAAATGCAAATGAGGCTCCGCCACTAATAATCGTTAAAGAAAGTAAGTTATATGCAGTATCCCAAATTATGAATTCAAAAACGAATGCAAGTGTTGCTGTAGTAAATGTGAAAACTGGAGAATCGCTTTATGAGGGTGAAGTGGTTAGAAAAAACACTTCAAAAAATATGCAAGAGTTTGAGCTGTATATATATGACATGTCAGTTAACTAGATTAAATAGCTGTAATGGAATGGTCGGACTCCGCGTGAACTAAGCTTTATTTAATGGACAGTTTAATAACAGAGCTTCAAGTTTATTTTCCAATTAGATGACTTCGGTATTGTACCGGAGTCATCTTTTTTAATTACACTATTTACGAGAGAAATTATAAAGAGAACATATAGTCATTACCTTTTCTAGGTTCAGTGCGCTATGTGTTCAACGGGTATATGTTGAAATAATGCCACATCAAATAGTCCAGTGTCTGTTAATTTTAATGAAGGAATCACAGGCAAACTAAGGAATGATAAGGTCAACATTAAATGGTAATCAAGTGTCGGGTGAATCGTATGGAGTGCTTGATGGAGCTGTTGAAGATCTTGAGTAGCTTGTTTAGTAGGGCTCTCAGTCATTAACCCGCCTATAGGTAAAGCTAATGACGCCAGGACTTTGCCTTCATTGACGACCACCAAGCCGCCTTGCATGGATTGAAGCTCTTCTATGGCAGATAACATATCCTTATCATTTGTGCCAAGAACAATCGCATTATGTGAGTCATGTGCGATTGTGGTAGCAACTGCGCCACTTTGAATGCCAAAACCTTTTACGATTCCTAGTCCAATCGTGTGCTTTTGGTGATGGCGCTCGATGACTGCTAATTTCAATTGGTCTTGATGAATGTTAGGAATAAAAAACCCTTCATGAACATCGACTGATTCAATGACTCTATTGGTTGTCAGCTGATTTGGAATAATTTCGATTACGTTTGCAGTTGAACCCTCTGAAAAAGAGATTGCTAAATCTGAAGCTGTCAATGAAGGCAAGTGAACAGATTGGCGAATTCGGTCTGAACAATCCGTCATGCTAGTTGTTGAAGTGACCATTTCACCTTTTTGTGAAACCAGTATACCCTTTTTCCACACAGAAGATATTTCGAGCGTTTCTAAATTGTCCAGTAAAACAAAGTCCGCTTTAAATCCAGGTGCTAGTGCGCCTTTGCCACTTAGCCCGTAACATTCTGCTGCATTAATGGTAGCAAGTTGAATCGCTTGTAATGGTTCCATCCCTGCTTTCATTGAAAGTCGAATGGCATGATCAATGCTGCCTTCATCAACCAGTTCATCTAAATGTTTATCATCAGTGCAAAATAAAAACCTACGTGCATTTTTTGCAGTAACAGCCGGCAAAAGATCGTGTAAATTTTTAGCAGCAGAACCTTCGCGAATCAATACATACATGCCTTGTTCGACACGATCAAGTGCTTCGTCAGCTGAAGTACATTCATGGTCCGTTTGAATACCAGCTACTCGATAACCACGAATTTGATGATGTTGTAAACCAGCCCCATGACCGTCAATTCGTAATTTTGCATGTTGCGTCATGGCGATTTTTGCCAGCATGCTCTCATCCCCATTTAATACCGCAGGATAATCCATGACTTCTGCTAGTCCGATTACAGATGGATGAGTTAGTAGTGGAAATAAGTCTTCTGCTTGAAGAATTGCACCTGCATGCTCAAATGAGGTGGACGGAACACAAGAAGGGAGCATAACATAGATATCCATTGGACTTATTGCGGCATCATCTAACATGAATTGAATCCCCTCAATCCCAGCCACGTTGGCAATTTCGTGAGGATCCGTAACAACTGTGGTCACACCATGGGGCAATAAAACATCTCCGAATGCAGAAGGAGTTAGCATGGAGGACTCGATGTGGATATGCCCATCAATTAATCCAGGGATTACATAACGTCCTTTCGCATCCATTTCACTTAAGGCTTGAAATGAACCGGAGCGATCGATAGCAATAATCTGGCCATCTGATACCACTATGTCTGCTTGAATCCAAGTCAACGAAAAAACATCGGCTACCATAGCATTTCGAAGAATGAAGTCGGCGGGAAGAGACCCTTGTGAAGTAGCAATTCGTTTTTGAAGCTTGCGAATAAAATCCATGGATGAATGACCTCCTATCTAAAAAGTTCATGTATCTTATTCGTATTATTGTACAGCGTTTGATGTATTAGTTGTAGTTTCAGTATCTGTTTTATGATTCCTACAATATTTGTTTTTTAGACGGAGGTTCGATAATATGATGCAAAAGGTATTTTTGAAGGGAGTGGGCAAAATTGCTGAATGAGAAAAATGATTTGGCCATTGATTGTTGCCTGCTAGCAGGTCGATTAATGATTGAAAGTGGTGCAGAAACGTATCGAGTTGAAGATACAATGACACGAATGGCGATTTCGCAAGGTTTAATCGGCACTCAAAGTTTCGTGACACCAACAGGAATCATGTTTTCGTTAGGAAAGGATGGTTCCACGAGATTAATGGCGATTCGCTTAAGGATTACAGATTTAGAGAAAATAGCCTTAGTCAATCAAGTGTCACGTAAATTGACGACCACCGAATTAACAATCGAAGAAGCATATGAGGAATTGCAACGAATTGCCAGTGCCAATTTATTGTTTCCGTTTTCTTGGCAATTAATTGCTGCAGCTATAGCAAGTGGATGTTTTCTAATCCTTTTTGAAGGAACTGTATGGGATGTTCCTGCAGCCACTGTCGCCGGAGGGTTGGGGTTCATTGTCGTTACTTTAATACATGAGTTAACGAGAGTTAAGTTCTTTGCGGAATTCATTGCGGCATCTATTGTGGGACTAACCGCGTTTTTATCCACCTTTTTAAATCTCGGTCAAGACTTAAACATTATTATCATTAGTGGTGTAATGCCACTTGTTCCAGGACTTTTAATTACAAATGCAGTTCGCGATTTAATGGCTGGACACTTTGTTTCTGGTGTTTCAAAAGGAGCGGAGGCTCTATTAACTGCTTTTGCCATCGGTGCAGGAGTTGCGCTCGTACTATCATTTTAGGAGGGATGTCATGACGTGGATTATACAGGGCATTCTAAGTTTTATTATTGCTGTATCGTTTGCCATTATATTTAATGCACCACGTAAAAAGGTCGTTGCATGTGGAGTTGTTGGAATGAGCGGCTGGATGATTTTCAGTGCCTTTACAATGATTTCTCAAGATCAAGTTCAGGCATCATTTGCGGGTGCTTTTGTTGTCGCATTAGCAGCACATATATTATCGAAACGATTTAAAATGCCCATGATTATTTTTAGTGTACCGGGAATTATTTTACTTGTACCAGGTGGTCTTGCTTATAACGCCATGCGTAATATTGTTGAAAACGACTATTTAACAGCGATTGGTTTCGCTTCCAAAGCGTTCATGACGTCAGGCGCAATTGCCATGGGGTTGGTATTTGCAGAAGTTTTAATGCAATTGGTTTTTAGATATATGGCCAAAAGAAAGACTGTCGTTGTGAAGTAATTTCGCACGACAGTCATTTTTAATGACAATATGCTGTTGATATTCAGAAATACAACTTCGCTTTCGTTGATGAGCACACGTGCTTGATTCTATAAAATTATTTAAAAATTCCTAAGTCATATAGACTCAGGAATTTTTTGATGAAATCGTTTGTTCTAAGTCTTCAGATGTGACTGGGTGACCAATATAATATCCTTGTAGTGCGTCACAACCAAGTTCTTTTAATAGCTCGAACTGTTCTGTAGTTTCAACACCCTCGGCCAAAACTCGAATACTCATTGATTTTCCGAACTGAATCATACCATGTACCAATTTCTGTAGCTTTTCCTGCTGCATAATCGATGATATGAAAGACTGATCAATTTTCAGTTCAGAGATTGGTAACAACTGCATGTATCTGAAAGATGCATAGCCTGTCCCAAAGTCATCCAGTACAAATGCAACACCATCTTGTTGCAATAAACGCATTTGACGAATAATCGATTGTTCTGCTTCAGCCTCAAGTGCAAACTTTTCCGTGATTTCAATTTGCAATAAGTGAGCTGGACAACTGTATTTTTCAAGAGTTTGGCGAATTTTTTTCACCATATTATGATCTCTGAATTCACGGACAGATGAGTTAATACTCACTTTTAGTGGACGGCCTTCTTTTAGCCAAATTGCAGCTTGTTTACAAGACTGTTCAAGCATAAATGTCCCAATGTCGTGAATCATACCTGACTCTTCAGCGATTGGAATTAATTCATTAGGATGAACAGTTCCAAGCACTTCATCTTGCCAACGTACTAACGCTTCAACTGCATAAATATTACCAGTGCGAACATCAAGTTGTGGTTGATAATAAACCTGTAAATCCTTTTGATGTAAAGCTTCTATTAATCGTTTTTCAATCGTTAACTTTCGGCTAAGTGCTTGATGACTGGATTTCGAAAGACTAACAATATTGCCTCCACCTTCTTGCTTCACTTTATGAATGGTTGCGTTAGATGCTTTCATTAAGTGAAGAAAAGTGGATTGATCTTCTGGATAACGTGTAATTCCGCCACTAATTGAAATCGGAATAGCTGTGTTTCGAATATAAATTGGATGTTGTTTTAAATAAATTAAAAAGCCTTGTATAAACCATTCACTAAGAGGGGTGAGAACGACGAATTCATCAACGCCAACTCTTGCAATATCGCTATCTTGGAAATACATTTTCATACGTTTGGCAAATTCAAGTAACAGAGTTGTTTCAGAATCCTCGTCATGCATATCTTTTAACGTGAAAAATTTATCAATATCTAAAAAGACAAACGAAAAATGACGTTTTTCTTCAATAAAATTAGAGACGATATATTCTAAGCGATGACGATTCATCAAATTAGTCTCAGGATCTACATATGCGATTTGCTCGAGATGAGTTTGAAGACGTTTCTTCTCTGTAATATCTTTTTCTAAAATGCAGTAGTACATTGTGTCATTAGAAGAAGTGGTTACTGGAATAGCGGTCATTTCTACCCAATAAGTTTCTCCATCTTTCGTAATCTTCTCAACTGAACCTTGCCATACTCGATTACTTTTTAACGAAGTCCATATTGTATTGGCAAACATTTCACCAGTTCCAGGAGGGAATAACTGCCAGAAAGATTTTCCTACTACTCTTTTTGGTGTCCATTTACTCGTTTTTAAAAATAAATCATTCGCATAAATAATAAGACCTTCTTTATCAATATACGTAAGCATAAATGTTTGGTCTAATCCGTTTTTAATACTTGCCAATTCATGAGCGCCGGTGGTGTCATTCGTAATAGATGAATTATCTTGTTCAAATAAAAACATAACGCATCTCTCGTTATCTATCGTTAACGATTTTAAAACAGCAGATACATGAACTTCTTCACCTTGCTTTGTATGTAAAAGAAAATCTTCAAATCGAATAGGATCGATGCTTCTAAGCACTTGATCCCAAGTAGCCTTATGCATCGCCGATTTTTCTTCTTCGATAAAAGGATAAAATTGGCCAACGACCTCTTCTGCCCGATAGCCAAAAGTTTTTTCGGCTTCTCGACTCCACCAAAGAACAATCCCTTCTTTAGTTGTCAGCATCATTGGAAATGGTACGTGGTTAAATATTTCGTTCCCTGATTCCAATATTTGTTGCAATCGATTCATATTTAAGGACTCCTTGTAAACCATACTACTTTATATTATAAAGAAGTCTTACGATTACGTCATTAATTTGAAAAAAGTTTATTCTGAAAAATAAAGGAAAATAGTTTTTTTATATAACGATATGAGTGTGGTTTTCTCTGTTGAAGTTTTATTAATCAAAGAGTGGATCATCTAGCTTGGCTACATAGAAGGGGATGCACGCGAAAAAGTAGAGGTGGTTTATCGTAAGTTTTCTTTTATCACATTGATTGTCGAAAAAAGGATAAATATAAAATATTTTTAATAGCGTGTGAATTTATCTGTGAGAAGAGTAGGATATAAGTTATGATATATAGGTAGGTGGTCGCATGGAACGCGTAAAAGGTATTGCATTGATTGTCACAGGAGCTATGCTATGGGGTGCAACAGGCCCTTTAATGGAATGGATTTTAAATAATTCAGCACTGTCAGTAGCATTTATGTTGACCTTACGATTATTTATTGCAGGTTCCGGTTTACTTATGTTTTTAAGGCTTCAAAATAAAGAGATTTATCGTATTTGGAAAGATCCCTATTGGACTAAGCGTTTATTAATTTTTGCTGTGTTCGGAATGCTTGGTGTTCAATACTCTTTTGTCGCTGCTATTGAAGCTAGTAATGCAGTAGTTGCAACACTCCTTCAGTTTTTAGCGCCGATTTTTGTCATTCTTTTCGTCTCATTGAGTTTAAAGAAATGGCCACCATCCATACAGGTGATTGGAATTATCGGGACGTTATTTGGTTTGTTTTTGCTATTAACAAATGGAACATTATCAACGCTCTTTATTAGTCTAGAAGCTGCTGCATGGGGTATTGCTGTTGGCTTTTCTTTCGCCTTTTATATTCTATATCCCACAGCTTTAATGAAAGAGTGGGGCGTCATATTAGTTGTGGGTTGGTCAATGTTAATGGGTGGAATAATCTTAGGCATTGTAACAAGAATTTGGGAATCATCCGAGTGGATTTATTTGATGGATGTGAAATTAGTCTTGTTGCTTATGACAGTTATTATTTTTGGTACGCTAGCATTTGTTTTGTTCCTAAGTAGCATGAAGTACATATCAGCTACAGAAACTAGTATTCTTTCAAGCATTGAGCCTTTAACAGCAATGGTTATTTCAGTAATTTGGTTAAATCAATTATTAGGAGTGTGGCAATGGATAGGGGCGATTTGTATGTTGTTTTTTGTCACATGGTTATCAATTTCCGGTAAAAATTCGTAAAAGTTTGCCGATACTATTATTATGACACGAGGAAGCAGGGACTATAATCATGAGTAAATTCAAACGAAATCCATTCAAAAGCTCTAAAGTCAAAGTACCTAAAGTTAAAAAAGTAAAAGAACCAAGAGTCGGATCTTCAAAATTTAAAATGAAAGCTCCTAAATTCAGAAAATCGAATGCTAGGTTTAACATTCGGAAAAAATTAATCATCGCGTTCTCATCTATTATTCTATTATTCTTAATACTAAGTGGTATTGCTGTATACAGTACGATCGTGCTGAATGACAACACAAAAGAACTTAATACACGTATTTTACCTCGAGTAGATGCAGTGAAATCTTTAAACTATCGTATGGAAAATGTCATGAGTTTAACTCAAAGACATGTTCTATCCACCGATGTAACTGTTAAAAAAGAAACATCAGAACGTATAGATGCACAAGTTCAGGAAATCAATACATTGCTAGAGAGCTATGGAAAACTATTGCAAGATCCGATGGCTATTAATTTACATAAAGATATTGTAAAGAAATGGGATCAATACATAGAGAAAAATAAACAAGTCCAAGTGTTTAGTACAAAAGATAATACCAATCGAGCGGTAGCCCTTACATACGAAGGGAATGTTCAGTATGATTCGATCCAAAGAACATTGGATGAATTAGTGTATATCGATTTAGATGAAGCTGAAAGATTGGAAGCTCAGAGCAGCAGTACATTTAATGGCGTTATGCTAGCGTTAATTATTAGTATTTTGTTTGCTATTCTTGCAACCGTGGCGATTGCAATGTTCTTAACTCGTTTAATTCGTAAACCGATTGGATTGTTAACTGATCGATTTAAAGCGATGTCAAATGGTGACTTAACGGTTGACCAAATACAAATCAAAAACAGAGATGAATTTGGTGATTTAGCTGGTCATTTTAATACAATGTTAATGACGCTTCAAAAGCTTGTAAAAGATCTACAAGCTTCTATTTCAACAGTCGCTGTTTCGGCGGAACAAGTTTCAATTAGTGCATCTGAAACGAGTCGCGCGACAGAGCAAATTACAGAATCGATGGCTGATGTGTCTGAAGGTGCAGATGTCCAAGCTGAATCTGTTCGTCATGTGAGAGAATCGATTGGTGAGATGTCGACAGGTATGGAACAAGCTTCTGTAGCGATTCAAGATGTTTCAGACAAAGCTGTATCAACGACTGAGTTAACGACAACAGGTCTTCATGTAATGGAAGAAACACGTCAGAAGATGAACGAAATCCGTCTTGTTTCTGAAAAAACTGCAGATGTCGTGAGTGGATTAAGTGTGAAATCAGAAGAAATTGGTCAAATTGTCGGTCTTATAACAGCTATTGCGGAACAAACGAATTTATTAGCATTAAATGCAGCTATTGAAGCAGCTCGAGCTGGAGACCACGGACGCGGATTTGCGGTTGTTGCTGATGAGGTTCGAAAATTAGCAGAGCAATCTGCAAATGCTGCAAAAGATATTAACTCACGAATTGGGTCAATTCAACACGAAGTTAAGGAAGCTATAGTATCCATGCAAGGTTCCACGAAAGAAGTGGCTCTTGGAATTGGTTTAGCTGAAAAATCGAGTGAAAGCTATGATGAGATCGCGAAGATGATTAGCGAAGTTTCGGCTCAAACAGAAGAAATTACAGCGATCTTCCAACAAATGAATGCATCTGCTCACCAAATGGAAGGACGAGTTCGTGAGGTTGAAGCCCTTTCAACTGAAGCATCTGAACGCGCTCAGACGGTTGCAGCAGCAGCAGAAGAACAAAATGCTTCGATGGAAGAAATCACATCATCAGCCGATGTATTGAACGGACTTTCTGGAGAATTAAAACAACTTGTACAACAATTTAAAATTTAATGCAGTAGAGCTCCTTCTGAAAAGAAGGAGCTCTTTCTTTTTGACGTTTAAGTGTAATTACAACCAAGATCGCGAAATTTTTAACTGAAATGCTAAAATTCTAACTAAGTCCTCGAAAATTCTAACCAAGAACCCAGGAATTCTTACTTAGCGACTGCTCACTCACAGAAACACCCGCGAAGCGGGGCCATTCAAAATCTTGAAAAAAATTTGGACTGCCCGCTATGCTTGGCAGTCGTTGTTTGTTGGAAAAGCAACGTACGCTAATCCACTTGGAACAATTACAACTGAGATGTCGATTCTTTTAACTGAGATGGACACAATTCTAACTGAGACCTCCGAAATTCTAACCAAGAACCCTGGAACTCTAACTGAGCGACTGCTCACCAACAAAAAAATGCATATTTATCGTGTCTATAATGTACCCCAATCCTTTTCGTTGTGGCATAATGGGAACAATCAGATAATTAATTCGTAGAGCGAAGAAGTTTCAGGAGGCACAATGATATGAAAACCGTCTTTTCGTATGTAAAACCATATAAATGGCCAATAGCAATAGCACTATTCCTTATGCTGACGGAGCTTGCGGTCGAACTTGTCCAGCCATTGTTAATTGCCAAAATAATTGATGATGGCATTCTAAAACAGGACCAATCGGTCATTTGGGTTTGGGGATCCGTGATGATGGGGATGGCTTTTTTAGCCTTTCTTTCAGGAGCGACAAACTCTTACTTTGCTTCCCATGCGGCGCAAAGCTTTGCGTTTGATTTAAGAAGTGCGCTTTTTAAACAAGTACAACAATTTACGATGGCTACCTTTACGCGTTTTCCATCCTCAGGTCTTATAACACGATTAACGAGTGACGTAACAATGGTTCAAAACGTATTGTTTATGAGTCTTCGTATTATGCTACGAGCACCACTCCTTGTGTTAGGAAGCTTAATCATGGCTTTCATTGTCAACGCATATTTAGCTATGTTTTTAGTAGTCGCAGTACCGTTTCTTATTGTCTTTTTATACATAATGGTTAGAAAAGGAGTGACGTATTTTGCTCGCGTTCAAGTTAGTCTGGACCGAGTAAATCGTGTTCTTCAAGAAAACCTACAAGCTGTCCGATTAATAAAAGCCTATTTGCGTGGCAAGTATGAGTCTTCGCGGTTTGAACAAGTATCTGGATTATTGAAAATGGATACCGTGAAAGCTTTACGAATGATGGAAATTATTTTACCTCTTCTATTATTTGTAATGAATGTTAGTTTGCTTGCCGTTCTTTGGTTTGGTGCGGATCGAATACAGACGAATGATGCCCAAATCGGGGAGCTTGTAGCGATTGTCAATTACGCAATGAGAATGACCGGTGCCTTTTCAATGTTTGCTTTTATTATCATGGCGGTTGCTCGAGCGAAAGCTTCTGCTGAACGTATGGAAGAAGTTTTGTTGGTGAATGAAGGTCTAGAACGCAATGAACAAACAGGTGAAATGAGGAAGCTTGCAAACGGGGAAATTACGTTTAGAAATGTTTCCTTTAACTATTTGAATACGAAGGAACCTGTGTTAAAAGATATTTGTTTCACGGTGAGATCAGGTGAAAAACTCGCCATTATGGGAGCGACAGGTTCTGGTAAATCAACATTGCTTCAACTCATAACGCGCTTCTTTGATGCAACCAGTGGCTCAGTTGAAATCGATGGGAAAGATGTGAAGGATTGGTCTTTGGATCAATTACGGCAAACCATTGGGCTAGTTCCTCAACAGTCTCTATTATTCTCGGGGAGTATTTATCAAAACTTAGCATGGGGCAAAATAGAGGCTTCGATAGAAGAGTTAGAGCAAGCAGCCAAACAAGCACAGATTCATACCTCTGTTGAACAGTTTACAAAAGGATATGAAACGCGTGTAGGACAAAAAGGTGTAAATCTTTCAGGTGGACAGAAACAGCGTTTATCCATTGCAAGAGCTCTAGTGCGTAAACCAGAGATTCTTTTGTTGGATGACAGCACGAGTGCGTTAGATGTTAAGACAGAAACTGCTCTATGGGGTGCGCTTGAAAAAGAGGACGCGACAATGTTAGTAGTGACTCAAAAAATTAGAACAGCTAAGGGAGCAGACCGTATTCTTCTTCTTGATAATGGCCGGATTTCAGGATATGGCACTCATGAAGAGTTAGTGAGAAGCTCTAAATTGTATCGTGAAATAGCAGAATCTCAGCAAGAACTGGAGGTGTCTGAAAATGCGCAACATACTCTCTAAACCATTTGGCTATGAACCAGTTCTTTCGAAGGAAGATATTAAACCAGTCAAAAAGAAAAAAGGTGATCGACCGAGCGACTGGCAATTTGTCTTCAAACAAATTTGGAAGTTAGTAGATGAGCAACGGTTTCTTCTCATAACGGTTTTGCTGCTTGTCGTCATTAGTTCTGCACTAGCGTTAATTGGTCCTTTTTTAATCGGGAAAATTATTGATACTCATATTGTCGAAGGGCAATTTACAGGCATGCAATCGAAGATTGTGTGGTTAATTATCATTTATGTGTTTCTTTCTGTATCAATGTTTTTACAAAACTATTGGATGATCGGCATTGCACAACAAACGATTTATCGTATGAGAACAAGTTTGTTTGCTCATTTTCAAAAACTGCCCGTTTCATTTTTTGATAAAAGACAGCATGGAGAGTTAATGAGTCGTGTAACCAATGATATTGAGAATGTCAGTTCCACGCTCAATAGTTCATTTATTCAAGTGTTTTCGAGTATCTTAACGTTAACCGGTACCGTTATTGTTATGGTCATTTTGAGTCCTTTACTTACCCTTTTAACGATGACCATCATTCCGGTTATGTTTATTGCCATGAAGTGGATCACTAGAAGAACAGGTAAACTATTTAAAGAGCAGCAACAAGCTGTCGGTGATTTAAACGGAATGATTGAAGAAACAATTTCAGGTCAGCGAATTGTAAAAGCCTTTTCACAAGAAAACCGAGTCATAGACGAATTCACGGTAAAGAGTGAACGTCTCCGTCGAACCGGCTTTTGGGCTCTTACTTATTCAGGGTTCATCCCGAAAGTCATGAACATGCTGAATAACGCGAGTTTTGCCATTGTGGCAGGTATTGGTGGCTTGCTCGCGCTAAACGGACATGTAACGATTGGGACAATTGTTATTTTCTCTGAATATGCGCGACAATTCACGCGTCCTTTAAACGATTTGGCGAATCAATTTAATACGGTATTATCGGCAATTGCAGGTGCTGAGCGTGTATTTGTCATTATTGGTGAACCGATTGAGAAAGATGATGCAACCGATTATCAAGATATGGTTCTTACAGGGAAAGTGGAGTTTGAGAATGTGTCCTTTAAATATGAGCAGACGGATGATGAACATACAATTCGTCATGTGAATTTTACAGTATATCCTGGAGAAACAGCTGCTCTAGTAGGGGCGACGGGGGCTGGGAAAACAACTATCATGCAGTTATTAGCACGATTTTATGAAGCCAATGAAGGTCAAATTCGAATAGATGATATACCAATTCAGGAGTTACCAAGGCAGACATTAAGAAGTCAAATTGCATTCGTATTACAAGATCCATTTTTATTCGAAGCAACAGTGAAGGAAAACATTCGTTACGGGAAATTGAATGCTACGGATGAAGAAGTTATGGAAGCTGCGAATAAAGCCAATGCACATGAATTTATTGCGAAACTACCTTTAGGGTATGACACGATATTAACCGCGGATGGTGGAGAAATCAGCCAAGGACAAAAACAATTACTTTCAATTGCAAGAGCTCTTATTGCAGACCCTGTCATATTACTGCTAGATGAAGCGACGAGCAGTATTGATACCGTGACAGAAGTGAAGATTCAAGAAGCACTTGAACGGTTAATGGAAGGCAGAACGAGTTTTGTTATCGCACACCGTTTGAATACGATCCGACAAGCTGACGTTGTGTATGTGTTGGAGCAAGGAGAGTTAGTAGAATCTGGTAGTCAAGACGAGTTAATCGAAAGCAAAGGCTTGTACTATCAAATGCTTGCTGAATCCAAAATCTAAAAAGAAGGTGGACTCATTTTGAGATCCACCTTCTTTTTTAATTTGGTAATGGGGTTGGTGAAATACGTTTTCTTCTTTTAGGATTAAAGCCGCCAAGGAATAAACGACCATGAGGAACAAGTTTTTGAATGACAATCGAAGCGACGATTGGCACAATAAGCCCGAAGGCAGTAAATCCAATTAAGCCGTATTCAAAGTAATCGTTCAACACAATATCGGTGAAAATATGCAAATACATGATTGAAATCGAATGCTTCTCAATTTTTTGTAACCAGGATAGCGACATCTTAGCCGTGATGCGCTGCATCAGGCCGACGAAAACTAACGTAATCGATATAGGAATAAGTAAATCGAGCGTAAAGTGTTCATACCGCAAAAACTTCATACTTAAATGATAGTCAATGACATTGTACCAATCCAAAGTAAATGCTGAAATACTGCCTATTAAACCAGCAATGAACCATGGTGTGGTGATATTCATCCAAATATGTTTCATATAGTAACCGAGTGAGAAATAGACGACAGCCATTAGGGCTACATCGATATTCCAAATCATTGGTATTGTTTGAGAAGCTTCGTCAGGTGCACCGCCAATCACGCGCATTGCAAACAAACTTTCGACATGAGCAATTAGATAAAATACCGACAAAATAATAAACTGTTTTGTACGATTAAAATACTTAGTCATCCATAAGAAAAACAAGAATGTAAAGAATAGGGTAGTGACAAACCAAAACACGCCATATGCTCCACGTGCGAAACGGCCACCGATGACGAGTGTCCATAAGTCATTCAAGTACCATGAAAGCTCCATGTTTCCTGACCCGATTTCCATCCCATAACGGATGACAGTTATCGTTACAAGGAAAAATAAATATGGTACGATAAGCTGCATAAAGCGTTTGTAGATGACTTCTTTGGATTTGCCTTTTTCCAAAACAGGCTTAAAAAATAGCCCACTTAACAGGAAAAACGCAGGCATATGAAACCAATATATATACTTTCCTAATGGGAAATCTAATTGTCCTGGATAATGTCCAATGACGACTAAAATCATCAAAAATCCTTTTGTGACATCAACCCAATTTAAACGTTTCTTCTCCATGTGAAGGCTCCTTAAAATATCAAACTTTTGTTATTATATAGCCTTTCTCAATGAAAAATAAACCATTGTTATGGATTTGATACAAGCATGACATACAACTGATAGAAAGGTGGAAAATTGTGTGGATATTTCCTTAATGACTGTTTCCTTTCCTGTCGATCAAGATACAGCGAGAGAAATCATGGAACTCATTCAATTAACTGAAAAACAGGACCAGCTTTCATATGAGCAAGTACTTAATCTGTATCCAATGACAGATGAATCTGTCAAAGGGTTTGTAGTTGTAGCATATGATGAGGAAGAATTAGTAGGAGTCGTATCCGCTATTGATATGATTGGTGTTCATTCTTATGAATGGAGTGGACTTGTGCACCCAAGATATCGAAAGCAAGGAATTGGCAAAGCTTTAGTTTCGGCTTTGAATAAAAATCTTGAAATGCGTGGAGCGGAATCAGAGTTAGCACTCGCGATTAAAAACGCACCGAATGCCAAGCAATTTTTGGATGCATTAAATTACGAATGGAATTTCTCGGAAGCAACCATGCAAGCTGCCCCTGCTGAACAGAAATCAGATAGCCAAGTTCACGTGCAATCTTTAACAAATGAGCATGATGAAATTACGCAAATACTGATGAATGCATTTGGAGATACTGAAGAAGAAGTACACACCCTTTTGAATTTCAATGAGTCAAATCCGAGTCGCCATGTATACGTAGCAAAGATAAATGAGACTTGTGTAGGAACTGTCACGGTTGTCGAAGACGATCAGTCGTTTTGGATCACTGCGCTTGCAACAGATGCGTCTAAACAAGGGCAAGGCATCGGTTCTGCCATCTTGCATTTTGTATTAGCAGAAGCGAAAAACCGAGAAGTAGAAAAGGTTATGCTGGATGTAGAAATCGATAATGCTGGAGCACTATCCATCTACGAAAAAGCAGGGTTTAAAACAAATTTGCAAGTAGATTATTACGTAAAAACCACCACTAATTAAAGTGGTGGTTTTTATAATTTTAATTAGCAGCAACAAACGGTGGAAGGGGATCTTGGAACTTTGTCCAATCCCCCTTCATTTCTTCATCAGTTAATAAGCATTCATCAAGTTGCGATTCAATCTCAGATTGATCCATATCGAGTCCAATCCAAACCATTTCCGTTTGTCGATCTCCGTGTATATCATCCCAATTTAAGCTAATCGTTTCATCTTCAGCCATAATTTGTTTTTGTTCTGCTTTTGATAAACTCGCAATCCAATAGCCAGCTCCTTGGAATTGCAAAGAGTTTCCTGCCTGGGAAAGTAGACCGGCCATCTTATTTCTTGTAGCAAGCCAGAAAAACCCCTTCGAGCGAACGATTTCTTGCGGGAATGCACTAAGCCAAGCATTCCATCTCTCTGGATGAAATGGACGTTTGCGTTTATAAACAAATGAGCTGATACCATATTCATCTGTTTCTGGAATATGTTCTTCGTTTAACTCCTTCATCCATCCAGCGGATTGACTCGATTTTTCAAAGTCGAATAAATTTTGATTGAAGATAACTGAAGGGTTTACAACACCATTTTGAATAGGAATTAAAATGGCATCAGGATTCATTTTTGTTAAAAAGGATTTAAATGCTTGTAAATATTCGGTGGACACTAAATCAGTCTTGCTGATTAGAATGATATTTGCAAATTCAATTTGATCTATTAATAGATCAGATACATCACGCACGTCATGTTCGTCATCCGTTTGTTTTCGCTCCAAGAGGGATTCTCCGCTTTCATAATCACTCCAAAAACGAAAAGCATCGACTACTGTGATCATACTGTCTAAGCGACAATATTTAGAAAGATCAATCCCAACTTCTTCGTCTATATATGTAAACGTTTGAGCCACTGGAATAGGTTCGGAAATTCCCGTAGATTCAATAAGAATGGCATCAATATTGCCTTGTCTTGCTAGTTTCTCAACTTCAATCATTAAATCTTCACGTAATGTGCAACAAATGCACCCATTCGTTAACTCAACTAATTTTTCTTCTGTACGAGAAAATCCCTTGTTTTGTATTAATTGTGAATCAATATTAATTTCACTCATATCATTC
Organism: Paenisporosarcina sp.; assembly: GCF_057785155.1. Classification (NCBI taxonomy): domain Bacteria; kingdom Bacillati; phylum Bacillota; class Bacilli; order Caryophanales; family Caryophanaceae; genus Paenisporosarcina; species Paenisporosarcina sp. The sequence goes on from NZ_JBYNRN010000033.1 coordinate 73,334, forward strand.
ACAATAACTGCAATTTTCTTTCCTTCTTTATTTGCTAACAAATGATTCATAACCGTTGTTTTACCTGCCCCTAAATATCCGCTTAAGACTGTAACGGGAATTTGATTATTCATACTTTCACTCCTTGAGCCTAAATAGTAATCATTACGATTTAAAGATACACGTATTTTTATAAGGTTGCAAGAGTAAATAAAAAAACCGCTTCTTCAAGTTAAGAAGAAGCGGCTAAAAATCTTTTAATTATTCAGTAGAAAATGAGAATAACTCGGTCCAATTAAATGAAGTTCATGCATGGGTCTAGTCATAGCCACATACAAAAGTTTGCGATCGATTGAATGTGGTCTAAAAGGTTCGTCAAGAGACGTCACCAAAACAGCGTCGAACTCTAATCCTTTTGCCAAATGACTCGGAACAATTAATAACTTCTGCTGATCAATGTCAGAGTGATCGGTTAATAATTGAACCGGAAATTCCTCGTTTAATATATGTGCAACACGAGCAGCTTCCTTTGTGGTCTTACAAATCAGTGCGATGGAATGATGCCCACGCTCTCTTATTTCAGTCAGTAAACTCGCTATTTTCTTTGCATCAATTTCTTTCATTTCATGAAAAAGTGGTGGAATGCCATGGCGAACTACGGGTTCAACAAGTGGCAACTCTTCCTCCATTTGAAGCAAAATGGTATTCGCCATTTCCATTATTTCAATCGTTGTTCGATAACTCTTTTGGAGAGTTGTATAGGTCGCTCTAGGGAAAAGTTCGACAACTGGATCCCATGAAGTCAATGCTCGGTAACTGTGAATGCCTTGGGCTAAATCGCCGACCATTGTGAACATATCCGTATCCAGTCCTTCTTTTAAAGCAGCAAGTTGAAAAATACTATAGTCTTGCACTTCATCAATAAAAACTACACGCATTTTCCATTGGTCAGAAATTCCTTTTACTTTTGAATGAAGATAGTAAAGGGGAGCTAAATCTTCTAATTCCCAAGAATCGCGGACATGATGCTGATGGAAAGATTGAAGTTGCTCTTCGTTCCAAATTGATGCATGCAATTCAAAAAATACGGAATCAGTCACGATGTTCCGATACATCGATTTGATAGAAGCTTTTTTGAAACGTCTCATATAAGCCGAAGCGGTTGATTTTGATTCTTTTTCAATTAATGGAATACGTCGATCGCGTTCATCAATGAATTTTGTCACTTCGGATTTCCGTTTTGCGTCATCTCGTATGCCAAAAAGGGCTTTGTCTAATGCATCGTCGTATTTTTGATTTAACATCAATAAAATTTCTTTCTTTTTCTGGCGCACATGTGAAAGTAAGATAGTTTTAATTCGTTCCAACCGTTTTTCAATTGGCATATAAGCGAAATCGACCAGAAATAGTTTCTTAAGACGAGCACCTTTCATGATTCGATATTTTTCAATGAAAATATCTTCGAATTGAGAAGCGATTTCTTTTTCATATTTCGTTACATACAAATCGAGCAAATCCTTATAGTCTAGGGATCCCTTCATTTGTGAAAGCCAAAGCATCTGTTCGTCTGGAACTGTTTGCTCCGTTAATGCAGCCAATTTTAAATTGGAATCGGATAATTTTACTTTAATGCCAGTTGCTTGTAAGACGTAATCCGCATAGGTGGTTTGACAAATTTGACTAACACCGAGTTCAGGCAATACATCGGCGATATAGTCCATGAATAATTTAGAAGGGGCGAGAATCATTAATTTGTCGGCAGGAAAGTGTTCACCCATTGTGTAGAGGAAGTAAGAAATACGATGAAGAGCAATTGTTGTTTTCCCACTACCGGCCGCACCTTGAACTAAAATAGGTTGTTTTAAGTGTGCCCGAATAATTTCATTTTGTTCAGCCTGAATCGTCGATACAATCTCAGTAAGGCGAACGTCCGCTTTTCCGGCTAGTGCATCTTGAAGTAATTCGTCGTTGGTTGTTAAATCGATATCACGAACGGATTGAAGTTCGCCTTGTTCAATTATGTATTGCCGTTTTGAAAACAAATGACCAGAAAACCGTTCTTCACGGACATCATACTCGATGTCCCCGAGTCGTCCATCGTAGTAAACGTTTGCGACGGGTGAGCGCCAATCAACGATAATCGGTTCTTGTGTTTCGCGATGGAATAAAGAGGTTTTTCCGATGTATAACATTTCACTGTCTTCGCCATCTTTTTGAAAATGAATGCGCGCAAAATAAGGCTTTTGCTGAATAGCTTCGAGTCCTTCTTTTTGGGACCGAGCCATTTCAAAAAACCGAGCATTCGTTAAAATATTCATATAGCTTAAACTGGAATCTAAGTAATCCAAATCGGCCATGGCGTGACGAATATTTTCTTGCGCAGATTTCACATCACGCATGGATTCGTCGAGGAGTTGTTTCATATAGTGTTTGGTGTAAGTCAGGCGCTCTTGCTCTTGTTCAAAATCAGGATGTTTCTGTGTCATACAGTCCTCCGCTATTTTGATTTTTGCGTCCTGCAATTCGTGATGGGTCTTACATATCAGGAATGTCTAACTACAAGCGCCAGCCTGCATCTAAGCTTAGGCCCATAGGAAGTGGGTCATGAAGGCGTTGCGACACGATGTCGCGTTCTTAGCCTTTCCTTCCTTAACTCATACGAAAGCAAGCTTTCGAATCGGTCCTTCCAGCGCCGATGTCAGGCTAGAGTAGCGCTTTTCGTTTTTCTAATGATGTTGGGGTTTGAAAACAGAATAGAATCTTATCATATGAAATTAACAAGAGCAAGTAGAATTTTCAATAAATTGCAAGAACTCTGTTAATGTGGAAAGATGCATGTCATAATCTAAGTAGATGAGATCGAGACGAAGTTGAGCTGAAGGAGATTGAAAACATGGAAAAGCCAAAAATGGATCATGGTCAAAACTTTGCTGCTCAAGGAGAAGCGGGACTACATACGGATTTTAAAGAAAATATGACATATGGTGAATACCTACACTTAGATAAACTATTATCAGCACAAGATGGATTAACGAACCATCATGATGAACCATTATTTATCATGATTCATCAAGTATCAGAGTTGTGGATGAAACTAATTTTGCATGAGTTAGGCGGAGCTATTGCTCATATTAAAAAGGATGAAGTGCAACCAGCACTGAAACAATTGGCTCGTGTGTCAAAAATACAAGCTCAAATTATACAAGCCTGGGATGTCCTATCTACATTGACGCCAGCAGAATATATGGAATTTAGATCATCTCTAGGAAATGCTAGCGGTTTCCAGTCTTATCAGTATCGCATGATTGAATTTGCTTTAGGTTACAAAACGAAGCATGTTCTTAAAATATATGAAAAAGACGAAGAATTGTTGGGCATTTTAACAAAGGCATTTAATCAACCTGGGCTTTATGATGTAGCGATTCGTAAGTTAGCACGCAGCGGCTTGCCTATTGATGAACATATTTTAGATCGTGATGTTTCATGCCCATACGAACCAAATGCGAGTGTTTTAGAAGCATGGAAAACGGTCTATCGAGATGTAGACTCATATTGGGAACTGTATCAATTAGCTGAAAAATTAGTGGATATAGAAGACTGGTTACAGCAATGGCGTTTCCGTCATATGAAGACAGTGGAACGAATCATTGGGTTTAAAACAGGTACGGGAGGTTCATCAGGAGTTCATTACTTGAAAAAAGTGTTGGATCAATATTTCTTCCCTGAACTGTGGACTTTACGCACTGAAATTTAAGGGGTGACAGGATGAAAATATATGCACATCGAGGTTTATCAGGAACACATCCGGAAAATACAATCGCCGCTTTCAAAGCAGCGGCTAATCTTCCGATTTTCGGCGTCGAGCTGGATGTACATTTAACGAAAGATGGAGAGCTTGTCGTTATTCATGACGAGTCCATCGACCGCACTTCTACTGGTACAGGTTATGTGAAAGACTTATCGCTAGCTGAACTTAGAGCATATGATTACGGCAGTTGGTTTTCATCAGAATTTGTTAATGAATCAATTCCAACATTAAAAGAAGTGTTGCATATTTTTAAAGACACAAACCACCATATTAACATTGAATTAAAGTCAGATATTTTTCCATATGAAGGACTAGGCAATAAGGTATTACATGAAATTGAATCACTAGGAATAGCTGATAGAGTTGTAGTATCTTCATTCGATCATGAAGCAATTCGGGAGTTTAAGAAGAGTGCGCCTCATATAGAAGTCGCTTTGTTAACAATGGAAGTATTAGTGGATGCATATGATTATGCTCGGTTTATTCCAGCAGATGCACTTCATATTTTTTTACCAGCAGCCATGAGGAAAATGACGAAAGAAGCTTTGTTAAAAGGATCAATCATTCGCGTTTTTACCGTAAATGAAATCGAACATGCTCAAGCTTTGAATGAGATAGGTGTTCACGCAATCTTTACAGATTACCCTGAAAAGATGATGGATTTTATTGGTCCACATAATTAAAAAAATAAAAAAATCCTCATTGCCTTTAACGGCCAGTGAGGATTTTCATTTACCATTTAGCTAAATGTTCTTCAGAACTTCCAAGCATTTGAGTGATGGCTAAGCTTGACCCATCTTCTAAATTCAAAACACCATTGAAGTAACCGACGAGTTGATGCACTGAAGATGTGACTAGACGTGCGTCCGATTTAGCGACACGCTTGAAAAAGGGAGTAAATGTTAAGTCAACGTCCTTAGAAAATTTAGTTCGAATGCGCCATGGTTTCATAAAATCATTTTGATCATACTCAAATAATACATCTTCATGAATTTTAGTCATTCTGCCATCCACGAAAATTGCATTTTCTGTCATCCCAGTTCCATCGGTCCATTTCCCACCAAAGTTTAAGCCAATGCGCTGATCCCCAACTTTTTGAGAGGCCATTGCCCAATTCCAAAGTGCAGATCTCGGCCAAACACCGCGTCCATAATCTAAAACGGCGAAGCTTTCTTCTGGGTTAAATGTATAGCGTTTTTCTCCAATTTTCACAAAGCCGCTTGTTGGCAGTGTATGGTGCTTAGCTGTATGTTGGAAAAGTTGTCGATTCCATGGGATGACCACGTTTAAAGAATCATCATTTTTCGGGTGTTCAATATGCAGATCGGCATGAAGTAGTTCTCCATCGAAATCTGAAATCGTTACGGTCATATGTGTTTCGCCTTGCATATGTAAAAGTTGAATGCTCATATCGTTATTTGAAAATTTTACTGTTTCTAAAACCTTACTCGGCATATTAATCCGTTGTCCAAGTGGAATGGTAATTGTTTTCTCGAAAAATCTTTGAGTTTCGTAATCTAAGAAATACACGAAACAGACAGCGGCATAATCCAAATGACTAATCGTTGCTGAGAAAAGAATATCTTCACCATACACGCACCAATAGTTCCATTTTTTCTTGCGCATAAAATGTCCAGTTAAATTGCTATCGATAATCGGCTGTCGAGCAAATCCAATGGCAGCCGGATTTAAATTCCCTTTTGAATCACATAAAGAAACTGGTGTACTGATTTCACGTTCCGCATGCTGTTGCATTTTCTGCATCTCCGACACCCTCTCGCACCTTGAATCAATTTCCATTTAAGGTATACTGTACATTGTAACAAAAATCTGAAAAAAGCGGTATTGACTCACTTTTTTATTTCTATCACTCACAGAATTTTGGGGGCTTAGCTCAGCTGGGAGAGCGTTTGCATGGCATGCAAAAGGTCGTCGGTTCGATCCCGATAGTCTCCATTTATATTTTTGAAGAAACGACAAAGAATCTTTGTCGTTTCTTTTTTTTATCAAAAATAGCAAAAACCACTTTTATTATTTATTAATTAATCACTTTTTTTAATAAAAAATAGATATAATTCGCAAAATTTATAATATAATAGACTTAAATAAGTTTACACATATAGTTCTATTCGTACGTGCATTTATTGTTTCTGTTATTAGGTAAATATGAGGGAAGTGAATGTTGAAATGCGATTAGTGAACATAAATAGCTGTCAGCCTGGCATGAGAATAGGGAAAGCTATTTATAATGACAAGGGAAAAGTGCTCTTAACTCAAGGATCCAAACTGACGGAACGGTTTATCACTAAATTAAAAAAATATCATATCGCTACAATTTACATAGAAGATCATGCTTCAGAAGGTATTGAAATCGTGGATTCGATTCCTGATATCGTTAGATTAGAGGCAATGGAGACGATTACGGAAGGATTTAAAACGATTTCCGAGTTCAGCTCAAACCGTACCAACCTTCAAAATATGTTGAAATCTGGGAGAGCCATGCGTAGCTTTCAAAAAGTATTTCGAGATATTTATAGTTGCATAAATACTAATCAAGATGCACTTAACCTACTAGCTACGACTAAAATGCACGAAAACTATGTATACAATCACTGCTTAAACGTATCGATTTATGCGTGTCAATTGGCCATCGAAAATGGGTTGCCATTAAAGAACATTGAAGAAATCGGTTTAGGGGCAATGTTACATGATATTGGACAAGTATATGTGCCCCTTGAAATACTCAACAAACCAGACGAGCTAACCAAAGAAGAATATGCTCAGGTTCAAACCCATTGTGAACTAGGTTTTGAAATGCTAAGAAAAATGCATGAAATTCCTGTAACTGTTGCGCACTGTGCTTTGCAACACCATGAAAGAGTTGACGGCTTAGGTTATCCGAGAGGGTTAAAAGATGAAGAAATTCATAAGTACGCAAAAATTATTAGTGTAGTTGATGTATTTGATGCATTGACGAACCCAAGACCATACCGACCCGCAATGTTACCCCATAAAGGGATGGAAATACTCTATGTGGGGAGCGGGACACAGTTCGATAGCAAACAAATTCATTTATTTAAAAATTCGATTGCACTATACCCGCCAGGTCTAACTGTAAAATTAAATGATGGAAGAACAGGCATCGTGACTAAATACAATTATCAAGCGGTCGGTCGTCCGGAAATCCGAATTATTAGGGATGAAGAACAAATCGACGTAACACCATATGAAATTGATTTATCAACTATAGGAAATCAAACGATTGAAATTGTTGAAGCTGATGCTTTGTTATAAGCACATCAATTTCTAATATCTATTTTAGTGTTGTTATCAACGAACAACTGGGTGATAATACCATTAGTAGATGGAATTGGAGGTTGATGACAATCGCAGATAAAAAACCACTCAAATTTAACAAAATTCAAAAAACGGTTTTATTGGTTGCCTTTATAGGACTAATCGGCATTCTTATATATATGAAAATTAAACCAGATCTCCAAATCATCGTTAACAAAAAGGATGTTATTGTAACCGAGGCTATTGAAAATGATGGAGAAAAAGTCATTGAAATCAGAGATAAAGAAATAATTGATGTCATTGAACTATATCCAGAAACGATGACAGATGGGGAAGTTCAAAATGCGATTCACCAAATGTCTCATCAAAAAGTTAAGGCTGATAAAAAGTGGGGCATGATTCCACTTACCAAAGAAAGGGTCGTACGATTGATAGATGTTGTAGAAGGAAATAAAGATAACTTTAAACATGAAAGTACGTATCTGAAGATCTTAAATCGCTGGAAAGAGGATGACTTCAGTAGAGTGGATGAAGATCACAATAGCATTTGGTCGCTACAAAACGGTACAGTAGGACGTGCAACTGGAATTTTGACGTATGAAGAGGAACTGCGTTTTATCTCTAAATACTTTAATGTTAATTAAATAAGAACAAAAGATCACCCCATTCTAGAGAACACCAGAATGGGGTGATCTTTTATTGCGAGGACTGTTATTAATTCTAAGACTTAAACTTTCATTAAATTCGGTTCAGTACATTCGTTCAATTTTGTTCGGACAAATAATTCTTCTCCCAACCAAAATCCAAATGCAAAAATCATTGAAAGTACAATTACAATGACGGCTAGCACGTCGTAAGGCTCATTATATAAAGAAACCATGAATCCGATAAGTATCGGCAACCATCCTCCCATTACAATATAAACGAGAAGTCTCTTTAAAGCCGGCCATTCCACTTCGTCATGAGTCAATTGATGAGCCATCCATGCAACAGGAAGACCATAAAAAATCAAAAATGGAAACGCGTATACTGAAAGTAATATAGCATTGAGGTCTCCAAATAATATGATGAATCCGATTCCCCCAATAATCATCGATACAAAAACACCAAATGCCGTTCTTCTCATACATCGACACTCCATTCTAATTTTACTCTCATACACATAACCTTTCACTAGGAGGGATTCAATCTGTATAATCGTGAAGCTGCTGTGCAATATGCAAATAAGTGGTGGAATTCATACAATCCTGCTTATCCTATCTTTGACGTTGATTGCACGAATTATGTTTCGCAGTGTTTAAGAGCGGGTGGAGCACCGATGAGAGGATACCCAAATCGTGCACAAGGTTGGTGGGTGCAAGGTGGAACATGGAGTTTTAGTTGGTCTGTTTCACATTCATTTCGATGGTATTTAGATACTTCCACGAAAGGGTTACGTGCGAGAAAAGTGGGATCTGCAAGTGAACTTCAATTAGGCGACGTCATTTGTTATGACTTTGAAGGAGATGGAAGGTTTAATCACTCCACTATTGTTACGGGATTTGATGGCAATGAACCACGCGTAAACGCACACACAAACAATAGTATTAATCGAGATTGGCGCTATACGAACTCGATGGCATATGAACCCGGAAAAACAACTTATATCTTCTTTCATATATTAGATTCATTCACTTAAGTAAGTTTGTAGGTTTGACGAGTAAAAGATGAAATGTGACGAGTAAATTCCCAAAAGTGACGAGTAAAGTTTCAAAGTTGACGAGTAAAATCACAAAATTGACGAGTAAACTTATTCATTACAAGCCAATACAGTTTAAAAAAGGTTCAGCTAGTCATTTCTCATGACTAGCTGAACCTTTTCTAATTATTTAATTCACAGGGACATGCCACAATGCGGCTATCGTACCTTCTCCAGCATGAACTGCTAGAACGGAACTGATTTCTCCGATTCGAACTTCTAAGTCAGGCGTTTTTGCTTGAATTAAGTTTTTAATTTCTTCGGCTTGCTCAGGAACGTTCCCGTGCATTAAATCAATCGATCGAGTGCCGTCTTTTTCATAAGACTCAACCGCTTTATCAACAATATAATTCATTGCCTTCTTTTGAGAACGAACTTTATCTAATGCTTTTAATTCGCCTTGTTCATTTAAATGAATGATTGGTTTTACTTGAAGTAAACTTCCAAGGAAGAATTGAACACCACTCATGCGTCCACCTTTATACAATTGATTTAGATTACCAATCAATATATAGTTTCTTAGGTTTTGGACTTCATTTCGTAACTGAGCAGCAATTTCATGTAACTCCATGCCGCTTTCTTGTAAGAGTAAACCGCGTTCTACAAGTTTGGTAATACCCGAAGAGAGAGCAAAAGAGTCGACAACTTCCATTTGAACTTCGGCAATTTCAGCTCCTGATTTTGAAGAGCCAATCGTTCCACTTAATTTTTCAGAAACGTGAACAGCAATAATGGCCTCGTACGCTTCACTTATTTTTTCATACAATGTCGCAAATTCACCGGCAGCCGGTTGAGAAGTTTTAGGGAACTCTTCAGCATTTCGGATGCGATCATATAATTCAGTTGTTGTTAAATCAATTCCATCAGCATATTGCTCTTGTCCAAAATGAATATTCAATGGTACTACAAATACATCAGGGTGGTTTGCTAGCACAGGACTAACATATGCGGTACTATCCACTACCCAGGCAATTGGTTTCTTTGTCATTATAAAACATCCTATCTATATGAAAGTATGAATATTATAATTATTATAACATTAAAAGTATTTAATCAACCAAAACTCTTATTTTTAGCTAATTAAAGTTATGCAAATGATACTATTTTCTTTCATCCAAAGACTGTCGAAAATCAAATCGATGTCGATACAAGATAAGACCAATGGCTATAAGAAGAGGCCACATATTTGTTACTTCTTGTGTCATGAAGACTGTTATAATATACGTAACATAACCAAAAAACATGCTTAAAGTGGCACTTTTTAAAAATGGAATAAATAAAACAAATCCTAATATAAACGAACAGAATAATACTGGATTAATAGCAAGTCCAACGCCTATAAAAGTAGCGATGCCTTTTCCGCCTTTACCTTTTAACCAAAAAGGATATAAATGACCTGCAATCACGAGTAATCCGGCTAGTGCAATTATCCATAATGAAAAATCAAAATAAAAACCTACTACAATAACAAGTGCTCCTTTTAATGCATCCCCTAGAAATGTCATAAAAAATGCTTTCTTCCCAATGACAGCCCCTGCGTTTCGTGCACCAAGATTTCCACTACGGTGCGCACGTAAATCGATCTTATTTCTCTTGCCAACCCACCATGCTGTCATAAAGTTTCCAATAAGATAGCTTGAGATCCAATAGACAATCATATAGTACCCCCTGATTCGTCTTTCTTTCTATTATGAACGAAACCACTAAATTGGGAAATCAAAATAAATAGAGAGGAGGGTGGTTATGCATCCTATATTGAAAATTACATTACTAATTGTTCTCCTTCTAACGGGGTGCGCAACGCCAACTATACAAAATTCCAATTACATGATTGCGAATAATGGGAAAATGGATTTAACCAATAGTCCATTGAATGAGGACGAATTAGTCTTACTCAATGGAGAATGGACTTTTTACTGGGAACAGTTTTTAACAGAGTCTCAAATTGAAGAAACGAATCAATTAAAAACGCCTCAACTTATTTCGGTTCCGAGCGATTGGACATCACTTACGAATGATCGAAATGGGTATGCGACCTATTCACTAACACTTCAAATTCCAGAAAATCGGTTAGGAAATGTTATGGGGATTTACATTCCGCATCAATATTCCTCGTACTCATTAATAGTTGATGGAGTTAAAGTTGCCTCCAATGGATTTGTAGGGACGTCAAGACAATCAAGTGAAGCTGCGTTTAAAAAAGAAGTTGCGTTTTTTACCCCTAAAGATACGGAAGTACGTTTAATCATGCATATTGCTAATTTTGAACACCCAATCGGTGGCGCAAATAACCCGATTTATTTTGGGGCAGCTAATGCTGTGACTGCTTATTACACCGAATTAGTGGCTTCTACTTTATTTGTCATCGGTGGAATTTTAATTATGGGTATTTACCAATTTGGTATTTTTGCATTTAGAAGACAAGAAAGAGCCTTTCTGTATTTTGGTTTATTAAGTATTTTAGTAGCCTTACGAGCACTTTTTGTGGAACCTTTGTTTATCGCTGTATTGTTTCCAGATATTTCGTGGATTTGGCAGCATCGATTCGAATTTCTCATCATGTATGGAGGCTATTTACTATATTTATTCTTCCTACGTAATTTATATCCAAACGAAATGAAAAAATGGGTAATACAAGGTTCAGTTATTATCACGTCAATCTTAATACTGCTCACTTTAGTGACAAATCCCGTTTTTTATCGGACTGCTTTTGACTACTTCTTGATAGTTGCAGCCATTACCATGATTTACACTCTCTATGTGTTAATTTTAGCGGTTAAAAGAAAAAGAAGAACAGCCGTTCTTAACTTAACAGCTAGCATATTTTTCTTTATTACTGTACTAAATGACGTATTTTTATCGCTCGATTGGATTGAAGGTTCTAATATAGCGACGTACGGATTCTTTATTTACATTTTTGTGCAGTCATTAAATTTAAGTCGCAATTATGCACAGAAGTTCCAGGAATCTGAAAACTTAACTAGTGATCTCCTTCATTTAAATCAAACGTTAGATGAAAAAATCGAACGAAGAACACAAGAGCTTAGTGAAACCAATGCTCGTTTAAAAGAATTAACTTTACTTGATGGATTAACAGGTGTGAATAACAGAAGATTCTTTGATGAAAAAATGAAGGAACTTTCGATTGATGCTATTAAGAATGGATCACTGTTAACTCTGTTGTTAATCGACTTAGATGAATTCAAAAAATATAATGACACCTATGGACACGTCATGGGTGATGAGTTAATTAAAAAAGCTGCATCCATGTTCAAAGAAATAGTGGGCTATGATGGATTTGTTGCTCGGTATGGGGGAGAAGAATTTGGCATCATTCTTCCAAATATGATGGAAGAAGAAGGCAGACAAATGGCCGAGAAGATTTGTAGAGAAATGAGAAATGCGGAAGTTGAACATAAAACCAGTTCAACTATCGGGGTCGCGACGATTAGTATTGGCGGTACTTCTTCAAGCGTACATGATTTTAATAAGCCAAATGATTGGATTGAACTAGCAGACAAAGCACTTTATGCTTCTAAGATGAGCGGGAAAAACAAAGTGACGATGATGTGAAGATATACAGAAAAAGGCTGTGAGATGACTTTATGAAAATCGTCTCGCAGCCTTTTTATATCTCATCGGATAATGCAGTCCGAATATCTAAAAATGTATCAATGTTGCCTAAGAACAAATCGATAAGAGTAGGGTCAAAGTGTTGGCCACGTTGTTCCTTTAAGTGATCGATAATATCTTGAAGAGGCCATGCTTTTTTGTAGACGCGATCACTACCTAAAGCATCGAATACATCAGCAATGGCTGTTATTCGTCCGAAAATATGAATCTCTTTTCCTGCTAACCCATTCGGATAGCCAGTTCCGTTCCATTTCTCATGGTGTTCATGTGAAATAATCGCAGCCGTTTTTAATAAGTCACGTTGTGAATGTTTAAACACATAATATCCAATTGACGTATGCGTCTTCATTAACTCAAACTCTTCGTCTGTTAATTTTCCAGGCTTTAATAAAATATGATCAGGAATAGCCACTTTACCGATATCGTGCATTGGTGAAGCTAATTTTAGTAGTCTCGCTTGCTGTTCGGGCAATCCTGCTAACTTAGCTAGTTCATATGAATATTTCGCGACTCGTCGAACATGATGACCAGTTTCCTTCGAACGACTTTCACCGATTTCTCCCATTGTTTCAATCATTTCTTTTTGAGTTTCTATTAATTCATTTCGAAGAATGGAAGATTCAAAGGACTTACCTGAATACGAAGCAGCTAGAGTTAATACTTCGATATCTTTCTCTGAAAATGTTTGACTGGCGGTCATTTTATTTATAGCTTGAAAGGCACCGATGATTTCTCCTTCTGAATTACGAAAAGGGATACAAACGACAGACTTCGTTAAATAACCCGTGCTCCGGTCAATCGCATCATTAAATCGCTCATCCTGGTACGCATCTTCGACTATGACCGGCTCTCCAGTCATAAAGCTGTGGCCAACAAAGCCGCTATCTGCGGGAATTACAACCTTGTCAATGCCATGTGCTACAATAGTCCATAGCTGATGTTCAGCGGCTTGATAGAGCCAAACAGTACAGCGATCTGCAATGATTAGCCGTTTACCTAGGTCAGCTAAAATCATCAGTAACTTATCTAAATCATTTTCAGCAGTTATTTTTCCCATGTATTCAAAGATAACAGCGAGCATTTCTTCGGACTTTAGCTCGTTTTGGTCACTGAAGTTGGAGATAGGTTTATCATTTGTCATCATGGAAAATCCTTTCCTGCTCAAAAGCGGTTCTTTTTTTCTTGCCGATTAGTTGGTATGATAATATTACCATAGGATTATTGAATGACATAGTAAGGATTATTGGCTTGAAAATAGTTCTTTAGCACTTAGGAGGATCTTGGATGACGGTGTTTAGTTATATGTTAATCGGCCATTTTATAGGCGATTATTTGTTTCAAACGAGTTGGATGGCAATGAATAAAACCAAACAATGGATTCCACTTTTGGTCCACTCTTTCATATATACACTAATCGTAACTGCCGTAGTCTATTTGGATTATGGATTATTACCTTTAACTGCTATTATACTTATGATAGGAAGTCATATTATTTTAGACCGTCGGACATTCGTGCAGTGGTGGGTAAAGAATGTGATGAAAACAAATGGAAAAGATGCTGGCTGGTTAATCATAATGGCTGACCAAATCTTCCATCTCATTATTTTAGGTGTGATTGCACACATTTGGTTTTAACTTCAGCAATAAAAAGGAGAACATACAATCATGAATGAACAATCTTTATCAATAAGAGATGCGATTCTACAAAGACGCTCAATTAAAAACTTTAATGGACAACCAGTAGAGCGCGAAACTTTAATATCCGTGTTGGATGATGCAAAATGGGCTCCAAATCACGGAAACCGAGAACCATGGCGCTTAGTCGTTGCTTGCGGAAAAGAACTCACTGAATTACATGAGCTTTTACGTGAATTCGGTGTACCGAAATGGAAAGAGCTTTCTGAAGAAGATTTAGTGAAAAACATGAAAAAATTCACGTCACCAGGTGGATATGCTTTTGTCATCGTACCTGAAGATGTTCGTCAAAAAGAACGTTTAGAGGATTATGCTGCAGCTAGCGCATACATTCAAAATGCACAATTACTTGCTTGGGATCTAGGGATTGGTTCATGTTGGAAGACGCCTCCATTTATCGATGCACCGAAATTCCGTCAAGCAATGGGAGCGAAACCAGGAGAGCGTATCATAAGTATGCTTCAATTCGGTTACTTCGATGAAATGCCAAAAGCGAAACAACGTAAGGATTCGGAAGAATTCATCACTTTCTTTGGCGCAACTGAATAAAATACCAAATCCCGAATCCAGCATACAATATGCGGATTCGGGATTTTATATTGTAGACAAAAGAGTATTCATAATAGAAATCTTGTTTTTATAAATAATCAATTGATAGAATGTAGTAGGCTATTTCTTTCGCTTTCCGCGGACGAAACGTTAGCCTCCTCGGCTCACCTGTCTCTGACAGCTTCACCTGCGGGGTCTAGCGTGTTTCGTTTTTCCGCAGGAGTCTTCAGAAATAGCCGACCACTAGCTTATATGTGAATAAATTATATAGTTGAAAGTTATAAAATTCATAAGTTATTTATTGAATATGAGCAAAATTGAACATTATAAATTTACATTTACAACTACTTCAATTGTAATTGGAATGGAGATGGTGTAAAACATCTGCTTCTGTATCGCTACGCTAGCTTCGTCGCAAAGATTAGCACTAATTTCTTAGTGCTAATCTTTCCAGCGGAATAAGCATGAACTGAAGACCCTGGACTGAGCATCGCGAGGGAAGCGGCTGAAGTTATGCCCGCGGAAAGCATCCATCGCAATGGAAATAAGCATTATTATTTGTCTAAAATACGAAATCCCGAATCCGGCATACAATATGCGGATTCGGGATTTTTTTATTTCACTAATTCACTTGAGTTAAATTTCGATAGTTCATAATAGTAGTCGCCAATAACGCGCAAACCTTGATCAAAGTTTTCTAAATGGAAGTGTTCATTAGGCGCATGGAAATTTTCTGATGCTAAACCAAAGCCCATTAATACAACAGGTAATCCTAAAATCTCATCAAAAGCCGCGACGATTGGGATCGAACCGCCTCCACGAACATAGGAAGTTGGAACTTGGTATACTTTTTCGTACGAACGACCAGCCGCTTGAATCGCAGGATGATCAAAAGGAGTAATGAATGGCTTTCCTTTATCAAATTCCGTGACTTCAACATTTACACCAACTGGTTTATGTTTTTCAATATGTGCTTTTAATTTCGCTACGATTTCATCCGGATCCTGATCAGGAACTAAACGGCAAGTAATTTTCGCACCAGCTTCAGCAGGTAATACTGTTTTAATTCCTTCACCAGAAAATCCACCGAATACACCATTCACTTCTAAAGTAGGACGAATCCATGTGCGTTCTAAATGTGTAAATCCTTTTTCGCCAAATAATTCATCAACTTGTAATTCTTTTTTGAGTGCCTCTTCATCAAAATCAAGTTCTTTATATGCCGCACGTTCTTCATCTGTCGCTTCCCGTACATTGTCATAAAAGCCATCCACTTGAATAGTGCCTTCTTGATCACGGAACGACGCAAGTAACTCAACTAAAGCGTGTATTGAATTTTGAACCCCACCACCGTACAGTCCTGAATGTAAGTCGCCTTTAGGACCTTTCACTTCAATTTGAACTCCTGCTAATCCTCTCAAACCATAGCATACTGCTGGTTTTCCGGGTCCTTGCATTCCTGTATCAGATATTACAATAATGTCCGCTGATAGTTTTTCTTTATTCGCTTCTACATATTCGGGAAGATTCGGACTGCCGATTTCTTCTTCACCTTCAATACAGAACTTAACGTTTACTGGCAAAGCGCCATTTGTTTTGAATAAAGCCTCGATTGTTTTTACATGCATATATACTTGACCTTTATCGTCACTTGCTCCGCGAGCATATAATTTATTATCCCGAACGGTTGGATCAAAAGGTTCTGTCTCCCATAGGTTCAATGGATCGACAGGTTGCACATCGTAATGTCCATAGACCAAAATAGTTGGTTTACCTTCGGCATGGAGCCAATCCGCATAAACAACTGGATGACCTTTCGTCTCATCAATTGAAACGTTTTCTAAACCAACCTCTTGTAATGATTTGGATAACCACTCAGCTGCTGTACGCATATCTTCTTTATGTTCCGATAAAGAACTAACACTAGGGATGCGAAGAAACTGTTTTAATTCATCTAAATGTTCCTCACGTTTTGTTTCAAAATAGCTGTTCAATTCGTTTAAATGACTCATGATATCCCTCTTTTCTAAATAGTTCGAGAATAGGAGTAGTATATCATAATCATTTCTTGAAATCCGTAAAGCACCGGTTAGTTATTCAGATGGAAATTTTGAATGATCACTGAAGAGATGTATAAAGTAAGAACTCACTTTAATATTTTTATAAAAAATGAATTCCCATTTGAGACATGGAAATTCTGAATATGATATAGTTATAGATATTGAAATTGAGCGGGTTTTTTGACTCATATAGGAGGAAACACGGTTGGAGTTTATAGGTTTAGCCATTAGTTTAGTGTTGTCGTTTTTCTTTTCAGGTAGTGAAACGGCACTCACAGCAGTAAATAGGATGAAGGTCCAGCTTCGTGCTGAGCAAGGAGACCGTATGGCGCAAAAGCTCCTTGTGCTCATCGCGAAACCGGACCGCATGATTACGACGATTTTAATTGGTAACAACATCGTAAATATTGCTATGCCTACATTATTAACGTTAATTGCTTTGGAATACGGTTGGGATATTGCCATTGCAACCGCTGGATTAACATTAATTATCATTATTTTTGGAGAAGTACTTCCAAAAACACTAGCCGTTACTTTTGCTGATCGTATTGCGTATTTGGTAGCGCCGATCATTGCATTACTTGTTCAAATTATGCGTCCAGTTACTTTCTTAATTGCAAAATTTACGAACGTTTTTATTCGCATAATTTCTAAAGGCGCAGTGAAAGAAGCAACACTTACAAAAGAAGAGCTTCGTACAATGGTAGATATCGCTTCTACGGAAGGAACATTTGAGGAAGAGGAATCAGAACGCTTAAAAGGTGTACTCGATTTTCCAAATAAAGATGTTCAAGATGTATTAGAAACACACCGTATGGAAATTGTAGGAATTCCTGCAAATGCTACATATGATGAAGTACGAGATATTATATTGGAACATTACTATACAAGATATCCAGTATATGAAGAAAGCATGGACCATATCGTCGGAATGTTTTACTCAAAAACATTTATCGAATGGTCAATGGATCCAACCCTTGAATTAGAATCGCTTATCGATCGTGATCCGCTTTTTGTTGTTCAATCGGTCAGCGTTGAAAAAGTATTTAAACAAATGTTAGCCAAGAAGAAACACATGGCTATCGTGTTAGATGAATATGGTGGAACCCTAGGAATCGTTACACATGAGGACATCATCGAAGAAATGATTGGACAAGAAATCGAAGATGAATCTGATGAAGATGAAGAAATCTTGGTTTTTGAAATGACAGAGCATCGACTCATTTGTCACGGTCGCCTTGAAATTGAAGATGTGAATGAAATGTTCAAAATCGAAATTCCAAATGACCACGATACCATCGGCGGGTTTGTCCTTCAACAACTTGGACATATGCCGGATAACGGAGAACAATTCACTTATGAAAATCTTCGTTTTGAAGTAAACGAGATGGACCGAAACCGTATTATGCAATTAACAATTACAATTCAAGAAGAAAAAGAAGAAGAGGAAGAACAGGAGGACAACTAGTCCTTCTGTTCTTTTTTTGCTTTATTACACGTTTGTAAGAATTTTGAAAGAGATTCCGATAGAGGGTAAGGTTCGTCTTTGGCAAAATAGAGATAACAGCAAGGACGAACGGAGGACAATAAAATGAATGTTACACTTGATCATGTATACGACGAATACAATCGGTATATGTACCATCTATGTTTAAAGTTAACTCGAAACCAAACAGAAGCAGAAGACTTGATGCAGGAAGTATGGTTGAAAGTAGTCAGATATGAAACGAACGTCAAAGATGTTGATCATCTTAAAGCATGGTTAACAACCATCTGTATGAATACATTTAGAGACCGTTACCGAAAAAATGTGCGAATCAATAAGCATGTGATGAATCAACCAGAAACACTAGATGTTCCGGTTCTCGATTTAGTCCCTAGTGAAACCCTTTCATCTGAAGACCTTTTAGAAAAAAGCGATTTATCACAAATGGTACGAGACAAAATTTCGGAACTCGACTCCATTTACCAAACAACAGTCATGTATTTTTATGTCCATCAGTATTCACTAAACGAAATTGCAGAAATCATGAAAGTATCAATAGGTACAGTGAAATCCCGCCTATTCCGTGCCAAACAGCGATTAAAAGAAATGCTAATTGCCGATTCCGCGATTACCGACTATATCCCAGCTTGATTTTGAATAAAGCATAGCCCAAAAAAGGGTTATGCTTTTTTGTATGGGTGAATAGTGGCTCAGTTAAAATTTTGTGGTTCTCGGTTAGAATTATTGAGGTCTCAGTTAGAATTTTGACAATCTCAGTTAGAAAAATCGCCATCTCAGTTGTAATTGTTCAAAAGGAAACGCCAACAGTAAAGGCTGCGTAAGCGAAGCGTGCAGCACCAATATGTTCATGACAAAGTTTGATGAGAAACTTTATTTTTTTAAATCTGTTTTCTGAAGGTTATTTGGGTTTGTTAAAACAGATAGACGGGAATATCCGTAGTAATACATTTGTTTGATGAGGGGGAACCGCGGATGGCTAAAAAGCCGCGTAAAGAATGGAGCAAGCGTAAGCGTATTATCATGGGCTCAATAGGTGTTTTCGCATTAATATATATCGCCGTTATTTTATGGCATACATTTAAGCCTTTGCCTGAAGGGATTTCATATAAAGGAGAATTGCATAAAACAGACAATATTGAAATGATAACCGATTTATCCTTTGCTCAAGATAAAAAAGGGACGGGCATGGTTCATGAACTTAATATATTTGACGAAGTCTATCAGTTGATTGAAGAAGCTGAGGATTTCATCGTTGTCGATTTTTTCTTGTTTGATGGTTTTTACGATCAAAAAGAAGATTTTCCGAAGATTGCAGATACGCTATCTTCGAAGTTAGCAGATAAGAAAAAAGAAAATCCGGATATGCCGATTGTTTTTATAACAGATCCGATTAATCGTGGTTATGGATCATATGAAAATGAATGGTTTAAAAAGATGAGAGAAGCTGGTGTTGAGATTGTCTATACTGATTTGGATCCTTTAAGAGATTCAACACCTGTTTACTCAGGCATCTATCGAATTCTCTTCCAATGGTTTGATATTGGTGGGAAGGGATGGATTGATAACGCAATGGCAAGTGATGCACCAAAAATGACGGTTGCATCTTATATGACTTTATTAAACGTAAAAGCTAACCATCGAAAAGCAGTTATAACGGAAAAAGAAGGTATGGTTACTTCTTCGAATCCTCATGATGCTAGTGGATTCCATGGCAATATTGCGTTGAAAGTAAGTGGACCAGTATTAAATGATATTTTGGAAGCGGAAGAAGCAGTTTCGCAATATTCCGGTGGTCCTAAATTACCCCGAGTCGATGTGGAGAAATCAGACGGACAGTATGAGGTTCAATACCTAACGGAGAAGAAAATTCTAGATGCACTGCTTGCTGATTTAGAAAACACCAAAAAAGGGGACAAAATTTGGTTAGGGATGTTCTTTATTGCGAAGCGCGATATTGTTACTACCTTAATTGATGCGGCGAATCGAGGAGTTGAGATAAACGTCATCCTTGACCCGAATGAAAACTCTTTTGGTCAACAAAAATCGGGTCTACCAAATCGACCGGTCGTTCAAGAAATGGTTGAGGATTCAGATGGGAAACTGAATGTACGCTGGTACAATGCAGTTATTGGTCAATATCATACGAAAACAATTTGGATTCAAAATGAAGACCATACCATTATTTCAAATGGTTCTGGAAATTATACAGAACGCACACTAGATAACTATAATTTAGAAGCGAATCTGAGAGTAATTGCCCCAAATGACAGTGAATTGGCAACCGAAATGGAAAGTTATTTTGAAAGACTATGGAATAATGAAGATGCCATGTATACAGTAGAACTTGAAGAATTCCAAGATGAATTTACAGTTTGGCAACGTGGTATCTATTCCATTCAGAAATTATTTAAAGTGACAACTTATTAATCGATAGGATTGCAAATAAGAAATAAAAAGCTCTATGCAGAAACGTTGCATAGAGCTTTTTAGCGGTAAAAAATTGTGTGAAATTCATGAATACTTGAATAAGGCATCGAATTCGGAATAGCCCGCATGAAATCGTGAATACACCCATTGAAATCGAGAATCGACACAACCAAATCTTGAATACCCCAGCGAAATCGAGAATGACCATCTCTACATCACTCCACCGCAACAAAAAAGGATTGCCTCATCATAGAGACAATCCCTTTTTCGCATTACTCGATTTCTTTTTGCTCGCCCGTTTGGAACCATTCTTCTACGTTCCATACTTTTGTTGCTAATCCTTCATAGAAGTCCGGTTCATGGCTTACAAGGACGATGGTGCCTTTATATTCAGTCATCGCACGTTTTAATTCTTCTTTAGCGTGGATGTCTAAATGGTTTGTTGGCTCATCAAATAGTAACCAGTTGCTTTCTTCCATCATTAATTTGCATAGTCGGACTTTCGCTTGTTCTCCACCACTAAGGCTGCTCATTGGACGTGAAATATGATCGTTTTTCAAACCAGTACGGGCAAGTGCTGCACGAACTGCGCTTTGCTCCATACTCGGATACGTTTTCCATACTTCTTCGATCGGCGTTTCATTACCAGCTTTCACTTCTTGCTCGAAGTAAGAAGTCACTAAGTAATCTCCACGAATGACGCTGCCACCAAGAGCAGGTACTTTGCCTAAAATGGTTTTTAGTAAGGTTGATTTACCAACACCATTCATTCCAACTAACGCGATTTTTTCGCCGCGTTCGATTGAAAATGAGAGTGGAGGAAGTAAAGGCTTATCATAACCGATAACTAAATGATCTGCTTCTACTACGTAACGACTTGGACTACGTGTTTCTTTAAATCCAAACTGAGGTTTTGCAGCTGTTTCTGGACGGTCAATTCGTTCGATACGATCCAATTGTTTTTGACGTGATTTAGCACGGCCAGTTGTTGAGTAACGTGCTTTGTTTTTGGCAATGAAATCTTCTTGTTTTTTAATGAAATCTTGTTGTTTTTCATATGCATCGATATGTTGGCGTTTATTAATTTCAGCAAGTTCTAAAAACTTCTCATAAGTTGCTGTGTAACGTGATAGCTTAGAGAATTCCAACTGGAAGATGACATCTACATTTCCATTCATAAATTCCGTATCATGTGAAATCAATAGGAAAGCGTGTGGGTAGTTCTTTAAATAATTGGATAACCAATTAATATGCTCTTCATCTAAATAGTTAGTAGGCTCATCGAGTAACATAACTTTCGGTTTTTCTAAAAGCAGTTTTGCTAATAAAACCTTCGTACGTTGACCTCCAGAAAGAGCAGAAACTTCACGATCTAATCCGACAGCGTCTAAACCAAGACCACGTGCAATTTCTTCTACTTTCATATCTAGAGAATAGAAATCACCGGCATCTAATGCATCTTGAATATCAGCCATTTGTTCAAGTAATTCTTCTAATTCTTCAGGTGTGGCGTCACCCATTTTACTTGTGATAACATTCATTTCTTCTTCTTTTTTATAAAGAGGCAAGAACGCATCACGTAATGTGTCGCGCATAGAGCGGCCTGGTTCTAAGCGGGTATGTTGATCTAAATATCCATAATGCGTACCAGGTAGCCATTCTACTCGACCTGAATCATGAATGATTTCTCCAGTAATAATGCTCATTAATGTTGATTTACCAACGCCGTTGGCACCAACTAAACCTACGTGTTCCCCTTCAACAAGGCGGAAAGAAACGTCTTTAAAAAGGGTGCGATCCCCAAATGTGTGTCCTAAATTATCTACTGTTAATAATGCCATGTTTCCATTCCTCCATTAAAAAGCTCGCGGGCATGTTACAGCGCCGCGAGCTTGTTGTTTAGTTCTGCGAGTTGTACTTCCATATCTGCTAATCGTTGCTCGGCTTTTTCAAGCATGGCCGGATGTCCCGTAGACTCCAATTTTTCCATGTCGCCTTGCAATCGTATATAATCCATTTTAAGTTCTGCGATTTGTGTTTGAATTTCTGATGCATTCATATAGGAGGAACTCCCCTTTTTTCTACATTGTATCACAATTTATGCGTTTCTTGTCACCTCTGAAGACCCTTCTTGAATGATTTTTTCAATTAAACGTAACATGTTTTGATTATTGCTACTTAACTTTAAGGAAAGCTGCTTTTTTACGGCTTTTCCACTTCGATTATGATGAAGGATAAATTCCATCACCGCTTGTTGCAAATGAGACTGTTTTAACTTTCGTCCCAACCCAAGATGAACAAACCCATTATGTTCACGAGGAAAACCGTGCAGTCCTTCTTTTTCGTTTTGTGCAATGACTATACATGGTTTTCCAATGACCGCCACGTAGTAAGGTGTATAGCGTGCATCGCAAATAACCATGTCGCACTCACTTATACTTTGCAAGAAATCATCCGTTTCGATAATGCGGGTTTGTTTTCGTCCGAGTGCCATCATTTTTAATTCATCTCGTTTATGGCGATAGTTAGAATGAAGTAAAACAGTAACAGCTAATGGGATTTGTAAATGCAGGAGATGTCGAAGTGTACGGTAGGATAAATTATCTTCATCTTCTTCTGTAAAGGCAACGACGATATGTGGCAACGGTAATGCCTGTGAAGGCCGTAAACCGAGTTGTGCGTAAGGCTCCAATTCATCTGGGACAATAAAACCACTATGGCCAGTGACGTAATTAGAAGGCAATGCTTCGCGTTCCTCACGGTAAAGGGTTTGAATGACGCGAGAAGCTTCTTTTCCACCTTCGCCAAAATCATCAAAGTGAATGGTTGTTGGAATCACTTTTTTGAACGTTTTACTTTCTTCCAGATCCGTATCAAGTCCATCCGTAATCAACACATCTGCTTGAACATCTTCTAATAGTGATTCTAAATCGGAGTGCTTACTAAATAACAACGGTTCAATCCCTTTGAGGCGTAAAGACTCGACTACCGAAGTGTGTTTTTGATTCACTAGGAAAAGTATATGATGAGATGCTAAAAATTTGGCAAGTTGGATACATCGACTTAAAGGGTAGCCAGAGTGACCGACATAAAAAAGAATTGTTATTCGTTGGAACGGTTTGTCCATTAAAATCCCACCTTTCATGTACTTCTTAAGGTATGGGAAGCTCGCGGGATGTATGAATAAATATTCAGAAATTGTCTCGGCATATGGTAAACTTTAATCATTCGTTTTGACTTGAAAGGGTGACTGAGTTGGAAAAAAGATCTGCTATTGTAATTGGAGCAACGGGGCTAACAGGTAGCCATTTAGTGAAGTGGTTGTGTGAAAGTGAAGCATACATAGCAGTTCATGTCATCGCAAGAAAGGCATTATCCTATGAGCATCCTAAATTAGATGTGCTCGTTAAAGATTTTGATACCATTGAAGAAAACGATCTTGAGGTTGCTCATGACTTTTTCTGTTGTTTAGGAACGACCATTAAAACAGCAGGTTCAAAGGAAGCGTTTGAAAAAGTGGATTTAACCTATCCAGTCCAATTAGCTTGCATGGCTAAGAATAAAGGAGTTAGCCATTTCTTAGTTATTTCAGCAATGGGGGCAAATCCAAATTCAACTGTTTACTACAATCGAGTTAAAGGTGAGATGGAAAAACAGCTGATTGATTTAAAATTAAAGAAATTATCGATTTTCAGACCTTCTTAATTAACGGGAGACCGAAAAGAGTTTAGACTAGGAGAACGTATTGGTGAAAGTGTTATGCAAATCGTTAATCCACTGCTCTTCGGTCCTTTGAAGAAATACCGATCAATTGATTCTCAACAAGTAGCGTTTGCTATGCTGCAAAAGGCGATATCCGGCAATAATAAACCGGTGTCCATTTATCAATCCGATGAAATTGCAGCAGTTAAAGCGATACTTCCAAAAGAAGAAAAACCCATTCCAAGAGAACAATTATTTAATTGGGAAAAACGTGAAGGTGTATTCGTTAAAGAGGACTTAACTACTGAAGTAGTGGATAAACCATTAAAAAAGGAGGAGTGATTCCATGCTTGATTCGCTATTATTTGATTTAATGTTTGTCATCTTTTTAGGAATCGCTTCCCAGTGGGTAGCTTGGCGAACGAGAATGCCGGCAATTGTTCTAATGTCGATTGCGGGTCTATTAGTAGGGCCAGTGTTCGGATGGATAAATCCAGAGGCAAGTTTCGGCGAGTTATTTGGTCCGATTATTTCCTTAGCAGTTGCTATTATTTTATTTGAAGGAAGTTTGAATTTAGATTTTCGAGAAGTAAGAGGGTTTAATAAACCTTTGTTGAGAATCGTTACGCTAGGTGCATTTATTGCCTGGATTGCCGGTTCGCTAGCAGCCCATTATTTAGCAGGTCTTTCACTTGCAGTATCCTTTGTAATCGGTGGATTATTCATTGTAACGGGTCCAACCGTTATTTTACCGCTACTTAGACAAGCGAAGCTAAAGCCAAGACCAGCGGCGATTTTAAAATGGGAAGGAATCGTAGTCGATCCTTTTGGTGCATTATTAGCCGTTTTTGCATTTGAATTCATTCAATTTATAAACAAAGATGTAACACTTCAAGCCTTGTTAACATTCTTTGCAGCTTCCATTTTTGCAGCTTTACTTGGGGTATTCGCAGGTAAAGGATTAGGTTGGATGTTTGGGAAAGGAAATGTCCCAGAGTTCTTAAAGTCGCCGATGGTGTTTGCTGTCGTACTATTTACCTTCGTCATATCGGATGAGATTATGCACGAAACGGGATTACTCGCAGTTACCGCTATGGGGATGACGATGGCGAATTTACATATTGCCTCTATTCAAGACATGCGACATTTTAAAGAAAATATTACTGTTTTATTAGTATCGAGTATTTTTGTCATGTTGACGGCGTCTCTGCAACCAGAAACTCTACTCCGTATATTTGATTGGAGAATTATTTCATTTGTAGCAGCTATGTTGTTAGTTGTTCGCCCTTTATCTATTTGGCTTTCAACGATTGGAACCGATCTTACCAATAAAGAAAAGGCATTGATTGGATGGATTGCTCCTAGAGGAATCGTTGCGCTTACAGTGTCTGGGTATTTTGCAAATGTTTTATTGGAAAAAGGTTATGAAGATGCAGAATTATTAACCGCACTTACTTTTGCACTTGTTTTCTCAACAGTTGTTGCGCATGGTTTTACCATTGGGTGGTTTGCGAAGAAATTAAATTTAGCTTCTTCCGAAAGTCCAGGTGTATTAATCGTTGGTGGAAATCGTTTTACAACTGAACTAGCTAAATCTTTAAAAGATCTAAATCACCAAGTGTTAATCATGGATAATTCATTTTCCCACTTAAGTGAAGCAAGAAAAGCTGGAATTCCTTCGCAAATGGGGGAAATACTTTCTGAGCAAACCGAATACAATGTGGATTTAACTCCGTACCCGATTTTGATTGCGGCGACGGAAGTGGATTCCTACAACGCACTCGTATGTTCAAACTTTGTTCCCGAACTTGGTCGCAATTCTTTATTCCAAACCGCATTACACAAAGGGGATGTAAGTGATATTAATCAATCACTTGGCGGTAGCATCTTATTTAATCCAAACGAAACCATTTATAAATTGAATGACCGAATTGAAAGAGGTCAAATTATTCGTAAGACCCCAATAACTGAGCAATATACGTATACACAATACTTAAAAGAACGAGAAGAAGATACGCTTCTTTTGTATTTGATGAGAGAAAATGGAACACTTGAGTTTTATTCAGTCAATAATGAATTACAAGCAGGTCCAGGTGATACGGTTATTAGCTTAACGCGACCGACAAAGGAATTAGTCAAATTACAAGAACGTATTGAAGCAGACCGTTCTAAACAGTCTCAGTCAAAAGAATGAATTTGGGTTGAATAACACGTCGTGCATAGGTCAACGTGGTTCGTTTTGATACAATAGAAGAAAGAACTGCGTTTGACTAGGAGGATGCCAAATGAAAATTTTGCTTATTGATGGAACAATCATTGGTTCGAAAACGGGAGCTATACTCGAGCAAGTGAAAGTATATATCGAAGATTTGAATGGAGCGCTTGAACTAGAAGTGCTAAAACTAGCGGATTATGAACACCAATTTGTAGATGGCCGACCGCTTGGTGAATATAATGCGGATATGCAAAAGCTTGTCCATAAAATTGAGGAAGCGGATGGCTATATTTTAGCAACACCTATATTCCAAGGGTCGATTCCTGGCGTATTGAAAAATGCCTTTGACATGCTTCATCCGCGTGCGATGAGATATAAACCCGTATCGATTGTCGCGAATGGTGGAACATATCAACATCATTTGGTCATTGAAAATCAATTGAAACCAATTTTAGATTATTTTAGATGCCTAGTGACACCAAATTATGTGTATACGCATACGAGTCATTTCGGTGAAGGTAATGTTATCGTGGATGAAGATGTACACGATCGATTACGCGAGTTAGCACGTGTTTTTGTGCACTATGTAGAAATGGGTAAAAACTTATCTAAAGAAACCATTGATCTTCCTTAATGGCAGTTTTAAAAACCACTTCGTTCAATAGAATGAAGTGGTTTTTGTGTTTTAGCAGCAATAGTGGCAACTTAAAACCTTTCTTTTGAAAAATCGTCAAACCTTGAATGATAGGCTATAGCTATTCTTCTTTGTAATATGTAATATGTAATCTAAAGTCTATTTAATAACTATTGGAGAACCTATGAATCCTTTTATCCCTAACACAACTTTTCGTTTAACTATGTATATCTTGGTTTTGAGTGTAGTATGTTCAAGTTTCATTATTTTCCCTACTTTTTACACCGATTTATACAAACCTATTCGTCCGAGCCATACGAGTATACATTTGCTATTTGAAATAGTATCTATTTTCATCGCGATGAGCATTGCCATTCATAGCTGGATTACATATAAAGAAGGAAAAATGCATTTCCCGATCATACTTGCTGCTGCTTTCTTCTCCGTTGGAATTCTTGATACCTTTCATGCTTTGACATTTCAAGGGATGCCACTGTTTTTTATTGAAAGCACTCCAATGACTTCCATTTGGCTATGGATCTTCGCTCGACTAACAGAGAGCTCAATTCTAGCAGTTGTGGTCTTCATGCCAAAGTTGTTTAAGCTTCTCGATCGAAATATAGCATTTTTGGTTTCCACAATCTATTCCATTGTATTAATAGGTATTGTGTTCTCTTTTTATAAGGAACTGCCGGTGCTTATTATGAATGGTGCTCCGACATTAACAAAAATCATACTCGAAATTATCACTGCTTTACTCCATCTTCTGGTTATTTTTCACTTACTTAGAAATACCAAAAAATTTAATGATATATTCATTCGTAATTTATATATCATTGGTGCTTTTTCAATTGTACTGTCATCCGTATTTTTCATTCAATACAAGTCGATAGATACTTATTTACATACGGCAGGACACTTATATAAAATAATTGGGTATTCCATGTTTTTCATCGTATTATTCATCGTCAGTGTTAAGGCACCGTTTCTCAATATTACTCGGTTACATGACCGAAACCGAATGATGTTCAATATGCTTGAACTCGGGATCATTGAAACAGACGCAAGAGGGGCCATTCAATATATCAATTTATCTGCTAGGGAGTTATTGCGGATACCTTCAAGTTTAGATGAGACATTGATGATGAATCAATTTGAAAGCAAAGCGACAAAAGGCCAAGAATATGAAGAAATTCAAACCTATACTGGTGAGGGAATCCCTGTTGAAATTGACCGCTTTCCTTTGATAGAAAACAAACAAATTATCGGCTATTTTTATACATTACGAGATTTACGTGAATCTATAGAAAATGAGCGTTTAGCAAAAGAGAAGTTAGTTACCGATTTTGAAATTGAAACAGCTGCTGCTGTTCAAAAAGACTTTAATTCCGAGATCTCCTCAGGTGAGCAAATAGGTTTTGTTTCTTTCCCTTTCAAACGATTGAATGGTGATTTTTATAATATTTTAAAACAAGGAAGCAAAACGATGGTGACGATTGCCGATATTAGTGGGAAAGGCATTCCGGCTGCTATCCAAACATCCTTGATGATTGGTGCAATTGAACATGTGAATTTACATCAAGAAAAACCTGATCAATTTGTAGCCTTTATTAATCGAATGTTTTCTAAATATAGTAAGTCTGAACACTTTATGACTTTATTTACGATGATTTATGATGAAGAAACACAAGTTCTTCAATATTGCTCTGCGGGTCATGAACCTTCACTTGTTTACAATAAAGAACGAAATGAATTTGATTTCCTAGAAACAAAAGGAGCAGCAATCGGCTTCTTTAAAGATGCTAAGTATGAGACAAAGACGATTCAACTTTCAACAGATGATATAGTCGTTCTTTACACAGATGGCTTAATAGAAGATCGTCGAAGATTGGAAGATGACCTATTCGAAGACTTGATGAATGCCATTCGCAATATAGACTTAACGTTACCTG
Source organism: Paenisporosarcina sp. (assembly GCF_057785155.1). Lineage (NCBI taxonomy): Bacteria > Bacillati > Bacillota > Bacilli > Caryophanales > Caryophanaceae > Paenisporosarcina > Paenisporosarcina sp. The sequence goes on from NZ_JBYNRN010000033.1 coordinate 102,530, forward strand.
CAGATACCATATCAAAACATTTGATTACTGAGGTAGAAAAAAATCGCCTAGGTGATATTCACGATGATCGTACAGTTGTCGTATTAAAATCATAAAATGTAGATTTCAGTCCTTTGGAAAACCTTTAGATCGTGCATATATAATCAACCGCAAAAATCAGTCATTCACACATTGTGAATAGACTGGTTTTTGTTTTTAAACAGTGGATTAGTTTGTGGGAAGGTAGGTATTTCGTTCTCTAAATTTTAAAAGCTAATCTCAACGGATTCTTTCGAACATTTTAGAATCAATCGAACTTCCGTTATAATGAAACACATAAGAAAGGGGCGGACGTATGTCAAAGTCAGTCGTATTAGCAGAAAAACCTTCCGTAGCGAGAGATATTGCACGTGTGCTCGGATGCCATAAAAAAGGAAATGGATTTTTAGAAGGAAATCAATATATTGTAACTTGGGCACTAGGTCATTTAGTGACACACGCAGACCCAGAGCAATACAACAATAGCTTTAAAGAGTGGAAGCTTGAGGATTTACCAATCATTCCTCAACCATTCAAACTCGTTCCAATCAAACAAACAATGAAACAATATAACGCAGTGAAATCACAACTATCAAGAGCGGATGTAAAAGAGGTTATTATCGCAACTGATGCTGGGAGAGAAGGCGAGCTTGTTGCACGGTGGATTTTAGAAAAAGCTAAATGTCATAAGCCAGTGAAGCGATTATGGATTTCTTCTGTAACGGACCAAGCGATTCAAAAAGGATTTAGAGAATTAAAAGATGGAAAAGCATATGAGCACTTATATCATGCAGCAGTCGCTCGAGCAGAAGCAGATTGGGTTGTAGGAATTAATGCCACTCGTGCTTTAACCGTTAAATACAATGCACAACTTTCTACTGGACGTGTGCAAACGCCAACACTTGCAATGATTGCTGAGCGTGAGAATCAAATCCGTGATTTTAAACCAAAAACCTATTATGGGCTTCAAGCTCTAACTGGTGAAGCAACCTATACGTGGACGTTCGGTCAAAACAACCAAACACAGCTGTTCAATAAAGACCAAGTAGATCAAGTGTTTCAAAAACTGGCAAATACACATGACGGTAAAATTATTGAAATTCAAACCACACCCAAAAAACAACCAGCACCACCTTTATTCGACTTAACTGAACTACAAAAAGAAGGACACCGAAGATTTGGTTGGTCGGCAAAAGAAACGTTAAATACATTGCAAGCACTTTATGAACGTCATAAGGTCGTCACGTATCCTCGAACAGATTCCAAACATCTTTCAAGTGATATGAAGTCGACACTAAAAGAGAGAATAAAAGCAGTTGAAGTCCAACCATACCGTGCCGTCGTAAATTCCATATTGCTTTTACCTCAAATTGCTCCGCAAAAAGGAGTAATAGATGATGCACGTGTAAGTGATCATCATGCGATTATCCCAACTGAAGTGACACCTGTTCTTCAAAACTTATCGGACAAAGAACGCAAATTATACGATTTAATTGTAAAACGCTTTTTAGCTGTCTTTCTTGGTCCATTCAGTTATGACCAAACTGTCATTACATTAGAAGTGAATGGTGAAAAATTCACGGCAAAGGGTAAAAACGTACGAGACGAAGGTTGGAAGCGGGTGTATCAACAGGAAGATGAAGAAGAAGTTGAAAGCTCTTTACCTCCTGTCCAAAAAGGTGATTCAATTGAGATTCGTGCGATTACCATGACGCAAGGAGATACCAAACCCCCTGCTCGATTTAATGAAGGAACATTGTTAGCGGCGATGGAAAATCCGACTGCGTTTATGTCAGGCGAGTCAAAAGAAATCATTCAAGCTATAGGTGAAACAGGTGGACTAGGAACCGTTGCAACGCGTGCTGATATCATCGAGAAGCTATTTAATTCTTTTGTTATTGAGAAAAAAGGCAAGGATATCTATACCACATCAAAAGGTAAACAATTATTGCAACTAGTTCCTGAAGACTTAAAATCTCCTTCACTAACTGGTGAATGGGAACAGCGATTGACGAAAATTGCAAAAGGAACATTAAAGAAAGATGTGTTTGTGAAAGATATGATTACTTTTTCCAAAACGGTGGTCGGTCAAATTAAACAAAGTGATCAAAAGTTTAAACATGATAATGTTACTGGCAAAACGTGTCCAGAATGCGGGAAGAACTTATTAGAAGTGAATGGGAAACGTGGAAAAATCCTTGTTTGCCAAGATCGTTCTTGTGGCTATAAAAAACAAGTTGCTGTTCAAACAAATGCACGATGCCCAGTTTGTCATAAACGCCTCGAAATGCGTGGTGAAGGCGAAGGAAAACTATTTGTTTGTAAATGCGGACACCGCGAAAAGCTCTCAGCTTTTGAAAAACGACGTGAATCTTCTGGCGGTGCTAAAGCAAATAAACGTGACGTCCAAAAGTATTTAAAACAACAAGATGAACCTGAAAATACAGCGATGGCTGAAGCCTTAAAGAAGTTAATGCAAAAGAATGACTAAATAAGTTAACTATTATTTTTCTTTATTAGGTATAAAGGCTCTGGTATATCACTTTTCGACTAAGGACTTAAGAATGTTTAAGAAGTCTGACAATGGTGGTATACTAACCCATAATATAACAGTGGAAACGGGGTGAATTGCATGAATTTAAGCGCAACCATAGGCTCTAGTTTTTTGGATCGAGATGTTGCAAATGATTACAGAAAAAAGTTGAATCTACGTCGAGAAGTTAGTGATACCTATAAAAAACAGGCGGATTTTTATCAGTCTAAAACACCAACATTATCAGAACTAGAAGATTTATTATTAGGGAAGATGGAATTAGACGGTGATACAGAAGAAGTAGCGGATGCTGTTCGTGTGTATCAAGAAATTGAACAACAACCGAAACACACACTAGCCTTTGGTAACGCGCCAATTCAAGCAATCTCGGGTTCCACTCCAGAAGAAACAATTGAATTATTAGAGCATGTTAAACGAGCTGCTCTAGCTTCTGCAGAACCTTCAGTGGAAGATTTACGTTTAGCGGCAAGTGCATCAACTCGAATTCAAGAAGCTCAAGCGCAAGTGGAGTTAAATGAAATTGCAGAGTCTCAAATAGAATTCGAAGCACAAAGACAAACAGAAATTCAATTTGAAGCAACAAATAAATCGATGCAAGTTGATTTTCAAGAACCACAAAATACATTAGTTGAACAACAAAAACATAGACAACTTCGTTTGTTTGAAGAGGCGATTTCGAAATACTCATTCCATGTTCAAATGAATCAACAAGGATTCCAAATCCAGCAACCAAGCTTTTACCGTATTGCTTAGGAGTTGAATAAAGATTGGCGAAAGCTAATAAAACACCAAAAACAAATGCTATCCGATTGTTAGATCAACAATCAGTTCCCTATTCGTTGCATGAATACAACGTAGTAGATGGTCAAATAGATGGCGTTTCAGTTGCAAATAAAATCGGACGACCAGTTGAAATGGTATTCAAAACATTAGTAGCTTCGGCTGGACCTGGCAAGGCTTATGTATTCTTAATACCAGTAGATAAAGAATTAGATTTAAAAGCAGCTGCTAAAAGTGCAGGAGAAAAGAAAGTGGAACTAATACCGGTGAAAGATTTACTTGGGTTAACTGGTTATATTCGTGGGGGATGCTCTCCTATAGGGATGAAAAAATTGTTCCCTACTTTCATCGATCTATCTGCAAAAAATCTAGATGAAATGATCGTGAGTGCCGGAAAAATCGGTATGCAAATTCAGTTGAAACCGACGGATTTAATTGCCAATACAAAAGGGGAATTTGCATTAATTTCCCGTTCTTGATAATAGCCTATCCAAAACATTAATACTTGTTATAATAGATAAATGAGTAATGCCATTCATGTCATACATGGATGGTTTTTTTGCGGATAAATATTGGAAGAGCACTATACAGCTCTCAGAAGAGACTTCAACTTACTCACAGTGAGGATAAGCTAGAAAGAAGGCAGTTCACATGAAAGTTAAATATTGGAGGTGGCTATTTTTCATAGCCGGTCTAATCATTCTTGCATTTGGCATTTCATTAACAATCAAAGGACAACTTTTAGGAATTGGCCCATGGGATGTTTTGCACGTGGGACTTTATTTAAACGTAGGTTTAACAATAGGTAGTTGGTCCATTATTTCGGGATTAGTGATCGTTATTGGAACTGCGATAGGTACGAAGAGGTTCCCTAAAATAGGTACATGGCTAAATATGATTCTGATAGGATTGTTTATCGATTTCTTTAATTGGTTACTACCTGATTTGACCAGTTACTTTGGACAAACCATCTTTTTTGTTGCAGGTGTTTTGATCATGGGATTAGGTGTAGGGATATATGTAGCACCCAATATGGGGGCAGGACCACGTGATAGTATCATGATCCTCATTGTTGAAAAGACCGGATGGACTGTAAAAAGAGTACGTACTGGAATTGAAATCGTAGTTGCGATTGTTGGTTGGATGTTAGGTGGTCCAATAGGATTCGGAACAGTACTCATTGCTGTTATACTCGGACAAATAGTTCACATGACATTACCAATGGCGAAAAGTTGGTTGAATCGATTCACGAAGGAAATCGAAATTTAGATACAAAAGTGTGCACACAGTGCATGCTTTTTTTCGTGGGACGAATTCATAGATTGTGAAAGAAATATGGCGAGTGCAGTAAATTATAAGTCGTGAGTGAGGGAAGGTTATGGTGCAAGCGGTAGAAAATTTGACGATAGCAAGCATTAATACGGTGTTAGGTAAAATCTGAACATGTTTTCACCACCTCTTTCATATAGTAGAAACATCTGATATTAGAAAGGGTGGATACATTGAACGGAACAATCACACACCAGTTTGGACGGGCTTATACCGGTCAAGGCGTCAAACACATTTATAATGAATTAATTGGAGAAGCTCGAAAAGTCTATTTTATAAAATCTCCACCTACATTTCGATTGTCTGAACTATTTCGACAAGTAGGCTTTCATTATTTAAAAAGAGGTTATGACATTGAGTGGTTTCATGATCCTTTACATGCGGATGTTTTAGAAGCTGTATATGTTAAAGGAAACCGAACGCTATTTTTACAAGCTGCACATCCTTTATCATTTGAACCCAAATATTACGGCAGCACCCATCAAGTCATTTCATTTTATGAAGCTTATGATGATGCTAAGTTAAAAGAACATGGTGGGTTTTTAAGAGAAAAGACCATTCATAGTGAGCAATGGCTAGCTAAGATGTTGCAAACCATGACAAAAGCCAAGGAAATTCATGATGAATGGGAACAGCCATATATTGTAGGGATGGATTGGCAAGCATTCGATCAACAAGCTGAGGAACTATTTGAAAACGTATTTTCGTCGTTTAATTTTAATAAAGAAGCTTTAAAAACGCATCGATTAATGGGAACAATCACGCCTGAGGGAGCAAAAGATCATTTTGCCTCATTAACTAAGGGGGTAAAAAGACGCATATTCATCAAAGGCTATCCAGGTAGTGGTAAATCAACGATGATGAAGCGGTTTGCAGCAAAAGCAGAAAGTGTAGGACTAAATACACAGTTAGGGTGGTGTGGTCTTGATTGTAACAGCATAGATTATGTGTATCTACCAGAGCTTCAGACCATCCTTTTTGATAGCACAAGTCCGCATGAATACGAGCCTGAACGTTCGAGTGACGAAATATTCGATGTTAGAAAGTTCCGTGAGTTGAATGAAGAAGAGCAGATATTTGTTAATCAAATAAAAGAGCGCTATCAAGAAGAAATTAGGGTTGCAACGGAGTATTTACAGGTATTTTCCACGGACGAAGAGACTATAAGAGAGACTATGGACATGTGTGTAAATAACTATAAATGGCGAGAAATAGAAGATTCTGTATATCAAATGATAGAGAATATTACCATATAAAAATGATAGATTTACCGCATTTTTCAGAATATTCTAAAGTGTTAAGCTTGAACCCGACGAAGATTTAATGTTTTTAATTCGGAGGGGGAAAATAAATTGAACAAGAAAAAAATTCTTTCTATTGTTTCAACTGGTGCACTTGCAGCTTCATTATTTGCACCATTCGCATCTGCTCCTGCAGAAGCAGCCAGTCCATATTCAAACTTTAATACAGCCAAATACGGAGATCGTGTTGATATCGATCAATATTTAAATGATTTATCAACAAGTGATAGCTTCCAAATACAAGCAGACCAAATCATTAAAGCACAAGCTGATGAATTACCTGCTACAGATGAGGAAGCTTCAGAAGAAAGTCCGTTTACGTTTGATGGTGGTACGAAATTATTCCTTGATCGTAACTTAAGCTTTAAAGAATTTACTTTACGAAGTGTAGGAGACAACGTTGAAATTTGGGTTGCTAAGGATTTAGCGTACGGTCCGGATAATCCGAAACCAGCGGATATTGTTACACAGGAACAGGCTGATAAATTACGTGATGAATTTGATTCGAATATTTATCCAGTTGCCACTGATTTCTTTGGGACACCAGATGCATTAGATGGATCAAAATCACCTTTACCGGGTATGGTAGGTCTTCCAGAGGGATACTATGAAGGATCAGACAAAATCATTATGTTAGTAGATAATGTACAAGATGAAGGTTGGAATAATCCAAGTTATCCATTCTTTGTCGCTGGATTCTTCTGGCAAACACTTGAAAACTATACAGACCGTAATATTGTAACGATCGATACGAATTCATGGGAGACTCGTTTAGAAAACACATTCTTTGGTACGACAATCCATGAACTTCAACATTTAATTCAAGCCGATAATGATGGTTCTGAAGAGACTTGGTTAAATGAAGGAATGTCTACATTCTCTGAATTTTTAGGTGGATACGGACATGGTGAAGGTTCGATTAACTTCTATTTAGATCATCCAGAAAATTCTTTAGTAAACTGGGATGAGCATGGGACAGCGGAGACTGGACCAGAAACGATTGCAGATTATGGGCAAGTCTACTTGTTCACTCTTTATATGTATGACAAGTTCGGCAAAGATTTTATTCGTGAACTAGCAGTAGACGGTACATCTCAAGGTATGGCATCAGTAGACCAACATTTAGAATCGTTCGGCACTGGTAAAACATTTACAGAGGTATACCAAAACTTCATGACTGCTCTTGCTTTAGACGATGACAAAGTAAGCAGTGATTACAAGTTTGATAGCATTGACCTTCGTGAAATGCCGATTAATGCTGCTGGAGATAAACGCGGGAAAACGGTTGATTTCGAGAAAGCATTAACATTTGAAAAAGAAGGCGTACCTGCATGGGGTGGCGACTTTAAAGAATTAGATTTCGGTAAAGATGTACGTGCGTTGAAATTTGATGGAGTAGATTTCTTACCGTTGCAATGGGCAACTGTTGCTAATCCATTAGATGCTTCTGAACAAGTACTGCACGCAAACAATGGGGATGAAGCGGATCAAGCTTTAATTTTTGGTGCAACAGTCCCAACTGAAAATCCTACTTTAACATTCGATCATTACTATGATATTGAAGAGCAATGGGATTATGCAGTAGTTCAAGTGTCCACTGATAATGGTGAAACATGGACATCTCTTGCAAATGAAAATACTCGTACAGATGTTGTTGAAGAAGGATATCCAACAATCAAAGAAAACGTACCTGGATTTACAGGACATAAATTAGATTGGTCTACAGAGTCATTCGACTTATCAGCTTATGCTGGTCAAGACGTTTTAGTATCATTCCGTAACTTAACAGACTGGGGCTACAATGATACTGGTTGGTTTATTAAAAATATTAACCTTGGAGATTTCTCTTCTGACGGTTCATCGACAGATGAGTTCCAATCATTAGGTCAACTTAAAGGTGAGTACGTTGATTTCACAGTGACGTTAATTCAAACACGTGCTAACGGTCAACAAAAAGTAATGCATATTGATCCATTCAATGTAACGGATAAAGAAGCGTTACAAGTACGTAACTTCTTAACACAAGGTAATGTGAAAATGATTACTTCATATGCAGCTGCACCAGGTCAACTTGATGCACAAGATTACACGTATGAAGTAGTTTTAAAATCAAACAACAAGAAGAATAAATAATTGATTAATTGCAATTAACTAAGAGCGGGCTCATTTCGAGCTCGCTCTTTTGTGCGTATAGATTCGTCGTATGTTAAAATACTATGTATCACGACAATCGAAAGGAAGATGATTTTGTCTAACGTACTAGATGCTTTTTTACAAGAAAACTTACAAGAACTGCGTGACCAAGGTTTATATAACGAAGTGGATCCTGTAGAAGGTCCTAATGGAGCGAAAATTCAAATTCGAGGAAAAGAGTTAATCAATTTATCCTCAAATAATTACTTGGGCCTTGCAACAAACGAAGACTTAAAACGCATAGCGAAAGAAGCTATTGATAAATATGGCGTAGGTGCAGGTGCAGTCCGCTCCATTAATGGAACACTTGACTTACATGTGAAATTAGAAGAAAAGTTAGCAGAGTTTAAAGGAACAGAAGCGGCTATTTCGTACCAATCTGGTTTCAACTGTAATATGGCAGCTATTTCTGCAGTTATGGATAAAAACGATGCCATTCTTTCGGATCAATTAAACCACGCTTCAATCATTGATGGCTGTCGTCTATCGAAAGCTAAGATTATTGCGTTCAAGCATTCCGACATGGAAGATTTACGAGCGAAAGCAAAAGAAGTGCAAGAATCTGGTCTGTACAATAAGGTCATGGTCATCACTGACGGCGTATTTTCAATGGATGGGGATATTGCGAAACTTCCTGAAATCGTTGAAATTGCGAAAGAGTTTGATTTAATTACTTATGTTGATGATGCTCATGGCTCTGGTGTTACTGGTAAAGGTAAGGGGACCGTTAAACACTTCGGTTTAGAAAAAGATATCGACTTCCAAATGGGTACGCTTTCAAAAGCTGTTGGAGTAGTCGGCGGTTACGTAGCTGGTAAGCAATCGTTAATCGATTGGTTAAAAGTTCGCTCGCGTCCATTTTTATTCTCTACAGCAGTCCCACCAGGTGATGTAGCAGCGATCACAGCAGCTCTTCAGATGATTATCGATTCAACCGAGCTTCACGACAAACTTTGGGATAATGGAGATTATCTAAAAGCAGGACTTAAAAAATTAGGTTTTGATATCGGTGCTTCTGAAACGCCGATTACACCATGTATCATTGGTGACGAAAAATTAACTCAACAATTCTCGAAACGATTATTTGAAGAGGGTGTTTATGCGAAAGCGATTGTCTTCCCAACGGTTCAAAAAGGGACAGGCCGTGTTCGTAATATGCCAACTGCCGTTCATACGAAAGAAATGTTAGACGAAGCCATCGCGATTTACGAAAAAGTAGGAAAAGAACTAGGCGTAATTCAATAATTCATCTCACAATGCATCAATGGGTCTCTAAACGGAGACTCCTTGATGCTTTTTTGTATGTTTGAGGTTACGTGAGAAGTCTCAGTTAGAAATATTGGCTTCTTGGTTAGAAGAATGGCAATCTCAGTTAGAAAAATATCGATCTCAGTTCGAATTATCGTCATCTCAGTAGTAATTGTTCGCACACCGCTCTAAAGAAGCGATTAGCCATAATCGGCTAATCGCTTCTTAACATGAATAGGATAAATCGTTCTAGCTGACACTTATATAATCAGATGCGTCCAACAGAATGGACGACAATATACTTTTGGATTCCACGAGAATGGGTAATTGCCTGTTGTGCTTCTTTTTCAAATAATTCTTGTTGTCCTTTTTCCTTTGCATACAAGGCATGTAATGCATGAATCATCCATTCGACGCCTACATTTTCTTCGTGTCGTGCGGCTTCTTCAAAATTACCTTGTTTGGTAGCAATTAGTGCTGCGTAATAAGATTTTAAAGGTTCGGTATCGATTCGCTGTGCGTACGTATCCGCGGCTTCAATATTTTTTAGATGCAATGCTAAAAGAGTTTTATATACATTTTGCATGTAAGGCTGTTTGTGTTTTTCGATTATGGCACGTAAACTTTCTTCGATTTCGACTTCATTGCCATGAGCCAATGCCAATGGGTAAGCAAAGATTGGTTTCTTTTTATTTGCTTGGATATACTTCTCAATGCTTTTTAGATTGTTTGAGCGATAGATTGTATATAAGGTAGGGAGTAAATTGAATCCCAAGAAAAAAATGAAGACAGTCAGTATGATTACCAATGGGGGGAACTGAAGTGAAAACAATAAAGTAGCTAAAATGAAAGTCAGTACGAAAGTGACACTGGTTCTGTAAATATTCATGTAATGAAACGCCCTTTTTAATTTTAAGTATAGCAAACCAGCAATAGAAAAGAATCGAGTTATTTCTAAAATCAACGTATTTGATAAAACGTTGTGTATTTACAATGAACACTTTATAATGAGTGATGGTTAAAAGCTTTTATATCAACGTTTTATTGGAATAATATGTACTCTGTAAAAACACAAATGTTTTATTCACAAGGAGAGATTTCATTTGAAGAGAATAATGATAACTGGGGCTTTAGGACAAATTGGTTCGGAGCTAATCGTTAAACTACGTGACATTTATGGTGCTGAAAATGTATTGGCTACTGATATTCGTAAGACAGATTCTCCTGTCGTAAATGATGGCCCTTTTGAATTATTGGATGTAATGGATTTAGAAAATATGCGAAAACTTGCGAAAGATTTCGGTGCGGATACGATGATGCATATGGCTGCATTGTTATCTGCTACAGCTGAAGCGAAGCCTTTGCTAGCTTGGAACCTGAATATGGGTGGTCTTGTTAATGCACTAGAAACCTCTCGTGAACTTGGTCTTCAATTCTTTACTCCGAGCTCAATCGGTGCATTTGGCCCTTCTACACCAAAAGACAATACACCTCAAGATACTTTGCAACGTCCAACAACGATGTACGGGGTGAATAAAGTAGCTGGTGAATTACTATGTGATTACTACTTCCAAAAATTTGGAGTGGATACACGAGGCGTTCGATTCCCTGGATTGATTTCCTACGTAACTCCACCAGGTGGTGGAACGACGGATTACGCAGTGGATATTTACTATAAAGCGTTAGAAGAAGGTAAATATACGTCATATATTGAAAAGGGTACATACATGGATATGATGTACATGCCTGATGCTCTTCAAGCGATTGTCGATTTAATGGAAGCGGATGCTAGCAAGCTAGAGCATCGAAATGCCTTCAACGTTACCGCAATGAGTTTTGAACCTGAGCAAATTGCAGCATCGATTCGCAAACATATACCTGATTTTGAAATGAACTATGAAGTTGACCCAATTCGTCAAACGATTGCCAATAGCTGGCCAGATTCAATTGATGCAAGTGCTGCAAAAGCTGAATGGGGATTTAAGGCGCAATATGATTTAGATGAAATGACGAAAGATATGCTAGAAAAATTAGCAACAAAAATGAAGTAAGTATTACTAAACAAAGCATGCACCTTGAAGGAGCATGCTTTGTTTTTTCATTAAGAACCAAATATTAATAGGTGGAGAAATTATAAAGTAGTCGTCTAGAAGTTTTAGTTTTTATTAAGATTATTTATTTTTACGTGCTTTTGTCGATTGTAATGGAGGCGGCGTAAAACATCTGCTCCTGCATCGCTGCGCTAGCTTCGTCGCAAAGATTAGAACGATGCTTCTAATCTTTCCAGCGGAATTAGCAAGAACTGAAGACCCTGGACTGAGCTCGCGAGGGAAGCGGCTGAAGTCTTGCCCGCGGAAAGCGTCCGCAGCAATGAAAATCGACCATTACATTTAAAAAAAAGAAAGAGGGTGTTCCAAGAGTCAACTTACATGACTCTTAGACACCCTCTTTTAACTTGCGGATGAAACAATAATTAAAACAATAAATGAGCAACACCAGCGATAATTGGTAATGCAATGACTGTACGTAGAATGAAAATAATCAATAAGTCTAAAATGTTCACGGGAATTTTAGATCCTAATAGTAATCCACCGACTTCAGACATGTAAATTAATTGTGTAACCGATACAGCTGCAATAACGAATCGAGTTAATTCAGATTCAATCATTTCGCCACCTAAAAGTGCTGGAAGGAACATATCGGCAAACCCAACAACAATCGTTTGAGCTGCTTCAGCTGCTTCAGGAATTCCTAGTACCATTAACAATGGCTCAAACGGTTTTCCTAACCATACGAATACATCTGTGTAAGTTGCAAGGATAAGCGCAATTGTACCAAATGCCATAACGACAGGTGCAACACCCATCCACATATCTAATACATTTTTTAGACCATCTTTTACGAATTCAACAATAGAACGGTTTTTATTAGCCTTAGTTAGAGCATTTTCTAAACCGTGAGATACCACATTGTAACCTTCAGGAAGTGCTTCGCCAGTCTCGTCATATGGACGACCATCGATATATTCATCAGGTTTACGAGACAATGGGAATATGCGTGGCATAATAAATGCTAATACAATCCCTGCAAACACAACGGTCGCGTAAAATGGAAGGAAGTAACTTCCTAAACCAACTTCTTCAATAACAACGATTGAGAACGTGATCGACACAACGGAGAAGGTTGTTCCGATAATAGCTGCTTCTTTTTTTGTATAAAAGCCTTCTTCATACTGCTTGCTTGTTAATAAAACCCCAATTGTTCCGTCGCCAATCCATGAAGCTAATGCATCGATTGAAGAACGACCAGGTAATTTGAAAAGGGGACGCATGATTTTAACCATCATCGTACCGAAGAATTCAAGTAACCCAAAGTTTAATAACAGAGGTAATAGTAATCCTGCGAATAAGAAGATTGTAAATAAGAATGACAGTAAACCAGTAGGTGATAATAATAAACCACCAGTATCTTCACTGCGAACCATTTCAGGACCAATATTTGCAACCACCATTACCGCAAAGACTGCACCAATGATTCGAACGATTGTCCAGAACCAATTCACTTGAAATAGCTTTTCAAAGAATGTTTGATCTTCTGGATTTGCATCCTTTTTAAATAAATAAAGAATGGAGCCAAGTGCCGCAAGAATCATGACGATGGTAACTGTCCATGGCATAATCGCTTCAACTTTACCTGCAACCAAGTTCGCTAAAATGGCAACTGGAATCTTCCATTCACCATCATATTTGAATGGAATCATGAATAAGAATATTCCGATAATTGAAGGTACTAAGAATAATAACCATGTAGATAGTGAAAACTTCTTCAAATCTGACGCCTCCTAATATGTATAATTATTCAGTTTGTTAATTCTCAAATAATGATACTTGTCGAAATAGAAAATGTCCACACTTCTTTATAAACAGAATTTGGTGCATGAACAAGAAAAAACCTGAAAATACCATTAAAAAAGGTATTTTCAGGAGTTCATTAAAATTCACTTTCGAAATCATCGTGCCAACGATAGTTGAAAAATCGTTCGTACGTCAACCAGTTCTCAGCTTCAGGTTCTCCCTCAGCCAAGCGTTTCTCCATTTCAGCTAACATCCATGCCGTTTGTGAAATATGTGCACGCATAGCCCCTAACTTTTGCTCACGTGTGTCCCTAATATCATGAATGACATCAGGTTCTCCTAATTCATCCTTCGTATTGTTAGCAAAAGCGACTGCATATAATTTTGGACGATCCGCTTCTTTTATTCGACGTACAGCACGAACAACAGCACGAGCAGTTGCCTCGTGATCTGGGTGAACTGCGTAATTCGGATAGAACGTAATGATTAAAGAAGGGTTCGTTTCGTCTATTAGCTTTGTCATCATTTGAACCATTTCCTCGTCATCTTCAAACTCAACGGTTTTATCTCGTAATCCCATCATACGTAAATCGGTTAAACCCATTGCTTTTGCTGCGTCTACTAATTCTTGTTTTCTGATATGGGGAAGTGATTCTCTTGTAGCAAATGGCGGATTTCCTAGATTACGGCCCATTTCTCCAAGCGTTAGGCACGCATACGTGACGGGAATGCCTTGCTGTATATAATTAGCGATTGTCCCTGATACACCAAATGCTTCATCATCCGGGTGGGGGAAAACAACTAAAACATGTCTTTCGTGTGGAAGTGTCATTTTGGTTCCTCCTTCTTAATACGTAAATGGGGTTTCGCTAATTTGAAGAGCTACTGCTAATTTACCTGTAGAGTCATGACCAGCCATTAATAATCGACCATGCTCATCCAATTCGTAGTGAGTAATTCCTTGAGCGTACACCCATCCGTGAGGTAATTTAAGTCCCACTCGATGTGGATTGTCTCCAACAACTTTTCCTAATTCATAACGAACGACAATATTGCGAATAAAAGCACCTGCATTAAAAACGGTTTCGTCAAAATGTGACGCATAAGCACCATTTGTCGTTTCAAGGTGTATATAGACATCTTTATTAGCAAAGGAATTCAACAATTCCTGCAACTTTTCGACTTGTACAATTTCCATTAATAAATTCCTCCTACTCACTTTCAAAGTCCTAACACTAAGTATAGTAAATTCGAATGATGAAAGCGATTAGCTTGCTTGAGAAAATCAATCGGGAAATTTTTCGTAACTCGAAATGGAAATATGATATTATCGAACTATCAGATTTTTTTGAATTGATTAGTAGATACAGATTCAAAGGAACTTCAGGAGGATACATAGATGAAAGGTTTTCTAAAATGGGTCATTCAATTCATCGTTGCGCTCATCAGTATTTTACTGATTAGTGGGGCTCAATTATTAATTGCGGGCTTTCAAAAAGGAGAGTTTCTTTGGAGGGAGTATGTAGAAGCATTAAAATTTCATGTCGTTACAATTATGAATATCCGTGAACTATCGATCGAATATTCAACTGGAAGAGTTTTTAAGGAAGTTGCTGTCTTTCCAAAAATTATTGAATACATGACGTATTCGCTTCAACTCTTATTTTTGGCACTCGGAGCGGCGATCCTTATCGCTATACTCGGAACATTTATTACGATGATGTTTAAAGAAAGAGCGAGATCTCGAGTGAAACTGATATTTTATTTTTTAGAGTCGTTACCGGATATTTTGATTATCACATTGGCTCAATTAATGGTCGTCATCATTTTCCAAAAGACCGGATTTCTTGTTTCTAAAATTGCCGTGATGGGTGACGAAAGAATCTATTGGCTTCCCGTTTTATGTCTAATGATTTTACCGATGATTCAACTGTATCGGTTAAGCATGATAACTTTCGAGTCCGAAGAAAGGCAGTCATATGTTGAACTTGCTAAGTCATTAGGATTTAGTAAATCATTTATCCTATTCATGCACATTTTCCGAAATGCGATTATCAGTGTCTTTTTCCAGTCAAAAAAGACGATGTGGTTCATGTTATCCAATCTCTTTATTCTCGAATTAATGTTTAATATTCCAGGAATTATGTTATTTATGTATGACAATATAAGCGGAGTTCTTTTCCTTATTACTGTATTGAGTTTCTTTGTACCGATTTTCATTTTATACAGTATTGGTGAATGGTATTTCATCCGCCGACTTAGAAGAGGGGAGGCGGTATAATGAAGTCAGTTTGGAGACAGCCTTTATTTATCCTTGGATTTGGCATCATCTCGTTCTTTTTAGTAGGTAGTTTTCTATTTGAATGGATTTTCGGATCCATTCCTAAACAAACCTTTTTTATCGAAGAAAATGGTCGTGCAGTAGAAGGACCACCGATTTCACCATATTGGAAGCATCCACTTGGCACTGACGAATTTGGCTATGACATGTTCGCGAAAATTATGATAGGTGCAAAGTATACAATTCTTGGTGCAATGGCCGTGGCCGCTTTACGGATGTTCATTGCCGTTCCGCTTGGTTATGTGATTGGAACGTATTTACAGCGTCAACGCTCTTGGATTAACGGAATCATTGATCCGATTCACTATGTTCCTATGACGATTTTTGCTGTCCTATTACTATCACCTGTTCTTTGGATGCCTATGGAGGGGTTTACTACTACTGTCTTTGAACGTGTAGTAATCCAAGTGGTCATCATGGCAGTAATTACTGTGCCAATTGTCGCTTCGTTGATTGGGAATGAAGCCAACTTGTTGTATCAACAAGAATATATATTAGCAGCAAGAACGTTAGGAGCGAGTCGTCGAAGAATCATTATTCGCCACTTGGTACCTCAAATGCGAGAAAAAATGGCTGTTCTATATGGCCAACAAGTAGTGGAGTCGCTCATTGTTTTTGCCCATTTAGGATTACTCAAGTTATTTTTAGGAGGAACATTGGTAAGTTATGATCCAATGTTCGCTGATCCGCCCAAGTCAATTGCTTATGAATGGGCAGGGCTTTTTGGAAATTCATTCCGCTATTTGCAAGGAGCCCCCTGGCTTCCATTATCACCTGCGATTAGTTTTGCGCTCGTCATACTCGCAATTGCTGCAATGATTGAAGGGTATACGAGAGCAACGAATGGTCAAGTCAACATTAAGCGACGGAAAAAAATGAAGTACGTTTCAGAAGAAGTGGTCGAGTGGAACCAACAACAATTAAAAGAAAAATTAGTATTGCTTCAGTCCAATAAAAACAAATAGAGTAGGTAAAAAGGAAACCAAATTTTGGTTTCCTTTTTTGACGCGCGAAAAGGCGTAACGCCATAAAAATGATCTTGTGCGCCAATTAATTAATCCTTGAGCTAAATTATGATTGCGAAACGACTTATTCCAAGCTTCCAACGCCATAATATTCGAGTGAAACGCCATAAAAAAACACACCATCATTTTGGATGGTGTGTCTCATTCATTCTTCTATATTTCAGATGTTGTGATGTCAGGTGCACCAAAACGATTTTTCGCTCCGTGCATAACTGGTCCAACATATTCGTTTAATTTCCAACCGTTTGCAATTGCAGCTGAAACGAATTTTTTCGCTTCTAATACGGATTCGTCTACCGCTAGTCCATTTGCTAGGTTCGCTGTAATAGCTGCAGCAAATGTACAACCCGCTCCATGGTTATAAGAAGTGTCCGTCTTTTCCGATTCTAACAATGTGAATGTTGATCCGTTATAGAATAAGTCAACGGCTTTCTCATGCTTCAGTTGTTTGCCGCCTTTAATGACCACGTTTTTAGCACCAGCCGCATGTATTTTTTCAGCAGCACGCTTCATGTCATCAATTGTAGTTAAATTTCCTAGTCCAGAAAGTTGACCCGCTTCAAATAAGTTCGGAGTAACAACTAATGCTCTAGGTAAAAGAGTTTGAACCATCGCTTCTACGTTTTCAGGGAATAACGCTTCGTCTTCACCTTTACATACAAGAACCGGATCGATGACAACTTTTTCTAAACCTGAACGATCGATGGCGTCTGCTGCTGCTTTAATAATCTCTACAGTAGGAAGCATACCCGTTTTAATTGCATCCACATTCGTAGATAACGCAGTCTTCAATTGAGCTTGTAAAGTTTCAACTGGAATAGGGTGAATACCATGACTCCAGCCTTTATCAGGATCCATTGTAACGATAACTGTAAGAGCATTCATACCGTATGTGCCATGCTCTTGGAATGTTTTTAAATCAGCTTGTATACCTGCGCCACCAGATGTATCAGACCCGGCGATTGTCAGTGTTTTTTTCAAAGTCATTTTAGTCCCTCTTTTCATGTTAGTTCTAGTTCTATACTATCAAAAGTAGGCAGAATTTCAATTAAGGTAGCTTTTCCGCTTTTATTAATTTAAATACCATAAATCCGATTCCAACGACCATTACGATGGAAACTGTACCGAACATCCATTGTCCTTGTGTGAATAATCCATAAGCAAAGAATGCTAAAAATAAACTCATCAATATCATGCCTAGCGTGAAACACCCAAATCCAAGTGATTTTGCTCGCTCTGGAACTCGGCTTTCTTCTTTTGTCGATTGTTGCACATTCCTTACTTTCTCACGCCACTGATAATCCGACACGATTCTTCACCTCTTTTTGTATCCTATCACGCACGTCTGAGTTGTTCAATTTGAAACTTTCTATTATGGTAAACGTACTAGATTCATAGCGAATATAAGAGAATGGGGGAGAATCATGTCTAAAGAAAAGCGAATCGAAGAAATTGAATTCCTTCTTAAAGAACTGAAAGCCCAGGATGAAACTGCAGTGACCATCGACAGTGTAAGACCCCAGTCTTCGGGGTTTTGGAAAGTTGGCTCATTGTTATTGTCGATTTGGACACGCAAGTTTTTGTGGATCGCTGCGATTTTACTGGCTTTAATCGTTAGTATTCCCTTTATAACGATGTGGATGTTAAAAGGCAGTACATTTACGGAAAATAAAGGCGCATTCCTTGAACAAATACAATCATTAAATGAGCTTGCGACAGCTGAAGCTTTTACAAAAGTAATCGTTGAACGACAAGATAATCAGTTGTTTGGACAAGAAATTGGAATTGACTTGCCTGGTACAAAACGTCAATTGCTGGTTGTGATTCCTGGGTCAATAAAAGCTGGGATCGACTTCTCACAAGTAGAAGCGAATGACGTGACATTAAATGAGGAAGCAAAGACAGCTACCATTGTTCTACCGAAAGCTGAATTCCTTGGAGGACCTGAGATTTTATTTGACCAAGTGGAAGTCTTTTCATACGAAGGGGCGTTGCGACAAAAAGCAAATATCGAAGAAGCTTACGAGTTAGCTAAAGAAGCAGAAAAACTTATGATAGAAGAAACGTCTGCACAGGGAGTGTTGGAACTTGCAGAAGAAAATGCCGCAAGATCTGTAACGGATATGTTTTCATTAGTGGATTATCAAGTAACGGTAGAGTTTGAGGAGTGAACATCTTGTCTAAATTGATCTTTCAAAATGATTGGCAAAAAGTACTCGCTGATGAATTTGAAAAACCTTATTATCTAAATCTGCGGGAACACTTAAAAGACGAATATGAAAACGAAACTGTTTTTCCTGACATGGATCATATATGGAATGCCTTTCATCAAACGTCCTTTCAAGATGTAAAAGTTGTCATTTTGGGACAAGATCCTTATCACGGTGAGGGTCAAGCGCATGGGCTAAGTTTCTCCGTACAAAATGGAGTGAAGCATCCACAAAGTTTACGAAACATCTTGAAAGAATTACATGATGACTTGGGATGTGAGATCCCGCAACACGGCAATCTGACAAAGTGGGCAAATCAAGGGGTTTTATTATTAAACACGGTCTTAACCGTCCGACAAGGACAAGCCCATTCGCATAAAGGAATCGGTTGGGAGACGTTCACGGATACAGTGATTCAAAGGTTATCTGATCGAGAGATCCCGGTGATTTTTGTGTTATGGGGAAGACCTGCTCAGAAAAAACGAGAACTTATTGATAGCTCTCGACATGTCATTATCGAAAACGTTCACCCTAGTCCATTAAGTGCACATCGAGGATTTTTTGGAAGCAAACCTTTTTCGGCAATAAATGAGCATTTAGTAAACTCAGGTTTAACCCCAATCGACTTTTGCTTAAATGAAAATTCGTGGTAAAGTGGTAAGAGAAAAAGGAGTGTGAGTTCACTTTGAGCGTGAATTGTTTTCAATGTCGCCATTTTTACGTCACGTGGGACACACGCCATCCTAGAGGTTGTCGCGCTTATCAATTTAAAACAAAAGAATTGCCGTCAATCGTTGTGAAGCGATCTTCTGGCATGGAATGTATGAATTTTCAACCGAAACCAAGGGAGGCAGGTAAGTCATGATCCCACTTAGCCGAATTATTTCCGAAATAGAAAAGCATGCTTCGTCAGCCAATAATCAAGACGACTCTGTTGCCCGGGAGGCGTTAGTAGCCATTCGAGCGTTATGTGATGTTGCATTAAGTGAAAGTCCTAAAGTAGTTCAATACCAATCGACTCGTCAAATAGAAGTGCCTATGATTCGTCAAACTGAATCCCCTTCACTTAGATCTGCGGAACCGTTAAAAGAAGACGGTGCAAACGGTGATTCGTTATTTGATTTTTAGTTGAAAGAAAGAAAGGAATGTAGTCATGCCATTTTTCATTATTGCTGGTGCTATAAACGCTTTTTTAGCAGTAGCGTTTGGAGCTTTTGGAGCTCATGCGTTAAAAGAAAAACTATCCGAGAAGTACTTAGCCATTTGGGAGACAGCTGTTCAATATCAAATGTATCATGCGATTGGATTAATCGTTATTGGGATTCTAATGAGCCCAAGCATTATCGGCCACGTATCACAACTTAGCTGGGCAGGATATTTAATGCTTGCTGGAATTGTGATTTTCTCTGGCTCATTATATGTTTTGAGTTTAAGTGGAATCGGCATTTTAGGAGCGATTACGCCAATCGGTGGCGTAGCGTTACTGATAGCGTGGGTTTTAGTTATTGTTGCTGTTGTTAAACATATGGGTTAATAAGGGGATGTTCTCATTTAGAGAGCATCTTTTTTTAATACCGCAAATTAAAGTAAAGCAAAAAGGAGAGATTGCGTTCGAAAATTGAACGGAATCTCTCCTTTATTAATTGGGTGCATTTACGCCACTCTTAAAACTAAGATTTTCTGCAGACACGTAAGGGTTTGACTTGAATTATAAGTAATTAATTTCTTCGTCGAATGTAACGTAATCTAAGTAAATCATCAGCATTAAGTATCGTTTGCCTGTTTTCGGATCGCTGACAATAACATGATCACGACCAGCAGCTTCGATAATGCCCGTAATAACTTTTGCATTCCACTCACGGTTATTTTCAAAAGTGAAATATAAGGTCGCTAGCTTACCTTTATTCAGTCGAAGAATGTTCTCAATGTAAGATTCTTCCGCGGCAGCTTGTGGTGGTCTTCCTCCTGCAGGGATTTGTGGTGGGGTTTGCTGCATTTGTTGAGCATACGCCGGGTTCCAATAATATTGTACCAAGTGATCATCCTTTCAAATTTAAATTCTCGGGCAATCTTGCGCTGTTGGTGAATAGAAACAGTGTGCCTTAAAACGCCCAACGTTCCATTGGTTATACCATTGTGGGGGACATTCGCCAGGGGGTTCAAAAAACCATAAAGATCGGGTACCAGGGTGGAAACGTTCACCAGCTACAACCCTGCGTGCCAATGCTATATCAGCTTCCCGTGCACGTTGATAGAAGTAGGGTTTTGTTGTGGCTTCAAAACCACCTGGACTTTGAAACACCATATCTTGAATGTCTCGTATCGCTTTAAAGTCCAAACAGTCAGATCGTACACGATTGACACCCACATTTCCGACTAACAACATGCCTAACTTTCCATCACCTTCCGCTTCAGCTCTCATTAGGCGGGCAAGTGTTTGAATGTCTTTTTCAGTTGCGCGAACAACCGCCACAGCACAACCTCCTCCATTTCAACATATGAATTACATTTAAAAATAGAACAAAAAAAGACTACGCATGCGATGCGTAGCCCACTAGTTTATACATTTAAAAATTCAGTTGTTTTATTCGAATCTAACAACGTTCCAACGAAAAATGAACCGAACTCAGCAAAGCGAGCACTTACTTCATCAAAACGCATTTCGTAAATCAATTTTTTAAATTGAAGTACATCATCTGCGAATAAAGTAACGCCCCACTCAAAGTCATCAAATCCAATTGAACCACTGATTACTTGTTTTACTTTACCTGCATAACCGCGACCAATCATACCATGGCTGCGCATCATTGACTTACGATCTTCCATTGCAAGCATGTACCAGTTATCATCTCCGTCACGACGCTTGTCCATTGGGTAGAAGCATACATACTGCGTACGAGGAAGTTCAGGGTACAAACGTGAGCGAACATGAGGATTCTGATAAGGATCTTCATTTGATTCGCCAGCTAAGTAATTGGAAAGCTCAACAACTGACACATAAGAATAAGCAGGAATTGTATATTCTGCAATCGCCAACTTGTTGAATTTCGCTTCATGCTGCTGCAACTCATCCATAGTTTCACGTAAAGTCATCAACATGAAATCAGCTTTTTGACCAACGATTGAGTAAAAAGCATGGCTTCCTGTTTTTGCTTCATGCACGACATTTAATTCTTCAATAAATCCTAAAAACTCATTTATTGCGGCTGTACGTTCTTCAGTCGATATTTGCTTCCAAGACGTCCAATCCATTGTACGGAAATCATGTAACGCGTACCAACCATCTAAAGTTTGTGCTGCTTCATTCATGTATGGGACACTCCTTCTCAATAAAAAATCTCAAGACAAGTGTAGCATAAAACCCTCTGGGATTCCTACAATGTCACCATTCAGACATGACGAAGTATGACAAATTCGTGTATGCTTAAAGAAAAGCGGAACAGGCCATTCTAGACCGACTCCGATACTGGAACCGCTGAATCGAAAACCAGTTTTCGCATGAAGTGGTGAAGCAGAGGTGCGGTCTGGCCTGTGGAGCTAGACAATCAGAAAAGCGAAAAGCGCCGTTTTAGCCTGACACTTGCGCTGGAAGGTCCGATGCGAAAGCCTGCTTTCGAACGAGACCTCGCAATTAGACAATACTAATCCATAGCTAGTAATGAATATAAAAAAACCTAAAGATACTTCTTGAAAGGACAGATGCCACATGACAAACTTTATGGATGAAATTAAACAAGCCATTTCCAATAAAAAAGTGAAAATCGTTTTACCGGAAGGAACAGACGAGCGTGTATTAAAAGCAGCAAGTACGTTGCAGGAAGAAGGCATCGTCACACCGATCTTAATTGGAGCAAAAGAACTTGTGGAAGTTGCTGCGAATCAAGCAGGTATAAATTTGGACGGTATTGAAATTGTTGACCCCGTCCAGTATGAGCAACTTGAAGAGTTAATAGAGAAATTCGTTGAGCGTCGAAACGGCAAGGCGACTCATGCTCAGGCGAGAATTCAGCTAAAAGATGTGAATACGTTCGGTACAATGTTAGTTTACACGGGATATGCTGACGGATTAGTTAGTGGGGCTGCTCATACAACAGCTGAAACCGTTCGACCGGCTTTACAAATTATTAAAACAAAACCAGGTGTCTCTAAAACGAGTGGTGCATTCATCATGGTTCGAGGAGAAGAGAGATTGGTATTCGCGGATTGTGCCATTACCATCGCACCTACGAGTGAAGACTTAGCTGAAATTGCGGTAGAAAGTGCGAAGACAGCAAAAGCATTTGGATTGGAACCAAAAGTAGCGATGCTATCGTTTTCAACGAAAGGTTCAGCTGTTTCTGCTGAAACGAAAAAGGTAGAAGAGGCAACTAAACTCGCACAAGAGAAATCACCAGGATTGCAGATCGACGGTGAATTCCAATTTGACGCTGCATATGTGCCTGAAATTGCCGGAAAAAAAGCACCAGGTTCTCCAATCCAAGGTGACGCCAATGTATTTGTATTTCCATCCCTAGAAGCAGGGAATATCGGATACAAATTAACTGAACGATTAGGCGGGTTTGAAGCGCTTGGTCCGATATTACAAGGCTTAAATATGCCAGTTAATGATTTATCAAGAGGTTGTTCTGCAGATGACGTATATAAACTCGTCCTTATGACAGCAGCCCAAAGCATGATGTCAGGAGAGTAAATATGTCAGCGTTTGAGGATTTATTTGTTAATAAAGAATGGCGTTTTTGGGATCAATCGATGAGTGGTCAATCGAGCTCTGCACTTGAATCGTTTGCGGCTGACGACATGTTGTGTGAACTGGTTGGGAAGAGTGAATCTTTGCCAACCATTCGGACATGGGTACACGACCAAACCGTAGTATTAGGAATTCAAGATCATCGTCTACCTCATATTGCAGAAGGTCGGGAAGTATTAGAACAACAAGGATACCAATCCATTGTTCGAAATTCAGGTGGACTAGCGGTTGTTTTAGATAAAGGTGTGTTAAATGTTTCGATTGTTCTATCTGAAAAGGATAAAGCATTAGATATCGGAGCAGGTTACGATATTATGGTCGAATTTATTCAACATATTTTTCCTGATTATGCCGAAAGAATAGAAGCTTATGAAATTGTCGGTTCGTATTGTCCAGGTTCCTATGATTTAAGTATTGATGGAAAGAAATTTGCTGGCATTTCACAAAGACGTTTACGATCTGGAATCGCCGTTCAAATCTATTTATGTATAGAAGGAAGCGGGTCTGAAAGGGCTAATTTGATAAAAGATTTTTATGCTGCAGGACTGCAAGGAGAGCCAACAAAATTTATATATCCTCAAATTGTTCCAGAAGTGATGGCGTCTCTCAGCGAAATTACAGGTGAAGAGATTACGGTTCAAGATACAGTGATCCATATTCAACGTTTTATGAACCATGTCATGCACAATGTTCATATGCAATCCATCCAACCGAGCGAAACGGATTTGTATCTTTATTACTTAACCCGAGTGGTTGAGCGAAATCAAAAAATGTTGAGTAAAATAGGATGATCCTATTAATTTAGTAGAAATATCCCTATACCTACCTTTAATTAATTAAAAGAAAAACCGCCAATCAATTGACTGGCGGTTCTTTTACGACTAAATTTCCGTTCTTCTCCATTTGAAAAACAGGTGAAACATTTTCACCATCATCATTTAACGTCACTAATCGTCTTGCGCGATTCATGATATGAACAAATTGCTCATAGTCTTCTCGAATTGTTGCATTTTCTTTTTCTAATCGATCAACTTCACGTTCTAGCTGACTCACTTTTTCTTGTGAATGAGCAAGTAGAGCTCGCCATCTAAACGATTCTCCTTCACCCGTTCCATTTTGTTGCAAGCGAAGTAAATAAGCAATGACGACATCTAGCGATAGAGCGGAAAGTGGAATTTGAACACGTTCTTCTTGTGATTCGGGTTCACGACCTACCAGAAAAAGAGATTGACCGCGACGTCGATATTCTTTTCCAAGTACACGCATTTTTTGCTTTCTGTCTTTTTTCGCTTCTTTTAAGTCTTTCTCGTATTCTCTTCTTACAACCGCATTCCAGCGAAATCCGCAAGCAGCAGCTGTTCGATTTAAAGCATCTCCAGCTTCTTCAAACGCATTCAACTGTGTACTGCCTTCGCGCACGTGGCGTAAGACAGTTTCTGCTAATAACTCATCGTTTTCATCCAGCCATGCATCTTGCCGCATTTTAACCATACTTTTCCCTCCTGAATAGTTCATAGTTTCGATGTTCTACTCCAAGCTTGTACAAGATTCACAGTATTTATTCACGTCAACCATTTGATAGGCTTGAATAATAAACAAAACTTACGGTACAATGACGAATAGAATTCGTAGACAAAAAGATGTGTAGAAGGGGTTGTAGACAAATGGCAAATGAATTTCGAGTTTGCGATGATTGTCAGGCCGTCCATTTAAAAACATTGATTCCAAAGTTAAATGAAATCGACCCGAACGCAACGATTGATATCGCATGTCAGTCTTACTGCGGTCCTGGCCGCAAAAAAACATTCGCCTTTGTGAACAATCGCCCAGTGGCAGCGCTGACTGAAGAAGAGCTAATGGAAAAAGTCCGTACTAAACTAAAAATAACAATCTAACACCGCCAAATTTGGTGGTGTTTCTTTTTTTGAATGAAGATTGGGAGTCTCAGTTAGAATTTTGGTGAACTCAATTAGAAAAATAGCGATCTCAGTTAGAATAATCGCAGTCTCAGTTGTAATTGTCTTATGAAGGCTAGCCAAATATAAAGAAAATAAAACAGAAAACGGCTGCTTCGCGCAGCATGCAGCCCAAACTAAGCTTTTCTTAACATGAATTGCCCCACACGCTAACGCTTAGTGGGTGTTGCTGTTTGGCGTCACTATGGCTAAGTTAGAGTTTTGGGTATCTCAGTTAGAAAAATAGCGATTTCAGTTAGAATAATCGCAGTCTCAGTTGTATTTGTTATATAAACTATTTTTTCCATTTTCATTCATGGATAGTGTGGTCATTCAGACTTTACTTGTTATAATAAAATCAAGAAAAAAGTTGCCAGAGAAGAGGGATTCTTATGAGTTATGCAACGCAGAAAATGGCTGAAGAAAAAGTCTTTAAAGATCCCGTTCACCGATACATACATATACGTGATCAAGTCATTTGGGACTTAATCGGCACAAAAGAATTTCAACGATTGCGCCGCATTAAGCAATTAGGAACAACCTATTTAGTTTTTCATGGGGCGGAACATAGTCGTTTCCATCATTCCTTAGGGGTTTATGAAATCGTTAGACGAATTGTTGATGACATTTTTCAAGGACGTCCGGAATGGGACGAGTCTGAACGATTGGTTGTGCTTTGTGCAGCCTTGCTACACGATTTAGGTCATGGTCCATTTTCTCATGCATTTGAAAATGTGTTTGACCTTGATCATGAAAAATTTACACAAGAAATTTTAACTGGACCAACGGAAATTAATGCCATCTTAAGCAAAGTTTCTCCTCAATTCCCTCAAGACGTGTCGGATGTTGTAGCGAAAACTTATGCCAATAAACAAGCGGTTAGTCTCATATCAAGTCAAATTGATGCAGACCGAATGGATTATCTCCTGCGAGATGCGTATTTTACGGGTGTAAGTTATGGCCATTTTGACATGGAGAGAATTTTACGCGTTATGCGTCCGAGAGAAGAACAAGTTGTGATTAAATACAGTGGGATGCATGCTGTGGAAGACTATATTATGAGTCGCTACCAAATGTATTGGCAAGTGTATTTTCATCCCGTATCACGTAGTGCAGAAGTGATTTTAACAAAAGCACTGCATCGAGCAAAAGAATTAAGTCAAACTGATTATCAATTTAGTTTTGAACCTCATCACTTTAAAAGCTTTTTTAATCACAGCTTCAATTTAGAAGAATATTTAGCTCTAGATGAAGGAATTGTGATGACCTATTTCCAAGCTTGGATGAAAGAAGAAGATGAAATCTTAGCCGATTTATGTGATCGCTTTGTTAATCGAAAGCTTTTCCAATACATCGAATTTGATCCTGCAAAAGATTATCGGAAGTTGTCTGAGCTTGAACAGCTATTCAAAAAGGCAGGAATTAATCCTGACTATTACTTAGTGTTTGATTCTTCTTCGGATTTACCATATGACTTTTACAGACCTGGTGAAGAAGGAGAACGAGTACCAATTCATTTGTTAATGCCGAATGATGAGCTCCGTGAATTGTCCAGATCCTCTGAAATTGTAGAAGCGATTTCAGGAAAACGCCGTTCGGATCACAAGCTTTATTTCCCGGAAGATTTAATTACACCAGATGGTAAAAAGAAAGCGTTGAAAAAACAAATATTACAAGTACTTAGAGGATAAGCTGGAGGTGCCTTTTTTGTTAGAAGAACATGCAAAACTCGTAGAATTCATCCATCTTGCTGGTGAAGTGAGCGGAAGAAAAAAACTTCAAAAAATGGTGTACATTGCGAAAAAAATGAAAATGCCTTTCCACGAAAAATATGAATTTCATATATACGGTCCCTATTCAGAGGAACTGACATTACGTGTTGAAGAATTATGTAGCATGGGTTTTTTAGCTGAGCAACTAGAAGACAAAGGTTCATATGTGAAATACACATACGCTTGTACGGATGAGGGGCAACAATTTTTAACATCGATGAATCGGAGTCATGCAAAATTATCAGTATGTGTCGACCATTTAAACGAGAAAAGCTCAAGGTTTCTAGAACTCGTATCGACACTGCTTTACTTCGATCACCTCTCACGTGAACAACAAATTGAGAAAATTCATGTCGTGAAAGGGAAACTCAATTTTTCTGAGGAAGAAATCACGCAAGCGTTCGCCTTTATTAGCGAATTAGAAACGTGTTTGAATTAATTAGAAATGACACGCATAGTCTTCAAATAGTAAGTCAAAGTTCATTGTTGAATCCTCCATCATTTCAAGATATGGAGCAAAAAAGCGAAGACTCCAGCGGGAATAGCGAAGTGCCGAAATCCACTCGGACGATTTGTCCGAGTTAGTTCGGCGCAAGCCCGCAGAAAGCGTAGCTGTTTTGCGGAATATCTTTAACAAAACTAATAAAAAAGGAACCGCAAAACGGTTCCTTTTACATGCTATTTATCACTGAATAACTTGCCTGCTACAGCGTAGTGATTCTTTGGCATATCTTCAATGAACACCACAACATTTTCAATAGGTGCATTCGTAGTTTCAGCAACAGCCGCAGATACTTTTTCAACAAGCGCTCTTTTTTGATCGTCAGTACGACCTTCTAACATTTTAACGGTTACATAAGGCATTGGAGGTCCTCCTCTTTCACAAAAGTTTGTATATTCGCTATAATAACAGAACGGAGGTGACATACGCATGACAAATGAAGAAAAGCCTAAACAAAAACTTGGATTCACCATCATAAAAAATGATCCTACCGACGGACATGGCGGTTTTGGAATTGGATCGCTTACACTTGAACATGTGTCACCTGTAATCATCGATGTCGAAGAAAAAACGGCAAAAGTTGAAATAGGTGCGATGCATGCACGAAGTGATACGGAGCGTGGAATTAAATTCACCACCAATCGCGAAGATTCTGCAGGGGGCAAACTATTTTGGCTTGTCTGGGTAACCATTGACCATAAAGCTGAAGGACCTTACTATGCTGGAGTTACCGGTTGTGAAATGATTATTAACCGTGAAAAACGAAGAGGTTTTAAACTGTTAGCTGATCATGTGAATCGTATGGATAAATCGATGAAACGTCATATCATTGTTGAACATATGGACGATGACTCTAAAAAAATCTTGAAAGAGTTTCTTGTTTCACATAACCCTGAAATGTGGGAGAGAAGCGAAGAAAAACTTCACCAAGAATTAAATGTATAATAATCCCAAACAGTTGTACAAAATGTGACATTCTATACTTGATGGGATATATTGTTGAATCTCGTCACAAAAGCAAGTAAACTGAACGTATAGCTTATTTAATAGTGAGCTAGGACAATTGGAGACGCGTCTGTACATGAGAGTTGTGGGACATTTTTGACAAACCCAAGCCGAATGCCCCATGTTTCTCATGTCGCGCTAACCAAAAAAGCTTTCTGTTCCATTCGGAGACATCTCCGTGGAAGAGAAAGCTTTTTTGATTGTATAAAGATGTTTGACGAGTAAATCCCTAAAAGTGACGAGTAACCTCACAAAACCTAACGAATAACCACCCACAACAAACGATTCACCGTCTAATCCAAATCATTCGTCAAACAATGAAAACGGGAAGATCGACCAGAAATCAGAATCCATATCTACTTCTCCGCTGCGTTCTTTAATTTCATCGACGAGCGAACGTTTCAATTTTTTATCCGTACATAATCGTTTTGGAACATCCTTTTCCTTCACATACAATAAGCGTTGTTTCGAACAAGCTGAAACCGCAAGACCACCCGTTTCAATATCCACAATGACGCCTCTGACACCTTTAGGTGGAAGGAAAGGTTCGGGATTTATCCCTTGGTGTGCTTTTTCCATGAAATCAATCCATATATTTTTGGTAGCTTGATGATCCTCGGCAAGTTTTAACTCAGTAGCTTGATCGTATCCATTCCAAACACCAGCCGTTAAAGTAGGAGAATACCCGATGATGACTTGGTCTGAGATCGTTGTTCCTGACTTAGCGGCATATGGACGCGTTTGTTTTCCACGAATCGATAAGCCAGTGGCCGGAGCATAATCATTAAAAACTGGATCGAACATGCCCGTCATTAAATGAGTCAAGATGAACGCATCATCTGCTTTCATGATTTGTTCTTCATCTTTACGTTCTTGAGGCTCTGCTTCGAAAATGGTTTTTCCATCACTGTCTTTGATTGATAGAATCGTTCGTGGTGGTTTTTTCAATCCGCCACTTGCTAGTTGGTTATAAGCGCCTGTTAAATCTTTCAACGTTACTTCGGCTGTACCAAGAGCCATCGAAGGCGTGTGCTGAATAGTAGCATCGACACCAAAACGTTTCATCATTTGCTCGAAAGGTTTATAGCCTATTTTTTCTAACGTTTTCACTGCGTAAATATTATCCGAAATGGCTAAAGCTTGTGCTAATGAAATCGGATGTTCTGCAAATTCACCATTTACATTTTTCGGTTCATACTGCGATCGACCATCGTCATAGGTGAAAATGGTTTTCTCGCTTTCCATAAATGTTAGGGGAGAGAAGCCTTCTTCTAAGGCTGCAGCATATAGAATTGGCTTTATCGTCGATCCAGGCTGTCGTTTCGCTTGTGTGACGCGATTATAGGGACTGGTTGTATAATTGCGGCCACCGATGAGAGCAGTTACATCTCCTGTATTCGGTTCCATACTAACAAATCCGACTTCTAATCCATTCGCTGGCATCCACGCAGCGACCGCTTCTTCCGCTGATTGTTGATGATGTTGATTCAAAGTAGTTTCAATTGTCCATCCGCCTTCAGCGATAGCTCGACCTTCTTTTTTCAATAGTTTTTCTGCTTCTTGCCATGCTGCATCTAAAAAGAACGGGGCGACACTTTTCGTTGCGATCCATTCTTTATTCTTCAAAACAATCGGTTCTTCTTTCGCACGTTTTTGTTGTTCCTCATTTATAATTCCTTGTGATTTCATCAATGAAAGAACCAATGCTTGTCGACCATAAGCCTTTTCTTCATTTACTAATGGAGAAAATGAGCTCGGTCCTTTTGGTATTGAAATGAGAAGAGCGGCTTGTGCGAGTGTGACATCCTTGCTTGGTATTCCAAAATAAAATCTACTAGCGGCTTCCACACCGTACATGCCATGACCAAAATAGACGGTGTTTAAATACCCTTCAAGCAACTCCTCTTTGTCGTAAAAAACCTCCATTCGATAAGCATACAACGCTTCACGTGCTTTTCGAGTCCAGGTTTTGTCATGAGTCAAATATAAATTTCGGGCATACTGTTGAGTGATGGTACTAGCACCTTCGACTTTCCGCATCGCTTTTACATCTTTTAATAAAGCCGAGGCGATTCGTGTATAGTCAAACCCGTTATGTTCATAAAACTCTTGGTCTTCCGTAGCAATAATCGCCGATTTGATATAAGGTGACATTTCATCAAGGGACACCCAGTACCGTCGTTGTTCTGAAAATCGATCACCGATTGAATGACCGTTACGATCTAAAAACACAGTCGCTTTAGATACCGCAAGTGAAGGCGGACCTTGTATTTGAGCATAAATACGAAGTACTAAAAAGACCGTACAAATTGCGCTCACAACGACGATTGAGGCCCATATAATACTGCGGACTTTTTGGTGTCTCCGCATTTTTTTTTGATATTGGATCCGCCGCATTTGTTATCGCTCCGTTCACTGTAGCTTTTTGCTAGTATGTGAACAAATGGTTCATATTAAACGGGTTTAAGTGTGAAACAAATAGCAGATATTGGCGAATAAAATAGATGGATTTTCGAAAAATATGATCGAAAAAGGAAATAATAGTTGCACTTTTGCTGAAAACATCTATACTTTTCCTGTATTTGTTTTTCGGCAGACCGCGTTCACTTTTCGCTACATGCCGGGAACGGATCCACTAACCTCGTAAGTAAAGGAGAATGCAATTATGGCTGGATTTTGGTTTACAGAAAAACAAACCGAGAATTTTGGCATTACGATGAAGGTGAACCGTACCTTGCATACGGAGCAAACGGATTTCCAATTGCTCGAAATGGCGGAAACGGCTGAATGGGGCAACATGTTATTCCTAGACGGCATGGTAATGACTTCTGAAAAAGATGAATTTGTTTACCATGAAATGGTGGCACACGTGCCTCTATTCACACATCCAAACCCTGAAAACGTATTAGTAGTTGGCGGTGGTGATGGTGGGGTAATTCGTGAAATTATGAAACATCCACAAGTTAAAAAAGCGACACTTGTTGACATCGATGGCAAAGTGATTGAGTTCTCGAAGAAGTATTTACCAACGATTGCATCTGAACTAGATAACCCTCGTGTAGATGTTCAAGTTGGCGATGGTTTTATGCATATTGCTGAATCAGAAAACAAGTATGACGTTATTATGGTTGACTCAACTGAACCTGTTGGACCGGCAGTGAATTTATTCACAAAAGGCTTCTATGCAGGAATTTCAAAAGCATTAAAAGAAGACGGGATTTTTGTCGCTCAATCGGACAATCCTTGGTTTACTCCTGACTTAATCAAGCAAGTTCAAAAAGATGTGAAGGAAATTTTCCCAATCACTCGTCTATATACGGCAAACATTCCTACGTATCCATCAGGTTTATGGTGTTTCACTGTAGGTTCTAAAAAATATGATCCATTAGAAGTGGAAGATGCTCGTTTCCACGACATCGACACGAAGTATTACACGAAAGAATTGCACAAAGCTGCATTCGTTCTACCTAAGTTCGTAAAAGACTTGGCGGGGGAATAAAGAATGAGATTTGATGAAGCCTATTCAGGCAATGTGTTTATTAAAAGTCATCCAAATTATGATGAATCACAAGCAGTTATTTATGGAATGCCTATGGACTGGACAGTTAGTTACCGCCCAGGTTCTAGGTTCGGCCCACAGCGTATTCGCGAAGTGTCCATTGGTTTGGAAGAATACAGCCCATATTTAGACCGTGATTTAGAAGAAGTAAAATATTTTGATGCTGGCGATATTCCATTACCATTCGGTAACCCTCAAAAAAGCTTAGATGAAATTGAAACGTTCGTAACAAAATTATTAGCTGACGGAAAAGTGCCAGTTGGTATGGGTGGCGAACATTTAGTTTCATGGCCGGTAATGAAAGCAGTTGCTGCAAAATATCCGGACCTAGCA
Source organism: Paenisporosarcina sp. (assembly GCF_057785155.1). Taxonomy (NCBI): domain Bacteria; kingdom Bacillati; phylum Bacillota; class Bacilli; order Caryophanales; family Caryophanaceae; genus Paenisporosarcina; species Paenisporosarcina sp. The sequence continues at coordinate 135,256 of NZ_JBYNRN010000033.1, forward strand.
ATCATTCACATGGATGCACATACAGATTTACGTGAATCGTATGAAGGGGAAGCTCTTTCCCATTCAACGCCAATTCGCAAAATTGCACATCATATCGGACCGAAAAACGTCTATTCATTCGGAATTCGTTCTGGAATGAAAGAAGAGTTCGTGTGGGCGAAAGAGAATGGCATGCACATTTCAAAATTTGAAGTGTTAGAGCCATTAAAAGAAATATTGCCAACACTTGCTGGACGTCCAGTCTATGTGACAATTGATATTGATGTTCTTGACCCTGCACACGCACCTGGAACAGGTACAGTGGATTGCGGCGGCATAACATCACGTGAATTATTAGCGTCGATTCATGCAATTGCAGGTTCTGAAGTAAACGTAGTCGGCTTCGACTTAGTTGAAGTAGCGCCAATTTACGATTCATCAGAACAAACAGCTAACACTGCAAGTAAACTCATCCGTGAAATGCTACTTGGTTGGGTAAAATAAATCATAAAGAAGACCTTGAAACTTTTTAAAGTTTCAAGGTCTTTTTGTACTCAGTAGCTTTACGTGAATCTAGTAAATTATTTATCTAATCTAGTAAATCTAATGGTTAATCTAGTAATTTGGACAGCTAATCTAGTAATTTTGAAGGCTAATCTAGTAAAAATAGATCCAAAACCATTAAAAAGAAAAAGCTCAAATTCATACCCTGTCATTTGAGTTTCCACATGTGCAATAAGCAGCTCCTAGTAAACAAAAAAAGCGTGAAGCTTTCTCCATAAAGAGAGCTTCACGCTTTTTTATTTGTATAATGAAAAACTCGATTACGGCCAATGGCTTTGGCTTCATACATAGCGCTATCTGCAGCTCCATACAACTCTTGTAGAGTGGATCCGTTGTCTGGATAAGAACTGACACCTACAGATACCGTTATGCCGATTTCATTATCCCCCGAAACAGGGAAATCTGCACGAGCAACCATCGATCGAATCTTTTCAGCCATATGAATGCCCATTGCAGGTGGTGCATTTGGAAGCAAGACTGCAAATTGTTCGCCACCATTTCGTGCAACTATGCCTTCCTTTGGGGAAACTAAGTTTTTTAGACGCTTAGCTAATTCTTTCACGATTTCATCCCCAACAGGATGCCCGTATAAATCATTTACCTTTTTAAAGTGATCAATATCAATGGATATGAGTGAAAAAGGTTTTTGTTCCTGTGTTATACATGCTTTCGTTATTTGATGGAATTTCCGGTTATTGTAGAGTCCGGTTAAATAATCAGTTTCAGATAATAATTCAATTCTACGGATTTGATCAAAGTGATTTTTCAGCTCATCCAAAATAATCATTAAGATAAAAAAGGAGAAAGTAGAAAATAAAATAAAATACAAGATATGAATATAATTCGCGTTATTGAGGTAAAGAAGAGCGCCAATTAATATGCTTGTCTGAATAGTTGCGTAAAAAAAGAAGTACTTAGCATTTTTAAAGTTCATTGGAAATTTAAAACTGAATCCGCCAATAACCAACCCCAGTGTAATAGCATTGACTCCAGCCACAATGGAAATCGGTGTCACATCATACATAAGCATGCGTGATAAACCAATGATAAGTCCACTTATAATCGGAGCAATCGGTCCACCAAATAAACCGGCAATAACAATGATGACATGCCTAGAATCAACAATCATCGTATCAGTTATTTGAATGGAAGATTCCATTAAAATAAACCCAGTTATGCCAGCCATAATCCCAATCATGTAGGGATGTGAATTAGGGAACGGCATTCTAAATCGAACTTGATCTTGAAAAGGCCAATAAGATAAAACGGCAAATGAAAATAAAATACAAAAGTTGACAATTAGTTCAAGAAGCATGACCTTTTTCCTCCGGGTATGTATGGTAGATTTAGTATATCATACCTAATTCGATCCATTACAAGTAAAGTGAGTATTTAAAAGGAAGGAAATGAACAAATATATTGTTTAATTGATATAAAGAGCTAAAATCGCTTATAATAAAAAGGTTATCAATAAAAAGGAGCTGGTGGAAACGTCATGAGTAAACAAGTAAAAGTGAAATTAAAGACGACCATTCAGCAGCCAAATGAAGAGCCGGAAATATATGAATTATGGTCTTCTGGAACCTTCATCGAAAAAGGTGAACATTCTTATTTAAAATACGAAGAAATTCAGGACCAACAAGTCATAAAAACGACTGTTAAAATGGGGTCGAGTCAAGGTCTTATTTTTAGGAGCGGCGCCGTTAATATGCGATTGCCATTTTTAATTGGGGCAGATCAAACAGGGAATTATGAAAGTGAATTTGGCACATTAATCGTGAAAACCAAAACACGTCAAATGACGTTTGAATTAAATGACGACCAGGGACACTTCCTGGTTCAGTACGAACTAATCGTTGGTGGGCAGCCAGTTGGCGAATACACCCTCGAATTTAATTACACGGAGGTATCGCCATGAACGCAGTAGAACAAGTACAACAAGTTGTGAAAACGGCTATTCAACAAGCAGTGATAAAAGCAAAATTAGCAGAAACAGAAAGTGTTCCCGCTATCCATTTGGAAACACCGAGAGACAAAACCAATGGTGATTACGCGACAAATATTGCGATGCAGTTAACAAAGATTGCAAAAATGCCACCACGTGCAATCGCAGAAGCTATTTTAGAAAATCTAGATACAACAAATACACCAATTGAAAAAATTGAAATCGCAGGTCCAGGATTTATAAATATCTCGCTACGTAAAGATTATTTAGCAGATGTCATCAAAGCGGTTATTGAGCAAGGATCTAATTTCGGACGATCACAAGCTGGAGCTAACGAAAAAATTCAAGTCGAGTTTGTTTCGGCTAATCCAACTGGTGACCTTCACCTTGGGCATGCACGTGGAGCATCTGTTGGTGATTCATTATGTAATGTCTTAGACTTCGCAGGCTATCAAGTATCTCGTGAATACTACATCAATGATGCTGGGAATCAAATCAATAACTTAGCGTTATCTCTAGAAGTTCGCTACAACGAAGCGTTAGGAAAAGACATGGAAATGCCGGAAGACGGATACCGTGGTCAAGATATTATTGATATCGCAAGCGCACTCGTAGCTGAACAAGGAGATGCTTTATTAGCAAAATCAGAAAAAGAACGTTTCGATTTCTTACGTGCACATGGACTGAAAATCGAATTAGCGAAGTTGCAACAAGATTTAGCTGATTTCCGTGTCAACTTCGACAGCTGGTATTCAGAAACGTCGTTGTATGACGGCGGCAAAATCGAAGTTGCTTTAGATAAATTAAAAGCCAATGGACATGTGTTTGATGAAGAGGGAGCAACTTGGTTCCGTTCTACAACATTTGGCGACGACAAAGATCGTGTATTAATTAAAAACGACGGATCCTTTACGTATTTAACGCCAGATATCGCCTATCATGAAGACAAAATTTCTCGTGGTTATGATCAGTTAATCAACATTTGGGGAGCTGACCACCATGGTTACATCCCACGTATGAAAGCTGCAATCCAAGCGTTAGGTTATGACCGAGAAACGTTAGAAGTCATGATTATTCAAATGGTTCAACTATATAAAGATGGCGAAAAAATGAAAATGAGTAAACGTACAGGTAAAGCGGTAACGATGCGTGAATTAGTGGAAGAAGTCGGCTTAGATGCAGTGCGTTATTTCTTCGCCATGCGTTCTGGCGATTCACATATGGACTTCGACTTAGATCTAGCTGTTTCTCAATCGAACGAAAACCCGGTTTACTATGCACAATATGCTCATGCTCGTATTAGTTCAATTTTACGACAAGCTGAGGAACAAGGCTTTACAGCTTCGACTGAGAACTTGAATTTATTGCAAGCTGAAAAAGAAATTGATGTACTGAAGAAAGTAGGAGACTTCCCACAAGTCGTAGCCGACGCCGCAAAAAATCGCTCACCACACCGCGTGGCTAATTACATTCAAGAAGTAGCGGCTACATTCCATAGCTTCTATAACGCAGAAAAAGTGTTGGATCCTTCAAATGAAGACATGACACGTGCACGTATCGCACTTATTACAGCAGTTCGCACAACAATTGCCAATGCACTTCGTCTGATTGGCGTTAGCGCACCTGAGAAAATGTAAATGAAATAACTTAGCCATTCCGTTAAAAGCGGGGTGGCTATTTTTAATGAAAAAATTATGTAAATGAATATGAGTTAAAGGTCTTCGCATGAAATAGCATAATCTCGCATTGACGGAGCAAGTTACTAAGGCTGAGTAAGAAGTTCTTCTCAGAAGCGAAGCGTAAAAGAGCTAATTAGGGCTGCTAAAGCAGCCTTTGGTGTTGGAAACTCCTGGGTTTTCGCGCGTGGAAAGCGAAATATAGTGAAAGGTCTTCATATGAAAGTGAAAGACTCTCACTTGAAAGTGAAAGCTTGATCGATTCTGTCAAAGGGTCCCGAGTGAACGTGAAAGACTACTCTGTAAAAAACCACCACTCAAAATAACTAAGACCAATCTTAATTGCACTCTCCATGCCGCTTAAAAAATCCCTCTCGACACGCTCAACAAATCATGTATAATGAAAAATGAATTACATAGCTTTAACACGAAGGTGCTCTGCTTAAATCGCAGAGTTAAAAGGGAAGTCGGTTTAAATCCGACGCGGTCCCGCCACTGTATGTGTGAGGAACGTGCATCAAGTCACTGAAGTCGAACGACTTTGGGAAGACGCACAATCCATTGACCACAAGCCAGGAGACCTGCCTACGTGCTAACACTCAGCAACCCTACGAGGATAGGAATGGTGTGAATCGACAGCAGTTACGCATAAGCGTGCTTGCTTTAATTCAACCTCCCATCCTCCGACATTGCGCGGAGGATTTTTTGTTTTTCAAAAACCACAAACATCTAGGAGGAAACCACAATGAAAAAGTTTTGGCAATTAGCACTAACATCATTAATGGCTCTATCTTTATTAACCGCATGTGGACAAAATGACGCTCAACCGAAAGAAAACACAACGGATAACACGTCTGTTCAAGAAGAAAAAGCCGCTTCTTACCCAATGACACTCACTGACGTGACTGGAAATGAAGTTACACTTGAAGAAGCACCTAAAGCAATCGTATCCATGATTCCAAGCAATACAGAAATCTTGTACGCTTTAGGCTTAAGTGAAGAAATTGTGGGCGTATCAGATTATGACAACTACCCAGAAGAAGCCGCTTCAAAAGAGAAAATCGGCGGGATGGAATTTAACGTAGAAAAAATCATCTCATTAAATCCAGACTTAGTACTTGCACATGAATCAGCATTAGGAACATGGGATGCAGGGTTACAACAACTTCGTGACGCTGGTGTTCAAGTGTACACAGTGACAAACGCAGAAACGTTTGACGCAACATACGAAACCATTCACGAAATTGGTGAAGCAACAGGCAAGTCAGAAGAAGCGACGAAAATCGTAGAAGACATGAAAGCGAAAATAAAAGAAGTACAAGACAAAGTAGCTGATGTCGATACGAAAAAGAAAGTGCTCGTGGAAGTGTCACCAGAACCTGAAATTTACACACCAGCTGGAAACACAATCATGAACGAAATGTTAGGCATGATTAATGCAGAAAATCTAGTAGCTGATCTAGACGGTTGGATTAAAATTGATCCAGAAGAAATTGTCAAACGAAACCCAGATGTCATTCTCACAACTTATGGAAATTACACACCTGACGCGGTAAATCTTGTGTTAAACCGAAATGGCTTCTCAGATGTAACGGCTGTGAAAAACAAAGCAGTTCATGACATGGATGCGGATTTGACAGGACGCATGGGACCCCGCCTTGCAGAAGGCTTAGAGCTAGTAGCGAAGAATGTGTATCCTGAGGCTTTTAATGAATAAAACCGGAATCGCTTATGCAGTTTCCATCTGCGTATTGATCGCGGCTGTGATTGCTGGTGTGACCATCGGAACCGTGTCGATTCCAGTATCAACTCTCTGGAATCGACAAGCGGACCCTGCATTATCTAATATACTTTGGAACATTCGTATGCCGCGTGTTGTTTTAGCCGGGTTAGTAGGAGCTTCACTCGCAATTGCGGGTGCGGCGTTCCAAGGTTTGCTTAAAAATCCACTAGCGGATCCGTACACATTAGGTGTGTCATCCGGTGCATCAGTTGGCGCAGTAATCACTTTGTTTTTTGGCATATCCATTCCGTTCTTGGGCATCTTTACACTTCCCGTTTTCAGCATGGCAGGTGCTTTTATTACCATGTTAGCGGTCATTGGGTTTGCGAAGCTTGTCGACCGCTCCATGAAAATGGAAACGATCATTTTAACCGGAATCATTTTTAGTTCATTCTTAGGGTCTATCATTTCGTTAATGATTGCCTTAACTGGCGAAGAACTTAGACAAATCATTGGCTGGATTTTAGGCAGTGTTTCAATGCGTGGGTGGGATTACGTGAATATGGCGTTGCCATTTATCGTTATAGGAACGCTATTACTTTGGCTAAACAGAAGAGAGTTAAATGCATTAATCTTCGGTGAAGAACGTGCGAAACATCTAGGAGTCAACGTCAAAAATCGTAAAATGATGATCTTAGCTGGTGGCTCGATTTTAACGGGAGCAGCAGTCGCAGTATCAGGAACAATTGGCTTCATCGGATTAGTAGTCCCACATATGATTCGACTTGTTTCAGGTGCAGACCATCGTCAATTACTCCCATTATCATTTTTAAACGGGGCATCATTGTTAGTTCTGTGTGATTTGCTTTCACGCACAATCATTGCACCAACAGAACTTCCAATTGGAGTCATCACAGCATTTCTAGGCGCACCAGTGTTTGCCTTTATTTTCTTCAAACAACGACGAACGGGAGGTGCGTAATTTGTTACAGGTCGACCAAATATCTGGCGGTTATCAAGGCGCACCCGTTGTTAAGAATGTTTCATTCTCAGTCGCAAGAGGAGAAATGCTTGGAATTCTTGGACCAAATGGGAGTGGGAAATCGACTTTACTAAAAGTCATTAGCGGCATTCTCCCTTCATTAACTGGAAGCGTTCAAATTGATGGGAAACCGCTCACTTCCTTCCAATCGAAGCAACTCGCAAAGCAAATGGCCGTTTTGCCACAATTACATGCACATGCATTTACCTATACCGTTCGAGAAACGGTTTCACTTGGTCGCTATCCTCATCAATCTGGATTGTTTTCATCCTGGTCAGCGGAAGATGAATCGGCTGTCGTCGAAGCCATGCAGCTGACGGATATCACTCAATACGAAAACACCTACCTCGATGAGTTATCTGGCGGGGAACAACAACGCGTCTTTGTCGCACAAGCACTCGCTCAAAAAGCACCGATTTTATTACTAGACGAACCGACGAACCATTTGGACATCGCGCACCAAAAGCAATTACTCGACACCATTAAAACGCTCTGTTTAACAAAAGGACTAACCGTCGTCTCCGTTTTCCATGATATTAATCTCGCTTCTCTATATTGCGACAGATTATTGATGATGGACCGCGGAACGATTCAACACATAGGTGAACCACATGCCGTATTAAAAGAAGAACAAATCATGGACGTCTACAAAGCGCGAGTCGTCAGCCATCCACATCCAGAACTACCTAAACCGCAAATCACACTTTTGCCAAGTATCGAAAGTACGAAAACCATGCCTTTGGTTAATCAAACACACTTCCGCATCACATCAGAATTTGTGATTCTACAAACGGAAAATCCACTAAAAACAGTATCTTCCGCAGTAGTCAATGCAGGTTCCGGTTGGTATCGTAACTTTGTTAATCGACACGTCCCGCTTACCTATGAGCATGAAAATAGTATGGAAGAAATGACACAGTACCTACAAAGGCAAGGATTGTCAGCCACCGACACCGTCGGAATGATGACAGCCATTCAACCAGAAAAAGTGGTAATTTCCGATTATTATGGTGACTTTGGACAAATCACAATAGCTGTAACTGCAGGAATTGGCAACGCGATAGATGTCTCAAAATCATACGAATACACACGACAAACACCGGTGGGAACAATCAACACCTGGATTATCATTAACGGAAAACTCTCAGAAGAAGCTTTTATCCAAGCGATGATTACAGCAACAGAAGCAAAAACGAAAGCTCTCCAACATATGCATGTGTTAGATCCCTACAGTGGAACACTTGCAACAGGGACGCCGACCGACAGTCTACTGGTAGCTGCCACACAAATCGGAGCCGACATTCCCTATGCAGGCCCAGTAACAGAGTTAGGAAAACTAATCGGCCGCGGCATCTTCGAATGCACCATAAAAGCAATCAACAAAACCCAATCGTGAAAATGCGATTGGTTTTTTTGTTTTACTGATTGTAGGTATTAATTTTCTTATATGGCTGATTGGAATATAGGTGGTGAAAAATATCTTTCTCTGTAGCACAACCATGTTAGCTTCGAAGTAAGAATAGCGGTGTTCTATAAGTCTAAGTGAGAACTGCTGAAAAAAGGATTGGAATTACTCTACTAATTTTATATCTTAGCTTGTTCTCATGAATCAGGTATTGATATGTAAGGACTTCTACTAAAAAATCTTCATTGAAGTCTTATGTGTGAATTCAAAAGATTTGCATATGATTTTGTTGATTGGAATGTAGGTGGCGACTCCAGCGGAATCAGCACGAACTGAAGACCCTGGACTGAGCCACGCGAGGGAAGCGGCTGAGGTCGTGCCCGCGGAAAGCGTCCACCGCAATGGAAATCTGACACCTAAATTTGTTTAACAATCTCAAAGTTTAAGAATCTTCACATTTCTGTTGACTGAATGCTCATTCAGTTTTAAACTGAAGATAAGCATCGACATAACAAAGACTATCTACTAAACTGTTGTTATCAGATTAATAGCATTTTTGATTTTTTTTAACGAGAGGGGAGAATACAATGAATTACCTTTTAATTGCAAACTGGATTTTATTTATCGTTGTAACCGCTTACGCACTTGGGTTATTCACGTATTTATTGAAAACGCGCTACAGCTACATCAAACTCGGACAAAAAGTTGAATTTGATGACAATGTAAAAGAACGTATTCGTAAAATCATGGTCAATGTATTTGGCCAAAAGAAATTATTGAAGGATAAGAAAAGTGGAATTATACACGTCATGTTCTTCTACGGATTCCTTCTTGTTCAAGCTAGTGCCATCGATTTTATTTGGAAGGGATTAAAGCCTGGATCTCATTTACCTCTAGGACCTTTATATCCAGCATTCACATTCTTCCAAGAACTTGTGACTTTGATGATTTTAGTGGCTGTTGTTTGGGCATTCTACCGTCGCTATATTGAAAAGCTTGTTCGTTTAAAACGTGGTTGGAAATCAGGCTTAGTATTGATTTTCATTGGTGGATTAATGGTTTCTGTTTTAATCGGAAATGGGATGGGCATGATTTGGCATGACCACGCAGCAACATGGGCGGAGCCAGTCGCATCAGTAGTAGCTACAATCTTTGGATTCTTACCAGACGTTGCTGCTATTACAATTTTCTACATTATGTGGTGGGCTCATTTACTATTCCTTTTAACTTTCTTAGTTTATGTACCACAATCGAAACATTTCCATTTAATAACGGGTCCTGTCAACACATACTTCAACCGTACAGACAACGTCGGTAAACTTCGTCCGATTAACTTTGAGGAAGAAGAAGATGAAGAAGCAGGCGAAGATGAAATGCCATCATTCGGTGTTGGTAAAATTCAAGATTTAAACCAAAAGCAAATGATCGATTTATATGCCTGCGTAGAATGTGGTCGTTGTACGAATATGTGTCCAGCAACTGGAACGGGTAAAATGCTGTCTCCAATGGACTTAATTACAAAACTTCGTAATCACTTAACGAACACAGGTGCCGTTATGACACAACAAAAGCCATGGGTTCCAGCAATGGCTTTCGCGAATACACAAGGTAACCAATTAGCAGTCGCTGCGCGAGTTGAAGGTGCAGTTATTGAAGATATTTATAACCCGGCTTTAATCGGTGACGTTATCACGGAAGAGGAGCTTTGGGCTTGTACGACATGTCGTAACTGTGAAGACCAATGTCCAGTTATGATTGAACACGTTTCTCACATTATCGACTTACGTCGTTACCTAGTGATGACTGAAGGTCGCATGAATCCAGATGCTCAACGTGCTATGACAAACATCGAACGTCAAGGGAATCCTTGGGGGCTTAACCGTAAAGAGAAAGAAAACTGGAGAGATGCACGTCCAGAAATCAATATCCCAACAGTTAAAGAATTATCCAAAGCTGATGAAGAATTCGAATACTTATTCTGGGTTGGTTCAATGGGTGCTTTCGATAGCCGTTCACAAAAAATCGCTCTTTCCTTTGCGCGCTTAATGAACGAAGCAGGCGTGAAGTTCGCTATTCTTGGAAATAAAGAAAAGAACTCTGGTGACACACCTCGTCGTCTAGGAAATGAATTTTTATTCCAAGAACTTGCAACAAGTAATATTTCTGAATTTGAAAAAGCTGGCGTAACGAAGATTGTCACAATCGACCCGCATGCTTATAACATTTTCAAAAATGAATACCCAGATTTCGGTTGGAGCGGAGAAGTTCTTCACCACACTGAAATGCTGTTTGACCTAGTACAAGAAGGTCGCTTAAAACCACAACATGCAATCGATGAGACCATTACATTCCATGATTCATGTTACTTAGGCCGTTACAATGACGTCTATGATCCGCCACGTGAAATCCTACGTGCTATTCCAGGAGTGAAACTTGTGGAAATGGACCGTAACCGCGAAACAGGAATGTGCTGTGGAGCTGGTGGAGGTTTAATGTGGATGGAAGAACATACAGGAAATCGTGTCAACGTAGCCCGCACTGAACAAGCACTTGCAGTAAACCCAACGATGATTTCATCAGGTTGCCCATACTGCTTAACTATGCTTTCTGACGGAACGAAAGCAAAAGAAGTGGAAGAAACAGTAGGCACCTACGATATCGCAGAATTACTAGAACGCTCAGTACTAGGCGATTACCTACCACCTGTTGAAGAAACAGAAGAAACACCAATCCTTCAATAAACAGAGTAGATTGATAAATGTGTAAAAATTAGATACAATAAAGTCAACTGAAGAGGGAGTCTTGCACTCCCTTTTCGTTTGTCTACTTGTCGAGCGAGCGTTCGGTCAGTGAATATTATTAGATAAAGAATCATTAATAACCGGGGAGAGAGGTTATCATATAACCAATTTCCCATAACGTAAAAAATCAGAATATTTTTATTTGAAAAACTGTAAGCGTATACAACCATTCATATAGGGAGGCAACAATTATGACAAAAACAGTTATTTTAGATGGCGCACGTACAGCTTTTGGGAAAATGGGTGGCGCACTTTCTACTCTTTCAGCTAGTGATCTTGGTGGAGTAGCCATTAAAGAAGCTTTGAATAAAGCAGGAATTGCTCCTGAATCAGTTGATGAAGTCATCATGGGTACAGTTTTACAAGCAGGTCAAGGGCAAATTCCTTCCCGTCAAGCTGCAACTAAAGCAGGTATACCATGGAGTGTTAAAACCGAAACAATTAATAAAGTTTGTGCATCAGGCATGCGTGCAGTTAGTCTAGGTGACCAATTAATCAGACTTGGTGATGAAGAAATCATCGTTGCTGGTGGTATGGAATCGATGTCAAATGCGCCTTACTATTTACCTAAAGGTCGATTTGGTTTACGCATGGGTGATGCTCAAATGATCGATGGCATGATTTATGACGGATTATCATGTGCGTTTACACCAGAGCGAGTGCATATGGGCACATACGGAAACTCAACGGCTGATGAATTTACCTTAACTCGTGAAATGCAGGATGAATGGGCAGTTCGCAGTCATGAATTAGCATTTAAAGCAATGGATAGCGGAATCTTAGCGGAAGAAATTACACCAGTAGTCATTCCACAACGTAAAGGGGATCCAATCTCAATTGATACAGATGAAGCACCACGACGCGATACGTCGTTAGAAACTTTATCGAAATTACGTTCAGCATTTAGTAAAGACGGTTCGATCACTGCAGGGAATGCACCTGGGGTTAATGATGGAGCAGCAGCACTTGTCTTAATGAGTGACGAGCGTGCAAAAGCTGAAGGGAAAACACCACTTGCTTACGTGGTAGCTCATGCTGAAGTCGCAATCGAGCCAAAACATTTCCCTCAAACACCAGGACTTGTGATTAATAAACTTCTTGAAAAAACAGGTAAAACACTTGAAGAAATCGATTTATTTGAAATCAATGAAGCATTCGCAGCAGTTGCACTCGCTTCTTCAAAAATAGCGAATTTAGATCACACAAAAGTGAATGTAAATGGTGGAGCAGTGGCATTAGGACATCCAATCGGAGCGAGTGGTGCCCGCATCATTTTAACATTGGCTTATGAATTAAAACGCCGTGGTGGCGGAATTGGTATTGCAGCTATTTGTTCAGGTGGCGGTCAAGGTGATGCCATTATGATCGAAGTACCAAAAGCGTAAGAACTGTCTTTTAAAATTGAAGGAGGCTAACATATGAACATCCAAAAAGTATTAGTAATCGGAGCGGGACAAATGGGTTCTGGTATTGCGCAAGTTTGTGCGCAAGCTGGTTTCGACGTAAAGCTTAACGATATGAAAGATGAATTTTTCGAACGTGGACTTGGCATCATTACGAAGAACTTATCACGCAGCGTTGAAAAAGGACGCATGACAGAAGATGAAAAAACAAAAGTACTATCACGCATTACGAAATCTCTTGATTTAAATGATGCGAGTGATGTGGATTTAGTTATTGAAGCTGCTGTTGAAAACATGGAAATCAAACAATCGATTTTCAAACGTTTGGATGAAATCACACCAAAACATGCAATTTTAGCTTCAAACACATCTTCACTTCCAATCACAGAGATTGCAGCGGTAACAAACCGTCCGGAACAAGTAATTGGTATGCACTTTATGAACCCGGTTCCAGTAATGAAGCTCGTAGAAATTATTCGTGGTCTTGCTACTTCAGATGAAGTCTACACAGCGATTGAAGAAATGACGAAGAAACTAGACAAAGTACCGGTTGAAGTGAATGATTTCCCAGGATTCGTCTCTAACCGTATTTTAATGCCAATGATCAATGAAGCCATTTACACTTTGTATGAAGGTGTAGCGACTAAAGAAGCCATTGATGACGTGATGAAAATGGGTATGAATCATCCAATGGGACCTTTACAATTAGCTGACTTTATTGGTTTAGATACATGTTTATACATTATGGAAATCTTGCATGACGGATTTGGGGACAGTAAATATCGTCCATGCCCATTACTGCGCAAATACGTAAAAGCAGGCTGGTTAGGTAAGAAAACAGGTCGCGGTTTTTACGTTTACGAATAGGAGGCGCTCAGCTTGGAACTGAAATTTACAGAAGAACAATTAATGATGCGCAATATGGTTCGTGACTTTGCTAAAACGGAAATCGAACCGTTTATTGACCAAATGGAACAAGGTGAATTTCCTCGTGAAATTTTAAAGAAAATGGCCGGGCTAGGACTTATGGGAATTACTGCACCTGAAAAATACGGCGGTTCAGAAATGGATTTCCTAAGTTATATCATTGCCATTCATGAGCTATCAAAAGTGAGTGCAGTAGTTGGCGTAATCCTTTCGGTACACACATCGGTTGGAACAAATCCGATTCTTTATTTCGGCAATGAAGAACAAAAACAAAAGTACGTGCCGAAATTAGCATCTGGTGAATATTTAGGAGCGTTCTGTTTAACAGAGCCATCTGCTGGTTCGGACGCTGGTTCAATGAAATCGAAAGCCACAAAAGGTGGAGATTTTTACACACTTAACGGCTCGAAAGTCTTTATTACAAATGGTGGAGAAGCCGATGTTTACATTGTATTCGCTTCAACAGACCCGTCGCAAGGGTCTCGCGGCGTGTCTGCTTTTATCGTAGAAAAAGACACTCCGGGTTTAATTATCGGAAAAGATGAACACAAAATGGGCTTACACGGGTCACGAACTGTTCAACTGACTTTCGAAGACATGAAAGTACCTGCTGAAAACCTTTTAGGTGCAGAAGGAGAAGGATTCAAAATCGCCTTAGCCAACTTAGATGTTGGTCGAATCGGAATTGCAGCTCAAGCTCTAGGTATTGCAGAGGCAGCCTATGAAGCAGCAGTTGGCTATGCAAAAGAACGTGTACAATTTGGCAAACCCATCGCAGCTCAACAAGGTGTCGGTTTTAAACTAGCAGACATGGCAACAGCTGTTGAAGCAACAAGGTTGTTGGTTTACCGTGCAGCAGATCTTCGTTCTCGCGGCATTTCATGCGGTAAAGAAGCCTCAATGGCCAAACTATTTGCTTCGAAAACAGCAGTAGAAACTTCAATTGAAGCCGTTCAAGTTTTCGGTGGATACGGCTACACAGAAGACTACCCAGTAGAACGCTATTTCCGTGACGCTAAAGTAACAGAAATCTATGAAGGAACATCTGAAATTCAACGCATCGTAATCGGCAAACATCTATTGAAATAAAAGAATATATGGACTTAGAGTGCTATTTATATGATTACGTGGTGAAAAATTCCCGCCACTCCTGCCGAATAACTACCTCTAAGAGACCCCGCAGATTGGTGAGGAACGAACCAATCGAGGAGGCTCGTGGGTAGTCGGCGGAAAGGGCGAGAATTTTTCAGCACGGTAGGATATACAAACTAAAAACATAAAAGGCGGGAATAAAAATGAACTTTAAACTATCAGAAGAACATGAAATGATTCGTAAAATGGTACGCGACTTCGCAATGAAAGAAGTAGCACCAACAGCTGCAGAACGTGACGAAGAAGAACGCTTTGACCGCGACATCTTCGATAAAATGGCGGAACTTGGCTTAACAGGTATCCCATGGCCAGAAGAATACGGCGGAATCGGATCAGACTACTTAGCCTACTGTATCGCAGTTGAAGAACTATCACGCGTTTGTGCATCTACAGGCGTAACACTATCCGCTCATACTTCATTAGCTGGATGGCCAATTTTCAAATACGGCAATGAAGAACAAAAACAAAAGTACCTTCGTCCAATGGCAGAAGGAACAAAAATTGGTGGGTACGGTTTAACAGAAGCTGGTTCAGGTTCTGACGCTGGTGGCATGAAAACAACAGCTAAATTAGATGGCGACCACTATGTATTAAACGGATCGAAAATCTTTATTACAAACGGTGGAATTGCTGATATTTACGTAGTATTTGCCGTAACAGATCCAACTTCAAAACATAAAGGTACAAGTGCATTTATTGTTGAAGCGGACTTCGAAGGGTTCTCAGTAGGTAAGAAAGAGAAGAAACTAGGAATTCGTTCGTCACCAACAACAGAAATTATTTTTGATAACTGCCGCATTCCTAAAGAAAACTTGCTAGGTGCTGAAGGCGAAGGATTCATTATCGCTATGAAGACACTTGACGGTGGACGTAACGGGATCGCTGCTCAAGCGGTCGGGATTGCACAAGGTGCATTAGACGCTTCGGTTGACTATGCGAAAGAACGTGTTCAATTCGGTAAACCAATCGCTGCTAATCAAGGGGTTTCATTCAAATTAGCTGACATGGCAACATCAATTGAAGCATCACGTTTGTTAACGTACCAAGCTGCTTGGTTAGAGTCTAACGGATTATCTTATGGGAAAGAATCCGCAATGGCGAAATTAATGGCTGGTGATACAGCTATGAAAGTAACAGTTGAAGCGGTTCAAGTATTTGGTGGATATGGTTACACGAAAGATTACCCAGTAGAACGTTATATGCGTGACGCGAAAATCACTCAAATTTACGAGGGTACACAAGAAATTCAACGTCTTGTTATTTCTCGCATGCTAACGAAATAAGTGGTGATTGAGGTGGAAACCAAACGTGAAGTGCAATCATCTGTAAAAGATGAAAGCCTAATTGCTAAACGTCGAATTCAAATGATCCGTGGCGCGGTTTCACTCTTCAAACAGAAGGGTTTTCACCGCACCACGACACGTGAAATCGCAAAAGAAGCGGGTTTTAGCATTGGCACATTATATGAGTACATCCGCACCAAAGAAGACGTCTTATATTTAGTATGTGACAGCATTTATGAGGAAGTGCAGGACCGCTTGTCGACCCTGCCTGCTCAAGCTGGAACTATAGACGGACTCGAATCTTCTATTCGACATTATTATCTTCTGATCGATGAGATGCAGGATGAGTTTGTCGTGATGTACCAAGAGTCTAAATCTCTTCCAAAAGACGCTTTGCAGTATGTGTTGAATAAAGAACTCGGCATGGTCGCAATCTTCGAAGAAATCATTGAAAATTGTCGATTATCTGGTGATGTACACATCGCACAAGAGGACGTTAAACTTGCCGCACATCATGTGGTCGTTCAAGGTCAAATGTGGGCGTTTAGAAGATGGGGTCTTCATAAAGATATGACAATTGACGAATTTATTAGCGTGCAAACACGATTTTTATTACAAGGGATTCAAAGGAATGGGGGAACAGTATGACAGCAACAGTAGAAGTTTATCGTCCAACAAACCATGTTCGTTTTGTAACGGCATCAAGTCTTTTTGACGGTCACGATGCATCGATTAATATTATGCGTCGTATTTTGCAATCAACAGGATCTGAAGTCATTCACTTAGGTCACAATCGTTCAGTTGAAGAAGTTGTAAATGCAGCGATTCAAGAAGATGCGAACGGGATTGCGATCTCATCTTATCAAGGTGGACACGTTGAATACTTCAAGTACATGCATGATTTATTAGCAGAAAGAGGGGCTCCACATATCCGCATTTATGGCGGTGGTGGTGGCGTAATCATTCCTAAAGAAATCAAAGAATTACATGACTACGGGATTGCGTGGATTTTCTCTCCTGAAGACGGTCGTACACTAGGTCTTCAAGGGATGATTAACCGTATGGTAGAAGATTGCGATAAAGCCATTGATACGAAAAATGCAGTGGATCAGTTAGCGCAAGCGGATACGGAACACCCTGAAGTATTATCACATTTAATCACTGTCGCTGAAGACGGGGTTAACAATGAAAACAGCGACGCTAAAGCATTAGTTGAAAAAGCGCGAGAACTATCCAAAGGAACGCCTGTTTTAGGTATTACTGGAACGGGTGGAGCGGGTAAATCAAGTCTTACGGATGAATTAATTCGTCGTTTCCTATCAGAATTCCCTGAGAAGAAAATCGCGGTATTATCCATTGACCCAACGAAACAAAAAACAGGTGGGGCATTACTTGGAGACCGTATTCGCATGAATGCGATTTTCAATAAACGCGTATTTATGCGCAGTCTTGCAACACGTGGTTCACGTACG
Source organism: Paenisporosarcina sp. (assembly GCF_057785155.1). Taxonomy (NCBI): domain Bacteria; kingdom Bacillati; phylum Bacillota; class Bacilli; order Caryophanales; family Caryophanaceae; genus Paenisporosarcina; species Paenisporosarcina sp. The sequence goes on from NZ_JBYNRN010000033.1 coordinate 152,628, forward strand.
GAATTATCAGGGGCTATTAGCGACGTTTTAGACGTTGTAAAAGTTGCTGGCTATGATTTGATTGTTGTTGAAACAAGCGGAATCGGACAAGGTGACGCTGAAATCACGAACGTGTCAGATCTTTCTATGTATGTGATGACAAGTGAATTCGGTGCTCCATCACAATTAGAAAAAATCGATATGATTGATTTTGCAGACTTGATTGTTATCAACAAATACGAGCGTAAAGGTTCGGAAGATGCATTGCGTCAAGTTCAAAAGCAATACCAACGTAGCCGCGGTCTATGGGATGCAAGTCTCGATACGATGCCTGTTTACGGGACGATCGCAAGCCAGTTCAATGACAAGGGGACCAATTCTTTATTCGCAGCTTTAGTGGCTCGTGTGAATGAAGTGTGTGGAACTGACTGGCAGACGTCTTATGAACAATTCGTGAAAACGCAAAAGCAAAATGTCATCATTCCAAATGATCGTCGTTACTACTTGCGTGAAATTACGGATGCAGTTCGTGGTTATCACAAAAAATCTGATCAACAAGCTGGTTTAGCACGTCGTTTGTTCCAACTTGAAGGAGCAATCGAAACGGTAAATGAAAAAGCACCGAATGATGCTTTAGTGCAATCATTAACTTCTCTTGCACAAGGCGTGCGTGATGAATTAACAGCGGAATCGAAACGAATTTTAGATAACTGGAAAGCTTTAAAAGAAGCGTATGCAGGAGACGAATTCGTTACAAAAGTACGTGACAAAGAGCTTCGCACAATTTTGCGTACGGAAAGTTTATCAGGATTAAAAGTGCCTAAAGTGGCATTGCCTAAATTTGTAGACTACGGTGAGATTTTACGATGGGTATACAAAGAAAATGTTCCAGGTTCATTCCCTTATACGTCTGGTGTATTCCCGTTCAAACGTGAAGGGGAAGATCCAAAACGCCAATTCGCTGGAGAAGGAACACCAGAACGCACAAACCGTCGTTTCCATTACTTATCAAAAGATGATGATGCGAAGCGTCTATCAACAGCATTTGACTCAGTAACTTTATACGGTGAAGACCCTGATGAACGTCCAGATATTTACGGGAAAGTTGGAGAATCAGGTGTAAGCATCTGTACGCTTGACGATATGAAGAAGCTGTATGATGGCTTTGACTTATGTGCGCCAGCTACGTCTGTATCAATGACGATTAATGGACCTGCGCCAATTATATTAGCGATGTTCATGAATACAGCGATTGATCAACAAGTGAAAGTGAATGAAGAAAAATTCGGTCGCACATTAACGGTTGAAGAATTCATGGAAGTTCGTCAAACGACACTACAAGTAGTTCGTGGTACGGTTCAAGCCGACATTCTAAAAGAAGACCAAGGTCAAAACACATGTATTTTCTCAACTGAATTTGCACTTCGCATGATGGGTGATATTCAACAATACTTTATTGACCAAAAAGTACGTAACTATTATTCGGTTTCGATTTCCGGCTATCACATTGCGGAAGCAGGGGCGAACCCAATTTCACAACTTGCTTTCACATTGGCGAATGGTTTCACATACGTGGAGTATTACTTAAGCCGTGGCATGAACATTGATGACTTTGCACCAAATCTATCATTCTTCTTCTCGAATGGTTTAGACCCAGAATATACGGTTATTGGGCGTGTTGCTCGTCGTATTTGGGCAGTAGTTATGCGTGATAAGTATGGTGCAAATGATCGCAGTCAAAAATTGAAATACCATGTTCAAACATCGGGTCGATCATTGCATGCGCAAGAAATCGATTTCAATGATATTCGTACGACTTTGCAAGCGTTAATGGCATTGCAAGATAACTGTAACTCTCTTCATACAAACGCATATGACGAAGCCATTACAACACCAACAGAAGAATCTGTTCGTCGTGCCATGGCTATTCAAATGATCATTACAAAAGAGTTAGGTCTAGCGAAAAATGAAAACCCACTACAAGGTGCTTTCATTATCGAAGAAATGACGGATCTAGTTGAAGAAGCGGTATTGACAGAGTTCGATCGCATTAATGATCGTGGCGGTGTTCTTGGGGCAATGGAAACTCAGTACCAACGAGGAAAAATCCAAGAAGAGTCGATGCATTATGAAATGTTAAAACATACGGGTGAATTACCGATTATCGGTGTGAACACGTATTTAAATCCAAACCCACCATCTTCAGATGATATTGATAACATGGAGATTGCACGTGCAACAAGTGACGAAAAAGAAACGCAAATTCGTAACTTACGTGCATTCCAACAACGCAACCAATCTGAAGCAGATGCAGCTTTAGCAAAATTAAAAGAAGTAGCTGTAACAGGTGGTAATATCTTTGAACAATTGATGGACACAGTAAAAGTGGCATCACTCGGTCAAATCACAAATGCTCTATATGAAGTAGGCGGACAATACCGTCGTAATATGTAAGCTCAATAGGAAAATCCCGCTCCAAGGTATGAAACTTGGAAGCGGGATTTTTTGTTTTGTTTATCGGTCAAACTCTTTTCGCACAGACATATCAAAGCATGAATACTTAGCAAAAAAGCGTAGACTCCAGCGGGAAAAGAGTAATGGCGAAATCAACTCGGACGTTAAGTCCGAGTTAGTTCGGCGCAAGCCCGCGGAAAAAAGAAGCTATTTTGCGAAATATCATCAACCACATTTACTATTCTATTTTTAAAAGAAATAAGGTCCAATTAATATAACCAAAATCACTAAATTAAGTAGAGTTGCATGCACAATGGCACGGTTTGCGTTGTCTTCAATGATCTTTGTTCGAGACAAGATTAGAGGTAATACACTCACAACACTTGCAATGAATAAAAGAAGATAAAGATGCCAAGTTTCCGATAGATAAGGCATTTTACTAACAATAGAATCTGCATGAAGTATTTGTGAAAATACTAATAATTGACTGATGAACATTGTAGCGATATAACTACTATACATCAAAGGAGATACATGTCGATTTCCTCGTTTTTGAAGATGTGTCCCAGTGAAATAACTGATGAAAGTAGCAGGCACAATCCATAAGAAAGAAAGTAGCGCCAGTAAGATCCCCTTAAATGATTGAGTGAAAAACGAATGGAATGCTTCCTTCGCGTCACCTTTTAATCCATTTTCACTCAGCTCTCTTTTTTCTTCACTTGAAGAAGAGTACATCAATTCATTGTTTAATTTTACATTTTTATAAAAAATAATCGTTTCTTCATTTAACATGACGGGGTGGCTATAAAAATCACCACTCTTTGTCACAACTGATGCTTCGATTCTTTCTGGATTCAACTCACCAACAAATATATGATTGCTTGATCCAGTTTTGGTAGACATAGTAGCTGTAAATGTTAGGTATGGTGTACCTTGTCCATTAAATATCATTGGATTATTCATATCACTAAGTTTTTCACCAGATACTTTATCAACAAATGTGATCTCTGAAAATATAGGATCTTCTGGAGTTGTTTTAGATATATTGGCAGTTCGAATGTATTTATGACGATCACCAGCTGATTTGAGACCGATTTCTAGTAAAATTGAATATTCATTCGCATTTAAAGCGAATACATGCATGGAATGTAAATTCTCATTCGCTTTTGTTTTAAATTGAGCAAAAGGTGTAAGGGTTTCATTTGCTTGGTTAATGATGACGGTATTTGTGATCACAGACTTATAAACGACAAAGACTTGATCCTCTACTATAAAGCTTTGCCAAACCGGTTCCTCTGTTACATATTCTTTCGGTTCTTGATTTTCTTTTTGAACGACCAATTTGTTGTCCGTTGTCCAATAAACCAAAATATCTTTAGACTTTGTAAAATCGATTACCGATGATGATATTGGTACACCAGTATTTGGATTGCTAGAACGAAAAAGAGTCTCGTCTTTAATGTAATAAGTAGAGTCTCCGTCCGTCCAAGCTTGAGTTCGATAATTAAAATCGGTTTTCGACCATACTTGGTCACAATTTAAATTTGAATCGCAGTCGACATAATCCCAACGATCAAAAGATATTCTGCTTATTCCAAATCCATTTTCAGTTGGGACACTTTGTAGTTTAAAATAGTCCGTTCCTTTTCCATCAGTGGGGAATGAACGACTCCATTCAGGTGAAGGTGGTTGCTTTTGTTCATCTAAAGCAATGGAATATTGAAAACTTAAAAATACAATGATGAGTAGAGTCGTGATGAGTTTAAATGATTTATTCATAATCATGTCCTTTACATTTAAAATTGATTTTTCATTCATTATGACATAATTAACCATCGTTTTGTGTTTAAATTTCAATAAGTCTAATAGAAAATCCCGTATCCAAGAGTTTATTTTGGATACGGGAATAACGTATGTTTTTCATTAATAGAAATAAGGACCAATCAATACGAATAAAATAAATAGATTTAAAATTGTGGCATGGACTATGGCGCGATTCGCATTGTCGTCATCTAGTTTTGTAAGAGATAGAAATACTGGTAGAACACTAACAATCGTTGCGATCAATAAAATCATGTAAATATGCCAAGTTTCTGAAAGATAGATCATTTTACTAACCATGGTTTCTGGATGCAGCAATTGGGAAAAAAGTAAAAACTGTGTGATTAATAGAGTAACCATATAAGCGATATACATCCATAAGTATTTTAACTGATTACCATATTTCCCTAGTTGATTCACGAGAAAGTAACTGACGAAACTTGCTGGAACAATCCACACAACGGAAAGCATTGCTAGTAAAATCCCTTTGAATAAATGTGCAAATAATAAATGGAAAGCTTCTAATGCATCACCTTTTAAACCGTTGGCACTAGCCGCTCTTATTTCCTCGAGCTTCGAAGAATACATCATGACTTTACCCGAACGAGTTTCTTTATAATATATAATCGTATCTTCATTTATTATAAGTGGGTGAGAGTAATAATTATCACTTTTTGAAACAGCAGAAGCTTCGATTATTTTAGGATTAAATTCTGCTACATAAATATGATTGCCTGAAGATTTAGTAGCTGAGAACGTTAATAAAATTTTGTTGGTTCCTATAAAGAAAGAAGGATAATTCATATTCCTTAATTTTTCACCCGACTCTTTATCAAAAAAAATGATATCTGACAGTTTATAATCATCTGGATTTGTTTTAGATAAGACTGCTGCTCTTAGGGTCTTCTTGCGCGAGCCAGCCTCTTTCATCCCTATTTCTAGGTGAAGAACATATTGATCTTCATTAAGAGACAACATGCCCAACGAATGAATTGTTTCATAGGATTTCGCAATAAAATGAGTGTAAGGGGTAATTGTTTCGTTTACTTTACTGATGCTCACTTTATTCGTTTTGATAGACTTACTAACAATAAATACTTGATCATCGACAACAATGCTTGACCAAACTGGCTCATCGGTTACATATTCTTGTGGTTCATCACTGCCTTTTTGAACAACTAATGTATTATTCGTTTTCCAATATACCAAGATATCTTTGGTTTTTGTGAAGTCCACGACAGAGGATGAAATAGCAGTGTTTACTCCATGAGTTGTGGAACTAAATAGAGTATCATCTTTAATGAAATAAGTTGTATGACCGTCTGACCAAGTTTTCTTTTTATAATTAAAGTCATCGATCGACCAAAGTTCTTGGCAATCTAAATCGTATGTACATTCAACATAATCCCATTGTTTGAAAGTTGTTCTACTAATGCTATAACCATTATCATTTGGAACACTTTGAAGTTTGAAATATTTGCTTCCATGATTATCAGTTTCAATAGATCGACTCCAATCTGGTGAAGGAGGCATTTTTTGTTCTTTTAAAGCAATCGAATACTGAAAGCTTATACAAATGATTATCAGTAGAAGTGTAATGATTTTAAAAGATTTTTTCATAGTATCTTCCTTTTCTATCAAAAACGATTTTTACTTATTATGCCATACTAGGGGAGTTATGGGTTGATAAATTTCAAAGAATTATGAAAATGATGTTTGAAATGGACACCTATTGCACGATTTTAGGTATAATAAACCTATTGGAATGGGGAGGATGTCATATATGAAGAATACGATGCATGTAGTCGTGATTGTGGGATGTTTAATCGTGACATTTTTCTTGTATAATAAACAAATGGGTGCAATACCCCTTCTTCTATTGTCCTTCTATTTGTTTTTTTATGGATGGCAAAAACTCTATCATGCAAAAAACAAGAAATGACGGTAGCATATTAAGAGATAGATTGTATATAATGGGTATTATGCTTAGGCAAGTAGAAAGGACGTGTACGAGTTGAAATTTCGTGAAATGACAAAAGAACAACTAAAAGAAGAATCGTTTATCGATTTGGGATATGCAGTACTAGAAGAAAAGCATGAATCATTAACTTTACAAGAGTTGTTAAATGAGATTCAGGCTTTAAACGGTTTCACAAATGCACAAATGAAAGAGCGCATGCTTCAATACTATACAGATATGAATATTGATGGACGCTTTTTAGCGATTTCTGAAAATCGTTGGGGCTTACGTGAATGGTATCCTGTAGAACAAATTGAAGAAGAAACTGCACCAACTGTCAAAGTCCGCAAGAAAAAAGCGAAAGCTGCTGCTGACGACGATGATTTAGATGACACAGATGATGACGAAATCACATTTGAAGAAGACTTCGACGAATTCGTTGAAGTGGATGCTGACGACGATGATGATGACTTCGACATTGATGAAGATGATGAAGATGAAGAAGAAGTTGCTGAAATCGAAGTAGAAGTAGCAGTTGATTTAATCGAGACGGATGACGATTTCGAAATCGTTGAAGATGAAGAAGAGGACGAGGACGAAGACGAAGAATAGGTCTTGACTTATTTAGCCTTTCCGATTACTCTTTTAATTGGGCTCCCTAAAAAGGGAGATTGAACGCTTATATAATGCGCTCCCCCTGCAAACACTGCAGGTGGGGCGCTTTTTTTATTGAAGAGTGAAAAGTGCGACTAAAGCGCTCGTAGCTAGGCATGAAATTCCTATATAAAAGTCCTACCATTTTAAAATACCGAAGGAGGAATTTGCTTTGACTAAATATATTTTTGTAACGGGTGGAGTAGTATCATCACTCGGAAAAGGAATCACAGCGGCATCTCTAGGCCGTTTATTAAAAAACCGAGGATTGAATGTTGCCATTCAAAAATTCGATCCTTATATTAACGTGGACCCAGGAACAATGAGTCCTTACCAACACGGGGAAGTGTATGTAACGGACGATGGTGCTGAGGCGGACTTAGATTTAGGTCACTATGAACGTTTCATCGATATTAATGTGAGCAAATTCTCAAACGTGACAACAGGTAAAGTGTATTCTGCTGTCTTGAAAAAAGAACGTCGTGGAGATTACCTAGGTGGAACAGTTCAAGTAATTCCACACATCACGAATGAAATCAAAGAACGTTTAGTACGGGTTGCAAAAGAAACAAATGCAGACGTTGTTATTACTGAAATTGGGGGAACGGTTGGTGATATCGAATCACTTCCATTCCTAGAGGCAATTCGTCAAATGAAAGGCGATTTCGGTGGGGATAATGTTATGTACATTCACTGTACATTAATTCCGTACATCCGAGCTGCTGGAGAAATGAAAACAAAACCTACGCAACATAGTGTGAAAGAACTTCGCAGTTTAGGAATTCAACCAAATATTATTGTCGTACGTACAGAACATGCAGTTCCTCAAGATATGAAGGATAAAATTGCTTTATTCTGCGACATTAAAGCAAGCGAAGTAATCGAAGCACGTGACGCGGAATCCTTATACGAAGTACCTTTAGCATTACAAGAACAACATATGGACCAAATCGTCCTTGATCACTTTGGAATCAAAGCTCCCGAAGCTGACATGACAGATTGGACTGCTTTAGTAGATCGCGTTAAAAATCTATCTAAAAAAGTTCGCATCGGTTTAGTTGGAAAATATGTTGAGTTACAAGATGCTTACATTTCAGTTGTTGAAGCAATGAAACATGCAGGATTTGCATTTGATGCAGATATCGAAGTGAAATGGATCAATGCTGAACATGTAAATCAAGATAATGTAACTGAATGGTTAAACGATGTAGATGGTATTTTAGTGCCTGGTGGATTTGGGGACCGCGGAGTAGAAGGTAAAATTGCTGCTACAGAATACGCTCGTGTTAATAACGTACCATTCCTAGGAATCTGTTTAGGTATGCAATTGGCAACAGTTGAATTCGCACGTAACATCTTAGATTTACAAGGTGCACATTCGTCTGAATTAAACCCTGCTACACCGTATCCAATTATTGATTTATTACCAGAACAAAAAGACGTCGAGGACTTAGGTGGTACACTGCGATTAGGTCTTCAACCGTGTAAATTGGTTCCTGGTACAAAAGCGCATGAAGCTTATGGTCAAGAACTTGTTTACGAACGTCACCGTCACCGTTATGAATTTAATAACGAATACCGTGAGCAATTTGAAGCTGCAGGTTTCATTTTCTCAGGAACTAGTCCAGATGGCCGATTAATTGAAGTGATTGAACTAGCAAATCACCCATTCTTCGTTGCTTCTCAGTTCCACCCAGAATTTATCTCTCGTCCACAACGTCCACAACCATTATTCCGTGAATTTATTCGCGCATCGGTTGGAGAATAAAAAGATTGAATTAAAAAGGGTGTCCCATTAGTCACGTCAGGTGACTTTGGGACACTTTTTTTATGGATCGATTTGGATCTCAGTTAGAATTTTGTGGTTCTTGGTTAGAATTATGGCGTTCTCAGTTAGAATTTTTACCATCACAGTTAGAAGAGTCGCCATCACAGTTGTAATTGTTCAATAGAGTATGCCAACAGTAAAGGCTGCGGAAGCGAAGCGGGCAGCACCAATTTATGTTTTTAAGATCTGAATTGCCCACCGTTATCCTTTCCGAGGAAACATCTTCGAATAACCTTAGAAGTACACGAAATTTTTAAAAGTAAAAAACTGATCGTTTATCTGCTACGGATAGACGTGAGATTTCTTGTGTCGATCCTATTTATCTATTAAAAAGTAAACAAAATATTTTTTTTGCACATTTATTACTGAAAAAAGAAGGATTTTTGGTAGAATTGTAGAAAAGTAAGTTGAATGGGTAAAAAAGGGAGTCTGGTTATCGTGAAAAAATTGTTAATCGTAGACGATCAACAAGGAATTCGTCTTTTATTAAATGAAGTTTTTAAGCGAGAAGGGTATGAAACGTTTTTAGCGGCAAATGGAATTGAAGCTTTGGATATCGCAGAGCGTATAAAACCGGATGGCGTTTTATTAGATATGAAGATTCCTGGTATGGATGGAATAGAAATTTTAAAAAGATTAAAATCAAAAATGCCTGAGGTTCCCGTTGTTATGATGACCGCTTATGGAGAACTTGACTTAATCCAAGAAGCAATGAAATTAGGAGCAGCTCATTACTTTACAAAACCATTCGATATTTACGAAGTTCGGGATGCTGTAAACACAATGTTACAAGATTGAAACAAAGCAGCTAGTGGCAATCACTGGCTGCTTTTGGTATGATAAGAGATGGTTAAACTACGATAATTTACTTCCTATAGATGAAATGGAGGATTTCTCAATGGCACTAGTATCAATGAAAGACATGATGATCAAAGGGAAAAAAGAAGGCTATGCAATTGGACAATTTAATATTAATAACTTGGAGTTCACGCAAGCCATTTTACAAGCAGCTCAAGAAGAAAAATCTCCAGTAATTCTAGGAGTTTCTGAGGGTGCAGCTCGATATATGGGTGGTTTTACAACAGTAGTTCACATGGTAAAAGGTTTAATGCATGATTATAAAATTACTGTTCCAGTAGCGATTCACTTAGATCATGGTTCTAGTTTTGAAAAATGTAAGGAAGCAATTGACGCTGGATTTACTTCAGTTATGATTGATGCTTCTCATCATCCACTTGAAGAAAATATTGAAATTACATCTAAAGTAGTTGAATATGCACATGCTAAAGGAGTATCAGTTGAAGCTGAGCTAGGTACAGTTGGCGGCCAAGAAGATGATATTATTGCTGACGGCGTTATCTATGCGGATCCAAAAGAATGTGCAGAGTTAGTGAATCGTACGGATATTGATTGTTTAGCACCAGCATTAGGTTCTGTTCATGGACCATACAAAGGTGAACCAAACCTTGGCTTTGCTGAGATGGAAGAAATCTCTAAACTATCTGATTTACCACTAGTACTTCACGGTGGTACTGGAATTCCAGTGAAAGATATTCAACGTTCAATTTCACTTGGAACGGCAAAAATTAATGTAAATACAGAAAATCAAATCGCAGCAACAAAAGCGATTCGTGATTTCTTAAATAACAACCCGGATGCTTACGATCCACGCAAGTATTTAATCCCAGCCCGTGATGCGATTCAAACGACTGTGCAAGGGAAAATGCGCGACTTTGGAAGTGCAGGGAAAGCGTAAGCTGAATAATCAAGAAAATGACTAACAAGGAGAAGTGTCCGTTGACATTGTTTGCGGCCTTCTCCTCTTTTTCCATAAATAGGAGGCAATACTAATATGAAGTTTTTTATTGATACAGCAAATTTTGAAGAAATAAAAGAAGCGCATGCGTGGGGGATTTTATCTGGTGTTACGACAAACCCTTCACTCGTTGCAAAAGAAAATATTTCTTTTCATGACCGTTTACGCGAAATCACTACACTAGTTGAAGGTTCAGTAAGTGCAGAAGTAATTGCTTTAGACGCTGAAGGCATGATTAAAGAAGGACGCGAATTAGCAGCAATCGCTCCAAATATCACGGTTAAATTACCGATGACGCCGGATGGCTTAGCAGCATGTTCTGTATTTTCTAAAGAAGGCATTAAAACAAATATCACGTTAATTTTTAGTGCCAATCAAGCACTTCTTGCAGCGCGCGCTGGAGCGACTTATGTATCGCCATTTCTTGGACGTTTAGATGATATTGGTCATAATGGAATGGATTTAGTTGGCACGATTGCACAAATTTTCGAACTGCATAACATTGAAACTGAAATTATTGCAGCTTCTATCCGTCATCCTCAACATGTAACTGATGCAGCCTTACATGGCGCACATATTGGCACAATGCCAATTAACGTAATGAAACAAATGTTCAAACATCCTTTAACGGATAAAGGAATTGAAGGATTTTTAGCGGATTGGAATAGCAGAAAAAGTGCAGAATAAGTTAACTCTTGAATTGATTGTAGGTGAATGATAATGGATGTATATAAAATAAATGGACAAAAACGTTTGCAAGGTACCATCAAAGTAAGTGGTGCGAAAAATAGTGCAGTTGCTTTAATTCCCGCTTCCATTTTAGCTAATTCGCAAGTGAACATTGAAGGATTACCTGAAATCTCTGATGTATGGACATTAAAAGAATTGCTAGAAGAAATCGGTGGAGAAGTGGACTTTGCTGACGGAACGATGTCAATCGACCCGTCAAAAATGCAAGGAATGCCTTTACCTAACGGGAACGTGAAGAAACTACGCGCTTCTTATTATTTAATGGGTGCAATGCTTGGTCGTTTTAAGAAAGCGGTTATCGGACTTCCGGGAGGATGTTTCTTAGGACCTCGTCCGATTGATCAACACATTAAAGGTTTTGAAGCACTTGGTGCAAAAGTGACGAATGAACACGGCGCCATTTATTTACGTGCTGACGAATTACGTGGAGCTAAAATATATTTAGACGTAGTTAGTGTTGGCGCAACAATTAATATTATGTTGGCAGCTGTCCTTGCTAAAGGACAAACTACGATTGAAAATGCTGCGAAAGAACCTGAAATTATTGACGTTGCTACACTTCTTTCGAATATGGGCGCAAAAATTAAAGGTGCTGGGACGAATGTTATTCGTATCGACGGTGTAGAAGAACTACATGGTACAAATCATACAATTATTCCTGACCGTATCGAAGCGGGGACGTTTATGATTATGGCAGCAGTAGCAGGAGATGGAATTACAGTTGATAACGTGATTCCTTTCCACATGGAAGCTGTGACAGCTAAACTTCGTGAAATGGGTGTAATCGTTGAAGAAGGCGAAGAAAGTGTCTTCATTCCAAAAGCAGAGAATTTAACTGCAGTTGATGTTAAAACACTCGTTTACCCTGGATTTGCAACAGACTTGCAACAGCCATTCTCTGTTTTGATGACGCAAGCAAAAGGTTCTTCCGTTATAACGGATACGATTTATTCTGCCCGCTTTAAACATATCGATGAACTGAAACGCATGAATGCGAGTGCTCGAGTAGAGGGAAGAACGGCCATCATTACAGGTCCTACGAAGTTAGAATCTGCTTCGGTTCGTGCTTCTGATCTACGTGCAGGTGCTGCATTAGTTCTTGCAGGATTAATCGCTGAAGGCGAAACAGAAATCCATGAAATTTCACACATTGAGCGTGGATATAGTTCATTGATTGAGAAATTACAAGGTCTTGGAGCAGATATTCGACGTGAAACACTGCCTGATGAGAAAGTAAAAAAGTTTGAAGATGAAACTCACTAAAAATCGCATCTTGCCACTTATGATACAATGGAATGTGGATAATAAAAGACCGATTTTAAACCGGAATACGGGAGGACTAACAAAATGGAACGCAGTTTATCGATGGAATTAGTACGTGTAACAGAGGCAGCAGCAATTGCTTCAGCACGATGGATGGGTCGCGGCTTGAAAAATGAAGCGGACGACGCAGCAACTACAGCAATGCGTGACGTTTTTAACTCCATACCAATGGAAGGCGTTGTCGTTATTGGTGAAGGCGAAATGGATGAAGCACCGATGCTTTATATTGGGGAAAAACTAGGCTTAGGCAATGGCGGTCCACAAGTGGACGTTGCTGTTGATCCCCTAGAAGGAACTAATATTGTGGCTTCTGGTGGCTGGAATGCATTAGCAGTTTTAGCCATTGCAGACCGAGGAAATCTGTTAAATGCTCCAGATATGTACATGGACAAGATAGCAGTTGGACCGGAAGCTGTCGGCAAAGTGGACATCAATGCTTCTGTAACAGATAACTTGTTAGCAGTTGCACGTGCTAAAAACAAAGACATTGAAGACGTGGTAGCAACCATTTTGAATCGTCCAAGACATCAAAAAATCATTGATGAAATTCGTGCTTCAGGAGCGCGTATTAAATTAATCAATGACGGTGACGTTGCAGGAGCTATTAATACGGCTTTTGATGAAACCGGTGTAGATATTTTATTTGGAATGGGCGGTGCACCTGAAGGCGTAATCGCAGCAGTTGGATTAAAATGCCTAGGCGGTGAAATTCAGGGTCGACTAGTTCCTCAAAATGACGAAGAATTACAACGTTGTATCCGAATGGGACTCGATGTTAGCAAAGTATTCCGAATGGAAGACTTAGTTAAAGGCGATGATGCCATTTTTGCAGCAACAGGCGTAACGGATGGTGAACTCCTACGTGGTGTTCAATTTAAAGGTGCTTATGCAGAGTCACATTCACTAGTTATGCGTGCAAAATCAGGTACCGTGCGTTTCGTAGAGGGACGACACAGCTTGAAGAAAAAACCTCATCTTTTGATGAAAGACTAACTTCAAAATTAATGTCTGGTCTTTAGGGGCCAGACATCTTCTACGTATATCCTTTTCTTGGAATGAATCCATTCCACACAATTCACCCTGCAAAAACACAATAAAATATGAATAAGAGTGGTGCACTATATGTCTACATTGACCATTACAGAATTAGAAAATATGACGTTAAAAGAACTTTATGCGTTAGCTCGTAAATTTAAAGTATCTACATATAGCAAGCTGTCAAAAAAAGAATTAATATTTGCTATATTAAAAACACGTGCTGAACAAGAAGGCTTCTTCTTTATGGAAGGTGTCTTAGAAATTATCCAATCTGAAGGTTTTGGATTCTTACGACCTATCAACTATTCTCCGAGCTCAGAAGATATTTACATCTCAGCCTCTCAGATTCGTCGTTTTGATTTAAGAAACGGTGATAAAGTGACGGGGAAAGTCCGTCCTCCTAAAGAGAACGAGCGATATTACGGATTATTGCAAGTGGAACTAGTAAACGGAGAAGACCCGGATCTTGCAAAAGAACGTGTTCATTTCCCAGGCTTAACTGCGTTATATCCCGATCGTCATATTAAGCTAGAAACAGAACCTAATAAACTTTCTACGCGCATCATGGATTTAGTAGCACCAGTTGGTTTTGGCCAACGTGGATTAATTGTTGCACCTCCTAAAGCTGGTAAGACGATGTTATTAAAAGAAATCGCAAATGCCATCACAACGAATTATCCTGAAGCTGAATTAATTGTTTTATTAATAGACGAGCGTCCTGAAGAAGTAACAGACATTGAACGTTCGGTAAATGCTGATGTAGTGAGTTCTACATTTGATGAAGTTCCAGAAAATCATGTAAAAGTAGCTGAGTTAGTGTTAGACCGTGCGATGAGACTCGTTGAGCATAAGCGAGATGTGATTATTTTGATGGATTCGATTACCCGTTTAGCACGTGCGTATAACCTAGTTATACCACCAAGCGGTCGAACACTATCTGGTGGTATTGACCCAGCAGCATTCCATCGTCCAAAACGTTTCTTTGGTGCAGCACGTAATATTGAAGAAGGCGGAAGCTTGACGATTCTAGCAACTGCTTTAATTGACACAGGGTCACGTATGGATGAAGTCATTTACGAAGAATTCAAAGGTACAGGGAATCTAGAGTTACATCTTGATCGTAGTTTGGCAGAACGTCGCATCTTCCCAGCTCTTGATATTCGTCGATCTGGAACGCGTAAGGAAGAATTATTAATTCCTTCGGATCAGTTAGACAAGCTATGGGCTATTCGTAAAACCTTCTCTGATTCACATGACTTTGGAGAGCGCTTCTTGAAAAAAATGCGTCAATCTAAGTCGAATGAAGACTTTTTCGAGCAATTAAATACTGATATGAAAGAAAAACGTAACGGCAAAGGGTTAATTTAAATAAAAAAGGATGTAAATCAACCTCTTGATTTGCATTTAACTATTTGATATACTGTAAGTCGGTACAAAAACCATATTCTGTGACATATGCGACTGGAATTGAACGGGTCGTGTAAGGTGACAGTTCAATAACCAACTCTGTTCCAGATGGTACAGGGCGAGAGGAGAATTTATTTATGAAACCAGGAATTCATCCAAATTACAAAGTTGCAACAGTTACATGTTCATGTGGTAACTCGTTTGAGACAGGTTCAGTAAAGGAAAACATCAATGTTGAGTTTTGCTCAGAATGTCATCCATTCTATACTGGCCGTCAAAAATTCGCAGCAGCGGATGGCCGTGTTGATCGTTTCAACAAAAAATACGGTCTTAAAGAAGAAATTCAAGAGTAGTAATCAAATACCCGCGTAGAGCATCTGCTCTTCGTGGGTATTTTTCTTTTTTCGATGGGATTTTAATGTGTGTGGGAATCTCAGTTAGAATATTTGACGTTATGGTTAGAATAATGAGGATCTCAGTTAGATAAATGGCCATCTCAGTTAGAATTATCGCAATCTCAGTTGTAATTGTTCCAAAAACTATCGCGAGTCCATAGGAAATCCAATCAAACAAGGCTGCTAAGCAGAGCGTGCAGCACAATTAGGGTTTCAAGAACTGTATAGCCGAGTCTGCAATCGTTCGGCGGGAGTTTCAGTTAGTGTGTAGGAGTCTCAGTTAGAATTTTAGCGGTCTTGGTTAGAATAATAAGGATCTCAGTTAGAAAAATGACCATCTCAGTTGTAATTGTTCCAAAAACTATCGCGAGTACATAGGAAATCCAATCAAACAAGGCTGCTAAGCAGAGCGTGCAGTACAAATTAGGGTTTTAAGAGCCTGAATAGACCCGCCCGCTTGGGGCTTGGCGGGTGTTTCTGTTAGTGTGTAGGAGTCTCAGTTAGAATTTTAACAGTCTTGGTTAGAATTATTAGGATCTCAGTTAGAAAAATGACCATCTCAGTTAGAATTATCGCGATCTCAGTTGTAATTGTAACCGTAAAAAAACAGAAGCATTTTGTGCTTCTGCTTTTTTAGCTACTATTCTTTTTTAACTAACCAGAAGGATTCCGAATAGGTGTAGTGACGATATTTGCTGCTACTTTTTGGTGCCAAATTAAATTTTTTTAAAACGTAAGAACCATCAAATTTATTCTTTAAGTTTAAATAGAATACGCATTCTTTGTTTGAAATAGTGTTCTTACATAAGTAAAACCATTCTTCAATTGCTTGCTTTTGAAGTGATTTTCTTGAAGTTTTACATGTAGGGCATCTGTTTTCATTTGTTAAAGTTATTTCGCATAATGAGCAAAAAATACCTGTTTTCAAATGGTTTAAATCAAAAGGATAAATGTCATGTAATGGTCTAGGAACGAATTCTAAATGGTTTTTATTTAAGAAATTTTTTAATTTCTTAAATTCTGTTGTGGAAATGATATCTGGAAGTTGATTTAATAAATCAAGATGATTAGAAATATCACAGCCCATTAGTACTTTAATATTTTCTGGCGGCTGAGCAATATGAGTGGATGAAAAGGCAAACACAATTCTTTGTTCTACCGGAATATCAATGTTTAACTTCGATAAAATAAATTGAAGTTTTCTATAATGGCGGATTATTTGTTGTTCAGGACATTTAAATGTAGTTGTTTCACCATTTATCTCACGTACCAATTGTTTGGGGTTTGTCTGAAAAATAACTTTACCTTTAATATTTTTGATTTCTAAAATGGCTATATATTTTTTAGTGATTATGAGAGTATCGATTTGTAAATAGGAATTAGGGTTAATTTGAATGTGAAGACCTTTGAGAATTACATGTGGGGTAGGGAAATCGATTTGATTTAAAAAGTGATCAACATATGTTTCACCATGAAATCCGGAATCCGCATATTTTAGTTGATCGGCGATCACTTTAGTGTAGGGGTGATGTTCAGGAAAACGTTTTAATAATCGTTTAAATACTTCAATAGATTTTGGAACAGTTCTTATTGAATTTATAGAGACCCTCCTAAAATAGAATATTTTTTTCATTCCTAATTCGAAACTATCATAATTAAGCTTGCAAGAGCAAGTTTTGACAAAGGATTATCGAATAATATTATCTCAGTTAGAATTTGAGCAATCTTGGTTAGAATTATGAGGATCTCAGTTAGAAAATTGACCATCTCAGTTAGAAGAATCGCGATCTCAGTTGTAATTGTGCCCAAATCTTACGCGAGTACATTGGAAATCCAAAAACCCAAGGCTGCTAAGCAGAGCGTGCAGCACAAATTAGGGTTTCAATAGCTGAATAGCCCCGCCCGCAGTCGCTTTGGCGGGTGTCTGTTAGGGTGTAGGAGTCTCAGTTAGAATTTTAGCAATCATGGTTAGAATTATAAGAATCTCAGTTAGAAAAATGACCATCTCAGTTAGAAGAATCGCGATCTCTGTTGTAATCGTGCCAAAATCTTTCGAGAGTACATAGGAAATCCAATCAAACAAGGCTGCTAAACAGAGCGTGTAGCACAAATTAGATTTTCAAGAGCTGAATAGCCCCGCCCGCTTGGCGCTTGGCGGGTGTTTCTGTTAGTGTGTGGAAGTCTCAGTTAGAATTTTAGCGATCTTGGTTAGAATTATAAGGATCTCAGTTAGAGAAATGACCATCTCAGTTAGAACTATCGCAATCTCAGTTGTAATTGTTCCAATAACCGTCGCGAGCTCATAGGAATTCCCTCCAAAAGAGCACGCAGTCCAAATCAGGGTTTGACACCCTTAACACAACTTCTTGTGAAAATAAAGAGAGGTAATGTAAAAAGAATTTCGGTATGATAGGGAATAGAGAGTTTTGAAAGGAGTGTCTTCTATGTACGTGATGACACAATCTGGTTGGGTAGAGGTTATTTGCGGAAGTATGTTCTCCGGGAAATCTGAGGAATTAATTCGTCGCGTTAGACGCGCGCAATTTGCAAAACAAAAGATTGCGGTGTTCAAACCGCGTATAGATAATCGCTATAGCGAAGAAGAAGTCGTAAGTCATAATGGAACTAAAGTAATTGCGATGCCTGTAGAAAGTTCAAAAGATATTTGGCCGCATATTTCGGACGAGTATGATGTGATCGGAATAGATGAAGCACAATTCTTTGATGAAGGAATTACAGATGTCGTTCAACGATTAGCAGATCATGGCTTCCGCGTCATTGTTGCAGGTTTAGATCAAGACTTCAGAGGCGAGCCATTTGGTCCTATGCCTAAAATGATGTCGCTAGCTGAACAAGTGACGAAGCTTCAAGCGGTTTGCCAAACTTGTGGATCACCAGCAAGTCGAACGCAAAGACTTATTAATGGGCAGCCTGCAGGGTACGAAGATCCAATTATTCTGATTGGTGCAACGGAAGCATATGAACCGAGATGTCGTCATCATCACGAGGTGCCGGCGGGTGTAACTCATCAAACAACTCTTGCATATGACAAAGAGTAGCGAAAGCTGCTCTTTTTCTATATAATTATACTGTTAAAGATATAAATGAACGGATGAGGTGATAACATGTTCGACCGCTTACAATCGGTAGAAGACCGATATGATCGATTAAATGAATTACTAAGTGACCCTGATATTGTTAATGATACGAACAAGTTACGCACACTTTCTAAAGAGCAGTCTGACCTGCAAGATACAGTGGATGCGTATCGCGAATATAAGGATATTAAAGCCCAATTAGCCGAAGCGAAAGCGATGCTTGAAGAAAAGCTAGATGCCGATATGCGCGAGATGGTAAAAGAAGAGGTTAATGAACTTGAACCACAAATCGAAGCGATTGAAGAACGCTTGAAACTTCTTTTGATTCCAAAGGATCCGAATGATGATAAGAACGTTATCATCGAGATTCGTGGAGCTGCCGGCGGAGATGAAGCTGCTTTATTTGCAGGGAATCTATTCCGCATGTACAGTCGATTTGCAGATGCTCAAGGCTGGAAAGTGGATGTTATGGATTCTTCACCGACTGGAATTGGTGGTTATAAAGAAGTCATCTTTATGATTAACGGGACTGGTGCTTATTCGAAAATGAAATACGAAAACGGAGCACACCGTGTACAACGTGTACCGGAAACTGAATCTGGCGGACGTATTCACACGTCAACAGCAACAGTTGCTTGTTTACCTGAAGTAGAAGAAGTCGACGTAGAAATTCATGAAAATGATATTCGTACGGATACGTACGCTTCATCAGGGGCCGGTGGACAATCGGTTAATACAACGATGTCAGCTGTGCGTTTAACGCATATTCCGACTGGTACGGTTGTAACGTGCCAAGATGAAAAATCTCAAATTAAAAACAAAGCGAAAGCAATGACGGTTTTACGTGCACGTGTTGCTGATAAATTCCGTCAAGAAGCGCAGGCTGAGTACGACTCTGTTCGTAAGTCAGCAGTTGGGACAGGAGATCGTTCAGAACGAATTCGCACGTACAACTATCCACAAAACCGAGTGACTGATCACCGTGTTGGTTTAACGATTCAAAAGTTAGATCAAATTATGGAAGGTAAATTGGATGAAATCGTGGATGTATTAATCTTAACGGATCAATCAGAACGTTTAGATCGGATGAATGAATCAGATGTATAAGTATATATATGAGGCCCTATCTAGGGCTTCTTCTTTTTTAATTGAAAACAAAAGAGAAGAACCTGTTGCTCGATTGCTGCTTCAACATGTTTTAAACAAAACGCATGCTCAATTACTTGCGGATATGCGAGAACCAATGTCAGAAACTGAGTATGAACACTATTGGTCGCTCATTGAAGAACATGTAAAAGGAAAACCAGTGCAGTATATTACTGGATCTGAAGAATTTTACGGTCGCAACTTTGAAGTGAACGAACATGTATTAATTCCACGTCCAGAAACGGAAGAACTAGTTTACGAAACAATAAATAGAGTAAAATCTCTTTTTTCGAATAAAACAGATGTCCTAGTGGCAGATATCGGAACTGGCAGTGGCGTAATAGGTATTTCTCTTAAACTGGAACAGCCTTCATTCCAAGTAACAGTTACTGATTTGTCTCAAGATGCACTAGATATGGCGAAGAGAAACGCTGAATCACTAGGAGCAGATATTCATTTTAAACAAGGTGATTTATCTAAACCAATCGCTGATCAAAAGTGGGATGTTGTTTTATCTAACCCACCGTATATTGCGTTTGAGGAAGCGGAGACTCTATCTGATAGTGTGTATGAATACGAACCACACTCTGCTTTATTTGCTGAAGAACAAGGTCTGTATTTATATAAGCGGCTGTCTGAAGAGTTGCCTTCAATGATGAATAAACCTGGACTAATTGGTCTTGAAATCGGTCACGAACAAGGACCGACCGTGCAAGAATTTTTCCAACTAGCATTCCCAAAAGCTAAAGTTGATATAGTAAAAGACATTAACGGAAAAAATCGAATGATATTTTGCGAGATAAGTGAATAAAGTATCCACACCTTGTCCACAATAGGGGCAAGGAGGCGAACAAAACATGTTGCCAGATTACGAGATTATTAGAAATGAATCACCACAATCGAAAAGATCCCCATGGATGGAACTCATTTTTTCTTTATTGATCATTCAAACAATGTTGTTCTTATTGCCAAGTGCGAGTGGGGCAGCTGAAGCAATACCTGCTGATGCCATTCATGTACGAATTGTTGCAAATAGTAACACGCAAGAGGATCAAGAAATGAAGTCATTGATTCAAGAAGAAATTCAACCGATTTTAGTCGAAGCCATTGCAACTGCAAAATCGGCAGAAGAACTAGAACATCAGTTGAGCAGTTTAACGAATGAAATGACAAAGCGTGCTGGGAAAATCACGAAAAAAATGATTCAGATTCAAGTAGTAGATGCACTCATTCCACCTAAAAAAGATGGTTCCATTTTTTATTCACAAAATGTACAAAAAGCATTAGTTGTTACGATTGGTGAAGGTAAAGGGGACAATTGGTGGTGCGCATTATTTCCAAAAGTCTGCTACCGTGATGAAGAGCCGAAGGAAGAACCAGTGAAGTTTTGGACGTGGGAGTGGATAAAAAACAAGTTTTGGTCGTAGTTATCCACCGATTGTTCACTACTTATCCACACTATGTGTATAACTAATGGATAAACCGCGATAGAAGGGAGTTTGACAATTGGAAACTAAACGACGAATTGTGGATAAAAATGTGCATAACGATTTGCTTTATTCACAGGCTGTGGATATGCTCCGTGCTGGTGAAGTTGTGGCTTTTCCAACTGAAACGGTGTACGGCTTAGGAGCTATTGCAACGAACCAAAATGCGGTTGCAAAAGTTTTTGAAGCGAAGGGTAGACCTTCAGATAATCCTTTAATCGTGCATGTGGGAAATCCCCATGATATTGAGCAATACGTTCAATCGATTCCTGAAAAAGCGAAACGTTGCATAGACGCTTTTTGGCCTGGTCCTTTAACGATTATTTTAAACGCGAAACCATCTTTATTTGCCTCAAATGTAACAGCAGGTTTATCCACAGTTGGCTTGCGAATGCCGGATCATCCAGTTGCGCTTGAGTTGTTGAGAAGGCTAAAGGAACCACTCGCTGCTCCGAGTGCGAACCGAAGTGGAAAGCCGAGTCCAACAACGGGAAAACATGTCGAACACGATCTTCAAGGCAGAATTCCATTAATCTTAGATGGTGGTGCGACAGGTATTGGGTTAGAATCTACCGTAGCTGATTTTACCGTAGACCCTCCAGTGATTCTTCGTCCAGGTGGAGTTACCGCTCCAATGTTGCGTGAAGTAATTGGGGAAGTAATCGAACCCAATAGTGAACATGAACAAGACAGTTCAGTGCCAAAAGCACCTGGCATGAAATATGCACACTATGCGCCAGATGCACCTGTTTATTTAATAAAACCCGAGACATCTGTTATAAATACAGCCATTAATGAGATACATAACAATGGTCAAACGGTCGCTCTATTAGCGCCAGTTACATGCAAAGTTGACGCTGCAGATTGGTTCTTTTCGTTAGGAGATGGATCGAATCTGGATGAATACGCTCAATCGTTGTATGCGCATTTAAGGGCATGTGATGAGACGACCGCTGATATCGTGCTAGTTACAGTACCTCAAACAGATGGTGTAGGCACAGCCATATTAAACCGTTTAGAAAAAGCGGCAAATGGAAACTGGTGGATATCGTAAACTCTTCAATATTTGCATATAGTAATACGAATGCAAAGATAGGAGAGATGTTATTTGGGTACAGAGTTATTTGCTGGGATTTTGACGGCATTAGATGTCGTGGCGCTATATAGTGTATTACCTAAAATAAGAACACCCCTTCTTCTGGCCATTTGGACCGGAATCTTACATATGATTTTTCCGTTCATCGGCTTCTTAGCTGGTGAATGGATTACTCACCTTCTCCTCGAAGGTGGACGGTGGATTTCAGCCGTGCTACTTTTTCTAACAGGACTTCATTTATGTTTAAACCAACACAAACCGACTAACTCCTATTTCCCTCCTGCTTTTCTCGCCATAATAGTCAGTATAGACACCTTTTCAGTTAGCCTTTCTTTTGGTATGCTTCATTTACAGAGATGGGTCTTTTTAATTAGTGCTGGCGTTTTTGCATTTATTTTTTCATACATAGCACTAAAAGGTAACTTTATTAAAGGACCGATTCTTACAAGAATATCTGGGGTATGCTTAATTATTTTGAGTGTGCTCACATTTTTAAGTAAATGAGGGATTAAATGAATATTTACTTTATCTGCACTGGGAATACATGTCGAAGCCCAATGGCTGAAGCGTTGTTCCAAGCTCAAAACATACCAAATATGGACGTTCGATCTGCCGGAATTTATGCGATGGATGGCGGAGATATTTCGGAGAATGCCAAACACGTTATCTCGAGTAAAGGAATTGACTTTATGCATTTTTCTCGTCAAATAAGCGAAGAAGATTTACGATGGGCAGATTTAATCTTAACGATGACAACTGCTCATAAACAAATGCTCGGACAAGCTTTCCCTTATGTGATTGAGAAGACGTTTACACTTAAAGAATATGTACGACCATATGGATCACACGATGTTTCAGATCCTTTTGGTGGTGATGTTCAAACGTATCAAAAAACCTTTAACGAATTAGACACTTTAATAGAAGAACTCGCAACTAAGATGATGGAGGCATGAAAATGGAAGCTCAAAAACAGAAACGTAAGTTTGGATTGAAAAGTAAGATTGTTTTATTCGTCGTTACGTTAGCGGTCATTACATATACAACGAGTGCTTTGTTTATTAACTATCTTCAACCCAACTTTTTTCCGGAAATAAATTCGTTTGACTTTGAACTTATTACATATGCATTAGGAATTCTATGGTCTGGCATTTTAGCTTATTTCTTCAGTTCTTTATTAGTGAAACCTCTTCAAAACTTAGAACAAGTTGCGAACCTAGCAGCCCAAGGGAAAATAGGGGTTGATGTGAAGATTTCAAATTCAACCGATGAAATAAATTCTGTTGCCATTGCCTTTCAATCAATGCTGACGAATATGCGACAAATGGTTGATAGTATTGAAGATAATTTTGAACGTACAAATAAAACGGTCCAACTGCTATCAACTGAAACATCAGCGGCATCGGCTCAAGCTGAGACCATTTCGTATACCATTTCTCAAATTTCTCAAGGAGCAGAAAGTTCAGCTGTCTCCATACAAGATACCGCTGAGTCCGTTCAAGAAGTGCGAATATTAGCTTCTGAAATGAATACACGTGCTGAAAGTTCTTCTCTTCATTCAAAACAAATGATTACTGAACTTGAATCTACGACTGTCATCATTCAATCGCTCGTAAATGGCATTCAACGAATTGCAACAGGAAGTGAATCTGCCTTAGGTAACATCTATACACTCGAAGAAAATGCAGGAAAAGTTGAACGCATTATTGGCCTTGTAGGTGATATTGCCGCTCAAACGAATTTATTGGCATTAAATGCTTCTATAGAAGCTGCAAGAGCCGGTGAACATGGCAAAGGTTTTGCCATTGTCGCTGAAGAAGTTCGTAAATTAGCTGATGAGAGTGCGAATGCCGTAAAAGGAATTTCAGAACTAATTCATGCGATTCAATCGGATGTTCAAACTGTTGTTACCCAAATGACTGAACAAGTTTCATTTGCTGTGAATGAAGCAACGAGAGTTTCTGAAACCAATGAAGCGGTTGAAGGTATGACGAGTAAAATTCATGAAGTAGCAGAATCTGTCGTAGAAATTTCAGGATTTGTTGAGAAGCAACTAAAAAATATTGAAATGACTGCCCAACAATCTCAAGAAGTAGCAGCGATTGCAGAAGAAACGTCTGCTGGAGCTTTAGAAGTAAGAAGTGCAACAGAAGAACAATCTAAATCAATTGATCATATCGACCAATTGTCTGCAGAACTAAAAGAACAATCTCAGCAATTACATAAAATGATTCAACAATTTGATCGTACGACTAGCAAAATTTAACGAACTCTTTTGGACAAGTTGGTACTTTTTATTCGAATAATGATAAGATATTCATGAGGTTGAAAAGAAAAGAGGGACTCTGATGAATATTGCTATTTCTTCTGATCATGGCGGAAATAATTTACGAAAAGAAATTACAACGTTACTAAACGAACTTGGGCATACGTATCAAGATTTCGGTCCTCAAACAAGTGATTCGGTCGATTATCCGGATTATGCAAAACCAGTATCTGAAGGTGTAGCAAACGGAACTTTTGACCGCGGTATCCTAATTTGTGGTACGGGAATAGGCATGTCGATTGCTGCCAATAAAGTCAAAGGCATTCGTTGTGCACTTGTACATGATGTTTTCAGTGCAAAAGCAACAAGAGGTCATAATGATTCAAATATATTAGCAATGGGTGAACGAGTAATTGGTGGGGGATTGGCACGAGAAATCGTCCAAACTTGGCTTGAAGGAGAATTTGAAGGCGGTCGTCACGAGCGACGCGTTGAAAAATTAACAGCACTAGAAAACGAATAAAGGGGAATCGTTGGATGGATGCACATACATTGTGGCGTTTACAGCTTGAAGAATTATTAGCTGAGTTAAGTACCCAAGTCGTATATCATCCGGGTCAGCTGTTTGTTGTGGGTTGTTCTACATCTGAAATCGTAGGAAAACGGATTGGATCAGCTGGCGGTTTAGAAATAGCCGAAGCCTTATTCCAACCACTTCTTTCATTTGCAGAAAAGCATCAACTCCATTTAGCCTTTCAAGGCTGTGAACATATTAATCGAGCGTTAACGATGGAAAACCGAACAGCTCTTGCGTACAAACTCGATCCTGTCTCGGTTATACCCGTTCAAAAAGCAGGCGGTTCAATGTCTGCCTTTGCCTATACTCAGTTTAATGAGCCAGTCATCGTCGAATCCATTCAAGCCCATGGTGGCATTGATATTGGTCAAACATTAATTGGCATGCATTTAAAACCGGTTGCGGTGCCGATTCGAACGTCAGTCAAACAAATAGGTGATGCGGTTGTTACAGTTGCTACAACTCGTCCTAAATTGATTGGCGGAACACGTGCAATCTATCACATCAAGAAGACATAAAGGGGATATGGACTCATGAAAAAAATTGCCGAACAAGATCATACAGTATTTGAAGCGATGCAAGCTGAAAAGACACGTCAAGAAGCTAATATCGAACTAATTGCATCTGAAAACTTCGTTTCTGAAGCAGTAATGGAAGCGCAAGGATCAGTGCTAACGAATAAATACGCTGAAGGATATCCAGGGAAACGCTACTACGGTGGTTGTGAACACGTGGATGTTGTTGAAAATATTGCACGCGATCGCTTAAAAGAAATCTTCGGAGCGGATCACGCAAACGTACAGCCACACTCTGGTTCACAAGCAAATATGGCGGTCTATATGACAGCACTTGAACAAGGAGATACCGTATTAGGGATGAACTTATCTCACGGTGGTCATTTAACGCACGGTAGTCATGTGAACTTCAGTGGGATTCAGTACAACTTTGTTGAATATGGTGTGAATCCAGACAATGAAATGATCGATTACGAAGATGTTCGTTCTAAAGCTTTAGAACACAAACCTAAAATGATTGTTGCTGGTGCTAGCGCGTACTCTCGCGTGATCGATTTCGCTAAGTTCCGTGAAATCGCAGACGAAGTCGGTGCGTATTTAATGGTGGATATGGCTCATATTGCAGGATTAGTGGCAACCGGTGAACATCCAAACCCAGTACCACATGCACATTTTGTGACATCTACTACACATAAAACATTACGTGGACCTCGCGGAGGACTTATTTTATGTACGGAAGAGTTCGCAAAGAAAATTGATAAAACGATTTTCCCAGGAATTCAAGGTGGACCATTAATGCATGTAATTGCTTCTAAAGCAGTCGCATTCGGTGAAGCGCAACAACCTGAGTTTAAAACGTATATCCAACAAGTCGTGAAAAATGCAAAAGCGCTAGCTGAAGCATTCATGGCTGAAGGGATTGAAATTGTATCAGGAGGAACAGACAATCACTTAATGCTTGTGAACCTTCGCTCATTAAACCTTACAGGTAAAGTAGCTGAGCACGTGCTAGACGAAGTTGGTATTACGGTTAATAAAAACACAATTCCTTTTGACACAGAAAGCCCATTTGTCACTTCAGGTATCCGAATTGGAACACCTGCAGTTACATCTCGCGGATTTAAAGAAGAGGAAATGAAAGAAATTGCGACAATCATGGTTAAATTATTGAAGAACCATGAAGATAGTGAAGTGAAGAAAGAAGTAGCTGAGCGAGTAGCAGCATTGACTTCTAAATACCCACTATATAAATAAAAATTAGATAATTAATAGAAAGAGAGTCTGTGGAATTCTTCGTATGAAGAAGGAAGCAGATTTTTTTTGATTAGAAGTTATAGTCTTCGGATAGTAGTATAGGAAAGACGTGGGGTCTACTAGGATCAATATTATTCAAAATCTATAATAAAAGATGGGAATAGAAAAGAATATAGATTATTCTAAATTTTCACTAATTTTACCATTCGAAAGTAGCTTTTTTGTATAGAATCTAATAGGATATAAGTATGACTATAACTTTAGGGGTGATAGGTATGCAGACGAATTATCCAAAAGAGTTGAGCAAAGAAATGTTATTTGCATGGTTGCGTCGTTTAGGTGAGCAATATCAAACTAGCTTTGTCGTCTCAGATCCTGATCTACCTGATAATCCACTAGTCTACGTAAACGATGCTTTCATTCGAATGTCTGGTTACGATAAAGACGAACTAATCGGTAAAAATTGTCGATTTTTACAAGGTCCAGATACCGACTTAGGTTCAGTGAAATTTCTGAAATCTAAAATCAATAAAGAAATGCCCGTACATACTGAAGTATTAAACTATCGGAAAGATGGAACCCCTTTTTGGAATGAACTCGTTATTCAACCACTGAGAGATGAAGCAGGA
This sequence comes from Paenisporosarcina sp., assembly GCF_057785155.1. Classification (NCBI taxonomy): domain Bacteria; kingdom Bacillati; phylum Bacillota; class Bacilli; order Caryophanales; family Caryophanaceae; genus Paenisporosarcina; species Paenisporosarcina sp. Next base: position 180,118 of record NZ_JBYNRN010000033.1, read on the forward strand.
ACCTTATTATTTTATATCGGTTTGCAACTTGATGTAACAAACCGCAAACAAACAGAGGCACTTTTTCTCGTCCAACAAGAAATTTATCAAGGAATTGATAAAGGGTACGCCTTAACAATTCTTTTACAAAAAATTTGTGATTTAGCAGAAAGCTTCTTCCAACAAGGTACTAAATGTTCCGTGTTATTGGTTGATGAGGATGAACGGTTAGTAGTAGCTGCCGCTAAATCACTGCCTCCCGAATACAATCAGGCCATTCAAGGCCGAAAAATCGGACCGAACGCAGGGTCTTGTGGATCAGCAGCCTACTTGAAAAAACCGATTATTGTGACGGATATAGCAACTGATCCATTGTGGACAAACTATAAAGATATCGCATTGCCACATGACTTACGAGCATGCTGGTCTATGCCGATTCTGACTTCTGATAATAAAATTGTAGGAACATTTGCAACTTATTTTTCTACTATTAATAAACCTCGTGCAGTAGATTTAGAATTTATTCAGCGTCTCATTCCTCTTATTTCATTGTCAGTTAAGAATGCAGAGCATCAAGATGAAATATTAAGGCTAGCTTATATAGATTCAGATACAGATTTGCCTAATCGCCACTATTTTACGAATGAACTGAAGGATATATTAATAGAAAGAAAAACAGGATGTATTGCCATTCTTGAACCTAGTGAATTTGCAAAAATTGTTGATATATACGGCAGGCATGCTGGAGATGATCTCATAAAACAATTAGGGCAAAGAATTCGCAGAACATGTAAAGGAACTCACGATGTCATTGCCAGATTCGCAAGTTCTGCCTTAATTTTCGTTAGTGTTCTTCCATTAAAAGACGTAGAATCTTATGCTGCTAAAATCGCCCAGATTGCAACTGATCCTTTTTTAGTAGCAGATGCTGAGGTATTTGTTACGCTTAAAATGGGTGTCACAACCTTTACAAAACAAGACAATTCGGCAGATGAACTCATTCGTTACGCGGATACGGCTTTATCGGATGCAAAAAAACGATTGGGCAATTCCATCTCTTTCTTTGAATCAACACAAGATGTGGCAGCAAAACATGAGATGACGATCTTCAACCATTTGTCGCATGCTATTCAAAGACAAGAATTCGATATCCATTTACAACCAAAGGTCAATTTATCCACGGGAGAAATTTTCTCTTTTGAAGCATTAGCGAGGTGGACTTCACCTGATTTAGGGATTATTCCTCCAAGTGTATTTATTCAAGCTGCTGAAAACGCAGGGAAAATCAGAAGTATCGAAATGCAAGTTCTTCATAAAGTTTTAAATTGGCTTTCTAACCGAAAAAACGCAGGACAAAAACTATACCAAGTGGCGATTAATGTATCGACAGATCACTTTTTTCATCCGGATTTTATAAATGACCTAGTGAATACTGTAAAAGATTATAAGATTGATCCTCAATATATTCGAGTTGAAATTACAGAGAGTATTGGATTAGTAGATTTTGAGCTGGCAAAACTCATATTTGGACAGCTTCGATTAGCAGGATTTGAAAGTTCAGTAGATGATTTTGGGATGGGCTTTTCTTCATTAAGTTATATTCAACAACTTCCATTTACGGAAATAAAGATTGATCGAAGTTTTATATCTAAAATTGATCATGAAGGGACTCTGGCAATTGTCCGCACAATTATTCAGTTAGCGAACAATTTAAATATGGAATCGATCGCAGAAGGAATTGAAACGGTCGAACAATTAACGATATTAAGGTCAATGGGCTGTCAGAGCGGGCAAGGATTTTATTTCTATAAACCGATGCCAATAAATGAAGTTGACGAATTATTGCGTCTTCAATTGTAATGTAAAAAACACAGTCAGTCATCTAGCCCTGCTGTGTTTTTCTGCTATAATAGATGAAGTTTGAACTTAAGGAGATGAACGGAATGGGAAAAGTATTCGTTTTTGATCATCCATTGATCCAACATAAATTAACGTATATTCGAGATAAGAAAACTGGTACAAAAGAATTTCGTGAACTTGTAGACGAAGTTGCTACATTAATGGCGTTTGAAATTACACGTGATATGCCACTTGACGAAGTAGACGTGGAAACACCGGTAACAACTGCAAAAGCAAAAGTGTTATCTGGTAAAAAACTTGGTATCGTTCCAATCTTACGTGCAGGTATCGGAATGGTTGATGGGATTTTAAAATTAATTCCAGCTGCAAAGGTAGGTCATATCGGTCTATATCGTGATCCACAAACTCTAAAACCGATCGAGTATTATGTGAAATTACCTGCTGATGTTGAAGAACGTGACTTTATTTTAGTTGACCCAATGCTTGCAACAGGCGGATCTGCACTAGAAGCTATCAATTCATTGAAAAAACGCGGAGCAAAAAATATTAAATTTATGTGCCTAATTGCTGCACCTGAGGGAGTAGAAGTGATTCAAGAAGCTCACCCTGATGTAGACATTTACATTGCGGCACTTGATGAAAAATTAGATGACCACGGTTATATTGTTCCTGGACTAGGCGATGCTGGTGACCGTCTGTTCGGTACGAAATAAGTAAGGATGTGTGTGATAAATGAATAAAAAATGGAAAGTAATGACGATTTTCGGAACACGACCGGAAGCCATTAAAATGGCACCACTAGTTCTTGAACTGGAAAAGCATGCAGACGAGATTGAATCGATTGTGACGGTTACAGCTCAACACCGTCAAATGCTTGATCAAGTTTTAGAGACTTTTGGAATTACACCGGATTTCGATTTAAACATTATGAAAGACCGTCAAACATTGATAGACGTTACAACACGTGGATTAGAAGGCTTGGATGCAGTTATGAAAGAAGCCAAACCTGATATCGTTTTAGTTCATGGGGATACAACAACGACGTTTATTGCTAGCTTGGCTGCATTTTATAATCAAATCGCTGTGGGTCACGTAGAAGCAGGATTACGTACATTTAACAAATATTCACCTTATCCGGAAGAAATGAATCGTCAACTGACTGGTGTCATGGCTGATTTACATTTTTCACCGACAGAAGTTTCTGCAGATAATTTACGCCGAGAAAATAAACCAGAAGATCGAATCGTGGTTACTGGTAATACGGCCATTGATGCACTGAAAACAACTGTACGTGAAGAATATACGCATCCTGTACTAGACAAAATCGGTTCAGACCGCATGATTTTGTTAACGGCTCACCGTCGTGAAAATCTAGGACAACCTATGCGAAATATGTTCCGTGCAATTAAGCGATTAATTGAAGAGCATGATGATCTGCAAGTGGTTTACCCAGTGCATATGAATCCTGCTGTAAGAGAAGTTGCCAATGAAGTATTAGGTAACGATCCTCGAATTCATCTAATTGAACCGCTTGAAGTTTTAGATTTCCATAACTTCGCAGCACGTTCATTTATTATTTTGACGGATTCTGGTGGCGTTCAAGAAGAAGCTCCTTCATTAGGAAAACCGGTTCTTGTATTACGTGATACAACAGAACGTCCTGAAGGGATTGCTGCAGGAACACTGAAGTTAGCAGGTACAGATGAAGAAACTATTTACGGAATGGCGAAAGAGCTATTAACTGACGAAGCGGCATACGCTTTAATGTCAAAAGCCTCTAACCCATACGGTGATGGCGAAGCATCAAGAAGAATTGTTGTAGCTTTAAAAGATTATTTAACTAAAAACTAAATGAAAAAGGAACTGCTTTTGCAGTTCCTTTTAGTTTGTAGACAAAAAAATGCTGGAAATCGATTGAGTGGATTGGTAGAAGGCGTATAATTGAGTTGTTCTGATTTTCGCTGCGCTACTAGTTAAAAGAAGTTTGTTTCAATGCAAAGCTCACTTGGTTAATGAGACGATTTTTATTAAGTAGAATTGGTTTTTTAAATTTATCAATCAATCTGACGGGTTTATCAATCAAATTAGAGATTTATCAATCAAACTGACGATTTATCAATCAAACTCACCATTTTATCAATCAAACGCGTTTCATAGCCAAGTTAACTAGGTGAACTACCATCTCAATACTCTTCAATAGTAAAGAGACGTTGAGTATATAGCGAGGTGACGAGTGCATATGTAAAAATTCGAAAATATAACAACTCATCCTGCTGTGCCTAAAATTTGTCGACAATATGTCGAGCCCTTGTAGTTTGTGAAGTTTTTCACGGGAATCAATTGACATCAAATTACCCCTATTGTATGCTTACAAAGGGTATGAATGAGAGGGCTTTCACAGAGAAATTATGTGAAGAAACCTTGTTATATCTGCTTTCTACTAGATTCGCGGTTTTTACAAAACTTGCAAAAAACGTGAGGATCATCATGCGTCCAAATCGACGTCCTTTACACGCAATGGCCCTTTATTCGGCTATTGTCTCACAACTTGTTGGTTCTATTTTAATCGGTGTGTACACAGGTATGTGGCTCGACAGCAAAATAGGCACCACCCCGTTATTTTTAGTGCTATGTCTGTTCATTGGCCTCGCTGCTGGTGTGACAGCCGTAATTCTGTCCATTCGAAAATACGATTCAGGAGATACATAATCTATGCAAGGTTTACAGCAAGTATATCAAAGGCAAAAGAAACTTATATTTTTTTTGCTCGCATTCTGTGCACTTGGCTGGGGTTTTACTCCATACCAAACTGTGTTTGCTGGCTTAGCATTAGGCGCCCTCTTTGGGTTGTATAACTTTTGGCTCCTCGTACGGAGATTGGAAAAATTCGACCGCTCTTTAAATGAAGGGAAGAAAGTCAAATCACTCGGCACTGCTATGAGGTTCGCCTCTGGAATAGCGGCTGTGGCGGTTGCGATGTCTGTTCCTGAACAATTTCATTTAGGAAGCACGGTCATTGGGTTGATGATTCCGTATGTTTACTTACTTGTAGACAGAATTGTATACCATGTGAAACACCATTAATCGAATTGTGAAAGAGAGGTGAATGCATCGTGCATCATGAGAATCCGACGGTTACATGGCTTGGACTTACGTTCAATCTGTCTAACGTTTTGATGCTATCAGTTACCGCACTAATTGTTTTCTTAATTGCTGTGTTTGCTACACGTAAATTGAGTTTAAAACCGACTGGTATGCAAAACTTTATGGAGTGGGTTATGGACTTCGTAAAAGGTATTATCAAGAGCAACATGGACTGGAACACAGGTGGTCGTTTCCATGTGCTTGGAATTACACTAATTATGTTTATCTTCGTGGCAAACATGTTAGGTCTTCCATTCGCTATCATAGTTAACGGAGAGTTATGGTGGAAATCACCAACAGCTGATCCACTAGTAGCTATGACACTTGCAACAATGGTGGTTGTATTAACACACTTCTATGCGATCCAAATGAAAGGGTTGAAAGAATACGGAAAAGACTACTTACGTCCACTTCCATTCTTAGCACCTTTAAAAGTAATTGAAGAGTTCGCGAATACGTTGACACTCGGTCTTCGTCTTTACGGAAACATTTATGCAGGGGAAATCCTACTCGGCTTACTAGCTACTATAGGTGGAGCAAGCTTCTTAGGTTTCTTCGGAGTTATTGTACCAACACTTGCTTGGCAAGGTTTCTCGATTTTCGTTGGAGCAATCCAATCGTTTATCTTCGTTATGTTAACGATGGTTTATATGGCTCACAAAGTGAGTCACGACCATTAATATACTGTTCATTCATTTGAACAATTAACACAAAAAAACACATATTCCAAGGAGGAAATTTTATTATGACAGGTTCAGTAGGTTTATTAGCAGCAGCTATCGCAATCGGTTTAGGTGCACTTGGTGCAGGTATTGGTAACGGATTAATCGTTTCAAAAACAGTTGAAGGTATCGCTCGCCAACCAGAAGCTCGTGGCGTTCTTCAAACAACAATGTTCATCGGGGTTGCATTAGTTGAGGCACTTCCAATCATCGCTGCAGTTATCGCGTTCATCGCTTTAAACGCTTAATTTGTAGTCGGTTTTATAAAATGGCGAAGTTGAACCTTCGCCATTCTCTTATGAAAAGATACTATTTAGTAACTTTAAGTTGGAAATACATCTAATTAGATTCACACATAGAATGAAGCTCTTGAAGGGAGTGAAACAATCGTGTTTTTGGATTATCTCGTATTGAATGCGTCTGATGGTCATGAAGTTAAATTCTTGAACACAGGTGACATCTTTGCTACTTTGATTATTTTCATCATCTTGATGCTCCTTCTGAAAAAATTCGCTTGGGGCCCGTTGATGGGAGTAATGAAGCAACGTGAAGATTTGATTGCGAGTGAAATTGAAGCAGCTGAAAATAGCCGTCAAGAATCACAGCAATTATTAGAGGAACAACGTAGTTTGTTGAAAGAAGCACGTACAGAAGCACAAGCGATTGTTGAAAACGCGAAGAAACAAGGTGACGTACAACGTGAAGAAATCATCACTGTTGCACGTGCTGAAGCTAGCCGTTTGAAAGAATCAGCTGTCCGTGAAATCGAAACAGAAAAAGAGAAAGCAATCGCAGCAGTTCGCGAAGAAGTTGTCTCTCTATCTGTTCTTGCAGCATCTAAAGTTCTTGGGAAAGAAATTTCTGAGGAAGATAACCGTGCGTTAATCGAAGAAACGATTGCGAAGGCAGGCGATGTAGGGTGAGTCAATCAACTGCAGCCAAACGTTATGCTTTAGCATTGTTTGAATTAGCACAACAACATAACCAATTAGCTTCTATTGAAGAAGATCTTCGTGAAGTGAAAGTGGTTTTTAAAGAAAATCGTGAATTGCAAGTTTTGCTTGCAACACCGAAACTTTCTTTATCTCGCAAGAAAGAAATTATCCGTGAATTATTCGCGAAAGCCAATCCACTTGTAGTGAATACACTTCAAGTATTGATTGACCGTAACCGAATTAACGAAACTGTTGCAGTTGCAACTGAATTCGCTAAACTTGCCAACGAAGCTCAAGGCATTGAAGATGCAAAAGTATTCTCAACTCGTCCATTAACAGATGATGAGCGTGCAGCAATATCTTCTGCATTTGCGCACAAAGTAGGCAAGCAATCTTTACGAATTGAAAACGAAATTGATCCATCACTTATTGGTGGCATGCGTCTTCAAATCGGTAACCGTATCTTTGACAGCAGTGTTAGCACGAAGCTAGACCGCTTGAAAAAACAACTTATTGGTTAATATTATGAAATGAAAGAGGTGACATACATGAGCATCAAAGCTGAAGAAATCAGTGTTCTGATTAAGCAGCAGATTGAAAATTATCAATCTGAGATGAAAGTTAGCGATGTTGGTACAGTTATCCAAATTGGTGACGGTATCGCTCGTGCTCATGGTCTCGACAACGTCATGGCTGGAGAGTTAATTGAATTCTCTACCGGTGTTATGGGTATGGCACAAAACTTAGAAGCTAACAATGTTGGTATCGTTATTCTAGGACCATATTCAGATATCAAAGAAGGCGATGAAGTACGTCGTACAGGCCGTATTATGGAAGTACCAGTTGGACCAGAATTGATTGGCCGTGTAGTCAATCCACTTGGACAACCAGTTGATGGGTTAGGCCCAATCAGCACAACAAGAACTCGCCCGATCGAAAGCCCAGCACAAGGTGTTATGGCACGTAAATCGGTTCATGAGCCATTACAAACAGGTATTAAAGCGATTGATGCACTTGTGCCAATCGGTCGTGGTCAACGTGAGTTGATCATCGGTGACCGTCAAACAGGTAAAACATCTGTTGCAATTGATACTATTCTTAACCAAGCTGACCAAAACATGATTTGTATTTACGTAGCAATCGGTCAAAAAGAATCGACTGTACGTAACGTAGTTGAAACGCTTCGTAAAAACGGCGCTTTAGAATACACAATCGTTGTTACTGCTTCGGCATCTCAACCAGCTCCATTGCTATTCCTAGCTCCATACACAGGGATCACAATGGCAGAAGAGTTCATGTTCGAAGGTAAGCACGTATTAGTTGTTTATGATGATTTATCAAAACAAGCTGCGGCTTACCGTGAACTTTCACTATTACTTCGTCGTCCTCCAGGTCGTGAAGCATATCCAGGGGATGTATTCTACCTTCATAGCCGTTTATTAGAGCGTGCTGCGAAATTGAATGAAACACTTGGAGCAGGTTCGATTACAGCTCTTCCATTCGTTGAAACGCAAGCTGGAGATATCTCTGCTTATATTCCAACAAACGTAATTTCGATTACGGATGGACAGATCTTCTTACAATCTGACTTATTCTTCTCAGGCGTTCGTCCAGCAATCAACGCGGGTCTTTCAGTATCACGTGTTGGTGGTTCAGCTCAAATTAAAGCAATGAAAAAAGTTGCGGGTACACTACGTCTTGACTTAGCTGCATTCCGTGAACTTGAAGCATTCGCACAATTTGGTTCTGATTTGGATAAAGCAACTCAAGCTAAATTAAACCGTGGTGCACGTACAGTAGAAGTATTGAAACAAGACTTGAACAAACCAATTAAGGTTGAAAAACAAGTTGTCATTCTTTACGCTCTAACACGTGGTCATTTAGATGATATTGCCGTGCAAGATATCGTTCGTTTCGAAAACGAATTATATAGCTGGTTAGATTCAAACCACACTAACGTTATTGATCACATCCGTACAACAAAAGATCTTCCTGCTGACGAAGACTTAGTAAACGCGATCTCTGCGTTTAAGAAGACATTTGCTAAATCAGAATAATCTTTTTGGATGAATAAAAAACGATAAGGTGGTGAAATACCAGTGGCATCATTACGCGACATAAAAAGCCGAATAACATCGACTAAAAAGACAAGTCAAATTACAAGAGCTATGCAAATGGTGTCGGCTTCAAAATTAAACCGTGCAGAGTTGAATGCGAAATCATTCGTACCTTACATGGCAAAAATTCAAGAAGTCGTTGGCGCGATTGCATCAGGAACACAAGACAGTGGACATCCAATGTTAACTTCTCGTCCTGTAGCAAAAACTGCTTACCTTGTTATTACATCTGATCGTGGACTTGCTGGTGCATATAACAGTAACGTGTTACGCGTTGTTACAAATGCAATCCGTGAACGTCATACATCAAATGATCAATTTGTCATCTTTGCAGTTGGCCGTGTTGGCCGTGATTTTTTCACAAAACGCGGATTTTCAGTAATTGAAAGTATGGTCGCATTGCCTGACCAACCTTCATTTGCTGATATTAAGGAAATTGCGCGCAAGGCTGTTGGTATGTTCACAGAAGGTACGTATGATGAACTTTATATGTACTACAACCATTTTGTTAGCGCCATTCAACAAGACGTTACAGAGAAAAAGGTGCTACCTTTAACGGACATCGAAACATCAAGTTCAACTGCTTCATATGAATTCGAGCCTTCTGGCGATGCAATTCTTGAAGTACTTCTTCCACAATATGCGGAAAGCTTGATCTACGGTGCTCTACTTGACGGTAAAGCAAGTGAACATGCTGCACGTATGACAGCAATGAAGAGTGCAACCGATAACGCTAGTGAATTAATTAGTTCATTAACATTACAATTTAACCGTGCACGACAAGCAGCGATTACCCAAGAAATTACGGAAATCGTAGGCGGCGTAGCGGCTCTAGAATAGAAGTATTAAGTAGGACAGGAGGGTACAAGTATGAACAAAGGACACGTTCTTCAAGTAATGGGTCCCGTTGTTGACGTTAAGTTTGACAATGGACACTTACCAGCAATCTACAATGCTTTGACAGTTACGATTGAACGTCCAAACCAAGAACCTACAACGTTAACTCTTGAAGTTGCGTTACATCTTGGTGACGACTCTGTACGTACAGTTGCGATGTCATCTACTGATGGCTTAAAACGTGGTGCTGACGTAACAGACGCTGGTTCTGCAATTACAGTTCCAGTTGGTGATATCACATTAGGTCGTGTATTTAACGTACTTGGTGAAGTAATTGACTTAGGTGAAGAAATTCCGGCTGAATTACGCCGTGACCCGATTCACCGTTTAGCTCCAACTTTCGAGCATCTTTCAACTGAAGTTGAAATTCTTGAAACAGGTATCAAAGTAGTAGACTTATTAGCACCATATATTAAAGGTGGTAAAATCGGTCTCTTCGGTGGTGCCGGTGTTGGTAAAACAGTTTTAATCCAGGAATTAATTAATAACATCGCTCAAGAACATGGTGGTATCTCGGTATTCGCAGGTGTTGGTGAGCGTACGCGTGAAGGAAATGACTTATTCCATGAGATGAGCGATTCAGGCGTTATTAAGAAAACAGCAATGGTATTCGGTCAAATGAACGAGCCGCCTGGTGCACGTATGCGTGTTGCCTTGACTGGTTTAACAATGGCTGAGTATTTCCGTGATGACCAAAGTGCAGACGTACTATTGTTCATCGATAATATCTTCCGTTTCACACAAGCAGGTTCTGAGGTTTCTGCCTTACTAGGTCGTATGCCTTCAGCCGTTGGTTACCAACCAACTCTTGCTACAGAAATGGGTCAATTACAAGAGCGTATTACGTCTACGAACAAAGGTTCAGTAACGTCGATTCAAGCAATCTACGTACCAGCCGATGACTATACGGATCCAGCTCCTGCTACGACATTTGCTCACTTAGATGCAACAACTAACTTAGAGCGTAAACTATCTGAAATGGGTATCTACCCAGCGGTAGATCCTTTGGCTTCGACTTCACGTGCATTGTCACCTGAAATCGTTGGTGAAGAACATTACTCAGTAGCTCGCCAAGTTCAATCTACACTTCAACGTTACAAAGAATTACAAGATATCATTGCGATCCTTGGTATGGATGAGTTATCTGATGAAGACAAGTTAACGGTTAACCGTGCACGTCGAATTCAATTCTACTTATCACAAAACTTCCACGTAGCTGAGCAATTTACAGGTCAAAAAGGTTCTTACGTTCCAGTTAAAGAAACAATTCAAGGGTTTAAACAAATTCTTGAAGGAACATATGATCACTTACCTGAAGATGCATTCCGTTTAGTGGGTCGTATTGAAGAAGTAATCGAAAAAGCGAAAAGCATGGGCGTTGAAGTTTAATAACAGGGACCAGGAGGGGAAAAAATGAAGACCATCAAAGTCAATATTGTCACTCCCGACGGCCCGGTATACGATTCAGAAGTCAACATGATTATTGCTAATACTACTACTGGTGAAATCGGTATTTTACCTGGTCATATTCCGATGGTAGCTCCTCTAGAAGTGAGTGCTATTCGACTGAAGAAAGACAATCAAACAGACATCGTCGCAGTTAGTGGCGGGTTCCTTGAGGTTCGTCCAGATCAGGTTTCTATCCTTGCTCCATCAGCTGAAGTCTCTAGCACGATTGATATCAACCGTGCTAAAGAAGCAATGAAACGTGCAGAAGAACGTCTAAACTTATCAAAACAAGACGACGTCGATTTCAAACGTGCGGAATTATCGTTAAAACGCGCAATGAATCGTATCAACGTTAATGAGGGTAACATCTAATCTTTAAGCAAAAAACGGGCAGAGGAATACTTCCTTTTGCCCGTTTTTTTTGATTTTTGGTTCTATAATAAATGTTGGGGTAAGCACACAATTTAGCGCATGAAAAAAGCACGACATCATCCATATCTTATATACTTGAATTGACGAGAAACAAGTAAGATTGGAGATGCGTGCAGATGAATTTTAACATGTTTTTGCCGGGTTTAGAAGATGTTCTAGTAACTAAAATGGAAAAGATTGAAGACAGGGTAGCTTTTCATGTTGAAATGGAGCTCACGCCTCACTCATGTCCATCATGTTTGGCGATCACAAATAAGGTTCATGACTATCGGATTCAAAAGATTAAACATCTTAAAATATTTGAACGTCTTTCGGTTATCTTTTATCGGAAACGTCGTTATGTTTGTAGTTGCGGGAAGAAATTCTTTGAGAAGAATTCCTTTATTCAAAGGTATCAACGATTTTCAAGTGAATGGAATCGTGCGGTTAAGATTCGAAGTATCAAGGGGAAAACTTTTAAAGAAACAGCTGATATTTACGGCACTTCTTCCTCGACCATTGTACGTCGCTTTGACGAACTAGCTGAAAGTGAGATTACAGAAGTAAGAGAACTACCGAAAGTAATTGCGATTGATGAATACAAAGGCGATACGCGAGAAGGGAAATATCAACTGATTATCGCCGATGGCGTCACAAAAGAACCAATCGACATTTTACCAAATCGTTATAAGAAGACGATTAAACACTATCTCCAAAAGTACGGAGCCAAGGTTGAAGTTGTCATTATGGACATGAGTCCCGCATTTAAAGCCGCGGTAATCGCTGCACTTGG
>NZ_JBYNRN010000034.1:0-104757 GCF_057785155.1 Paenisporosarcina sp.
CCCCTACCATAATTTGGGTTTCTCGCTCGTGGGGTTTACCTCGTTCCACCTGAAACGTTTCCGAGTCAGCTCCGTCACTGTGGCACTTTCAGAGAACCTAGACCATATCCGAAGACTTAGGTGTTGTTCCCGCCGTCAGCTTTTACACTGCCTTAGCTTATTTTTTGGCTAAGCACGAACACTACGGTCATCTCAGACCCGTGCGAGCATGGACTTTCCTCTACAACGTCAAGCGTTGCAGCGATTACCTGGATTCACTAAATGGTTTCTTCATTATACAAGATTTTTGTTAGAAAAACAATGACTCTCGGGATGTTCAATTATTCGTACAACTTACTTCCGAATACATGTTTTTCAAGATTTGATAATCTTTTTAAAATATCAAAGTTCGTTGAGCCATTAGAAGGTGACGAAACTTGTCGTTTTGGTGCATCTAATAATTCTTCATGTAAACGTTTGTTTTCAGCTTTTAATGAAGCGATTGTCATTTCAAATGTTTCATAATCTTGAATAATATCGTCTAAAAATTGGTCTACGTCATCTTGATTATAGCCACGTAGTCCCGTTTTAAATTCTTTTTCCAAAATATCTTTAGAGTTTAATTTTGATTCCATATTCATCGTCCTTCCATCTTTGCATACCTTGTCTAATTATATCATATTTTAGATTTTTACGTTCTATTCTTACAATTATTTCTGTCGAAGGTTGCGGTTGCCCGGGAAATATTTTAATTATTTACATCTACTGTGATTATTTCTTCTGCCCGCCTTTTGGTGACATGGATTTTAATTTCACTAAGCTAATCCTATTTTACCTTCTTCAAAAGTCGATTCAAACGTTTTTCAAATGCATTCTTTAGTTTTATCTTTTTAGTGTCAGTCAATTCAGGTATTGCTTCAATTAATTTAAGAGCTTCATGTGAATAAATAATCGCTTGATCAAATCGTTTAAACAAATGTTCATCGATTTTTGCAAGTTCTTCATACGCATTTATTTTAAATCGAAGTGGTAAATGAAGTAATGCGTTTTTAAACGATTGATACGCATCTTCCTTCCGATTAAAACGCTTATAATTAAATCCTATGTAATAAAAAGCCATTGATGCCTCTTCTTTTTCATACGTCGAAGTGATTTGATCGAATTGATCCTGACTTTTTTCATACATTTTTAAATCGGCAAACCATTTACCAATGTTCGTTGAAGTCAATGCAGTCTCTGTATAAGACTCTTCTAATAGCAATTTCGAAGAATGGATAAATAACGTAAGCAACGATAGAATATCCCATTCATTATGGTGTAGTACTTTTAACAAAGCATGTGGGTCGCCATTTTTTACAGCATCTAAATATATAATCGGAGCTAAATAACCAGGAATATCTCCAATGCGTGTAAATCCTAGCTTTTCAACTTCGATACTTGTTAATTTAAATTGAGTTAAATCACCTTTCCACACCCTTCTAGATCCGTGAAGTAAATCGATATGATGTGGGACTGATAATTTCGGTAAATATGTTCGGTTTAGCGTCCATCTTGTTTCAAGCTGCGGCCAATCAAAACTTTTTCCATTGTATGTAATGACGGTTTGATTTGGCTTCCACAATCCAGTTTCATATAAAAAGGCGGTTTCATGACTTGGATCCGCCATTACATGTTGAGTTAATTCGAATTGATTATTTTTAAAAACTAACTGACCACTTAAAAAGATATATGTACCAGTTCCTTTTAATCCCGTCGTTTCGGTATCAAAGAAAACAACATTTTGTCCATTTGTAGATATGGGATGTTCTTCTAGTTGGTTCCATAATTCGAAAGCATGGAAAACATCTGATAGTTTAAAGGAACCGTGAAAAAATTGAGGAGAATAAACCGTCTTCTTCACAAAAACCAGGCCAAATTGATTTTCGATAACTTCTAATCCCGCGTCCTTCCAAGTCTCTAAATATGCAGGAGGATTAGGCATAACAAAAGAAGCCAACGACGTTTCTTTCGCTGGCTTTTTTTTGATTAATTTTTTCATTTGTAATAAATTCTTTTCGAATGACATAAAGGTCACCTTTTTTATTGTAATTGTAGATAAGCTAATAAATTCAAAACATCGTCTTTCATACCGATGCTCGCTTCTTGAGCTCCAATACATGCCGGGCACCCTTGATCGCATGGACAATTCTTTACATGTTGATACACATGTTCTAATAAGGTTGGCCAAACTTCATACACACGCTCACTAATCCCAATTCCGCCTGGGTAACTATCGTATACGTAGAAAGTTGGTAATTCAGAATGTGTCGATTTGACTTGTGCAACTACATGAATATCTCTTCGGTCACATTGAACAAATAAAGGTACGAATAACCCGATCGAAGTAGCTGTTCCCGTCATGGCATCTGATAACATAGAATCTGTCCATGTTTTGGGACGATTAAAACTAATCCAACTCGACGATGTGTGAAGTTCTTCTGGTGGTAATTGAATTGGTCCAGAACCAATATTATCATGACTATCAAATCGAATTTTCTTGAATATCGTAGCCATGGCTAATATAGATACATCCCCATAATAAATAGAAGCTTGTTCAAATTCAATCACTTTGTCTTCACTCATTACTTTTAATTCGACCGCCAAATTTGCGTCCGTAAAATAATCAACGTCCACTTCTCGAACAAAGGCTTTCTTTTCTTCCCAGTCTAATTTTTCAACTTGGAATTGAATCCCTTGGTGCAAATAGATTGCTTCTTCATGAAGAAGTGTCATCGAACTATATCGATCCATTTCGCCAAGAACTTTTGTTGCTGCAGGAACTGTTTGATCAATAATCACGACATTTTCTTGCGAAGCAGAACGTAAACTAATTTCATGTGCTGGAAAACGATCACTCATCCAGTGCCATTTATCAGAAGTACGGACTAATATACCTTCATCTTCTAAGTAAGCTAATAACTCTTGAATTTCAAATTCTCCATATTGATCGGTCATAGAAAATGGCAATTCAAAAGATGCACATTTTAAATGATCCATTAAGATGATTAAATTCTCTGGATGGATTCGCGCTTCTTCAGGTGATTGTCCTAAAAGATAACCAGGGTTATTAACAATATATTGGTCTAATGCGGTAGATTGAGCAACATAAATAATAAGCGCTTCATCTTGACGTCGACCAGCTCTACCTGCCTGCTGCCAAGCACTTGCGATGTTACCAGGATAACCAGTCATAATGCATGCTTGAAGTTGGCCGATATCAACCCCTAACTCTAATGCATTTGTACTGACGACGGTTTGAATCGTTCCATTTCTTAACCCTTTTTCTATTTCTCTTCTTTCAGACGGCAGGTAACCGCCTCGATATCCTCGAATGGATTCATCTTGAATTTTCTTTTTAGAAAGTTCTTTTAAATAAGTCACTAACATTTCGACTCTTACTCTACTCTTTGCAAAGACAATCGTTTGGATATTTTCTTTATAGAGTCTTTTAGCTAAATCTCTCACTTCTAAAATGGCACTTCTTCGTATACCAAAAGTCGGGTGCACAATTGGAGGATTATAAAAAATGAAATTTTTAATCCCGGCGGGTGCCCCGTTTTTGCTGATTAACTGATGCGTTTCATTTGTTAAAGACTCTGCAAGTTCTTTCGGATTTGAGATGGTTGCTGATGTACAGATGAAAATAGGATTGCTTCCATAATAAGCACAAATCCTTTTTAATCGACGAATAACATGTGCTACATGACTTCCAAAGACACCCTTATATGTATGTAATTCATCAATGACAATGTATTTAAGGTTTTCAAATAATGAAACCCACTTCGTATGATGAGGCAAAATCCCACTATGAAGCATATCAGGATTGGTTAAGACGATATGTCCTGCTTTTCTAACTTTTGTACGTATGGCTGGAGCAGTATCACCATCAAATGTATAACTTAAAATGGATTGATCCATCTGTTCGATCAGTTCATGCAGATCTGATTTTTGGTCTTGAGCTAGAGCTTTTGTTGGAAACAAATACAAAGCTCTAGACGCCGGATTTTCAATAATGGACTGCAATACTGGTAAGTGATAACAATATGACTTTCCTGAAGCTGTAGGGGTGATTGCCGTAAATGATTGGTTAGCTCTCGCTAATTCATATGCTTCTCTTTGATGCGAATACAATTTTGTAATGCCGCGTTTTTTTAATGCAGAAACGATGGATTCATGTAAATCTGCAGGGAAATCTGCTAAACTAGCTGGTTTTTCTGGAACGGTATGCCAATGCACAATCCGTTCTTTCATCACTGCATCTGATTTCCATTCTTTTAGTAATTCAGCAATTGATAAGTTAGTTCGCATCTTGTTGTTCACCTGCCTGTTCAATCGCATTCATAAAGGTTTGTAAGGTATAGCAAGTCGATTGAATAGATTGTGCAAATCGTTTTTTCCCTGTTTCTTTATAAAAAGATTGGACTAAATATTGATTAAAAGCCTCAATTGCGGCATCAATTTGTTGGATTCTTATGTATTTAGGTCGATTTTCTTCAATCCATACTCTTGAATCTTCTCTCCATTGAATAAGAAAAGAGTGCCAATGATCGGCATGCGGTTTAACGGTTTCGAAGAAATCCGGAGTTGCGTCATCTTCACGCATTTGCAGATGGCGCGCTAAACAAAGTTGACTCTCTTGATAAACCAAATTTGTTTGGTGTAATAATGACATGACGGTCAACTCCCTTTTTCTCTTTATATTATCAAATATCGCGTCATTTAACCACTTTTACGGGAACAAACATTCCATTTCACAGTTTCTTCAGCCTCTTTCAAAACTCTTCCTAGTACATGTCCTTTTTCAATGATGGTTGATGCTTGCTGGGATCTTTCTTGTAGAAAACGAACTTCTAAAATATGTTCTAACAAAGATAGCTGTTCAATCATTTCTTCTATTTTTTTCATGGTGGATCCCTCCCTTTTCGTTATCATTTCATGTTTTGACTGAAAAACCTATACGCCTGACAAAACTAGTAGCAATAAGACAAAACTTCTTCGGAATCGACAATGCTCATCGCAACCTTTTAAGGCTCAATACGTCTAATATGGTGTGGTATGATAGATGATATGCGAGGTGGTTACGATGGTCATTAAGTACCCAAACGGAAAATCTTATAGCCCACAAAAAAAAACTTTAGAAAAAGTGAAAAATAAGGATTACACATACAGTAACAGGGGAAAAACCTTAGAGGATGAAATAAATGAATCGAACGAATACTATCTTCAACAAGGTCGGGCAGTTATTCATAAGAAGCCTGTTCCTATTCAAGTAGTAAAAGTTGAATACCCTTCTAGAAGTGCAGCCGTTATTAAAGAGGCTTACTACAGAACTGCTTCTACAACTGATTTCAATGGTGTTTGGGAAGGTGTGCATATTGACTTTGAAGCGAAAGAGACGCAAAATAAGACTTCGTTTCCTTTAAAAAATATTCATGCCCATCAAATAGACCATATGATGAAAGTGATAGAACAAAAGGGAGTAACTTTTTTAATCGTACGATTTTCATCGATTAATCGGTATTTTTTATACCCATTCCAGCCTCTTAAAATCGCCTGGGATCTTATGATACGCAATGGAAGAAAATCAATCCCCCTAGAAGAATTCGAGAACCAAGGATTCGAAATTACTCCAAGCGCATTTCCTAGGATTGATTATTTGAAGACTGTAACAAAAATGCTAGCACAAGAATCTGTGTAGCTTTGAAAGTGAGGAGACGTTCGTGAGTGAAAACAAAAGTTCTCGTGGACAACGTAGAAAAGAATTAGAGAAACAAAAGAAATCAAAACAATCATCTAAAAAGGGATTGTTTAAAAAAATCATTATGGCAGTCATTATTATAGGACTTGCCGGGTTATTATTTGGTGCTGGTTTATTTGCATTTTATGCAAGCTCCGCTCCTGCATTAGAAGAAGAGAATCTGAAAGATCCGATTTCAACTGAAGTTTATGATATAAATAACGAATTATTTGCGACATTTGGAGCAGAAAATCGTGATTATGTCGGTTATGAAGAAATCCCGAAATTAATGGAAGATGCGATCTTAGCGACTGAAGATGTTCGATTCTATGACCATATGGGAATTGACTTCTACCGTTTAGGTGGTGCTGTTATTGCAAACTTCACTAGCGGCTTCGGTTCTCAAGGAGCTAGTACGTTAACACAACAAGTAATTAAGAACTCATTTTTACAAAATGAAAAAACCTTAAAACGTAAAGCGCAAGAGGCATACCTAGCCTATCAATTAGAACAAGAATATGAAAAAGAAGAAATCTTTGAAATGTACTTTAACAAAGTCTTAATGTCTGGACGAATTTATGGTTTTGGTACGGCATCACAATCTTTCTATGGTCGTGAATTAAAAGATTTACAATTACATGAAGTGGCTTTATTAGCCGGTATGCCACAAAGTCCGAATAATTTTAACCCTTTCAAGCATCCTGAATCTGCTGAAAAGCGTCGTAATATTGTCCTTCGCTTAATGGAACAGCATGGTAAAATCACAAAGGCTGAAATGGAAAAAGCTCAAGCTATTCCTATTGCCGAAGGATTATTGCCAGCAGAAAAAGTTCAAGCAGCTGGTACTAAAAAGTATGATGCTTACCTTGATGTTGTATTAAACGAAATTGAACGCAAAAGTGACGGAGATTCTTTATCTGACGGTTTAAAGGTCTATACAACCCTTGATCCTAAAGCACAAGAATCAGTAGAAAATGCTCTTAAGGGTGAAAACTTCCCTACAGAAAACATGCAAGCTGGTATGACCGTTATTGATACTAAAACTGGTGCGATTGTTGCAATTGGTGGTGGACGTGATTATGGTCCAGACCGTGGACTTAATTTCGCAGAAGATCGCAAGGATCGACATATTGGATCTACGGCTAAGCCACTAGTAGATTATGGCCCTGCGATTGAATATTTAAGCTGGTCTACTGGTCAAACCACCAATGATGAACGTATTACTTACTCAAATTCTGAGCAACAAATTAATAATTTCGACGGAGAGTATTTAGGTGAGATGACCATTCGTGAGGCATTGTATCGCTCTAGAAACGTTCCTGCTGTTAAAACTTTCCGAGAAGTTGATTTAGAAAAACGCAAAGATTTTGCTAGTGCTCTTGGTATGCCTACTGAAAAATTAGGAAATGAATCATCTGCCATTGGCGGATTTGCAGGAATGAATACAATTGATTTAGCTGCTGCTTATGCCGCATTCGGTAACTCGGGAATTTACACTGAACCGTACACGATTCGATCAATTGAATACCGTGATGGTAAAACAAAACGTTCATTCGAACCAAAACCAACACCAGCTATGAAAGATTCAACTGCTTATATGGTGACCGATATGCTACGTGATGTTGTAAGTGAGCGTCGAGGCGCTTCAGGAGCTGCAGCTGCTGTTCCTGGCGTTGATATTGCTGGTAAAACGGGTACAACCAATTATTCTCAAGAAGAAAAAGAAAAATACAATCTTGGTAGTAGCTATGCACCTGATGTTTGGTTCGCTGGTTACTCAACGAATTACTCAATTTCTGTTTGGACGGGATATGAGAAAAGAGATAAGGGAATTAACACTGCTGATAGAAATGAACGCACATTTGCACAACGTTTATTTAAATCAGTTATGACAGATGTTTCAGCAAATAAAGAAACGGCGAAGTTCAAACGACCAAATTCTGTTATTGAAGCTACAATTGAACTTGGGTCTTCTCCCCTTCGCTTAGCTAGTGATTACACGCCTGATGAATTGAAGCAAACAGAATTATTTGTTCGTGGTAGTGAGCCAACACAAGTTTCTGAAACATACGAACAAATTGAAATTGAAGCACCTTCAAAATTAAAAGCAGATTATAGCGAAGGCGATCAAACAGCCACTCTTTCTTGGGACCATAAAAAACCAAAACGTGGCAAAGATGATGTATCTGTTTCCTTTGAAATTTCCGTATCAGTAGATGGTGCTGGAGCTACAGTCCTTCAAACAACTGACCAAAAAGGATTAATTGTTCAAGGGATTGAACCAGGGAAATCTTATACATTTATCGTAGTCGCAATTGCTGATGATGTTCGAAGCGAACCAGCTTCTGCAACATTAGAAATTAAAGCCGAAGAAGTTGAACCAGAACCTGAAGAAGAAAATTCAGATGATGAGAATTCTGGAAATGATGGTAATGGTAATGGCAATGGAAATGGAAACGGTAACGGTAACGGTAACGGAAATGATGATGACGAAGGTGAATCGGATGATGGCGGCACCGATGATGATGGTGGCGGTTCAGATGAAGAAGAACCTCCAGCTGATGAAGGTGACGAAACTACACCTCCTGAAGATGAAGAAGCAGACACATCATCTTCTGATACACCTTAAAAACAGAAAAGAAGCGAATCCACTTATGGATTCACTTCTTTTTATTTTGCAGATACTTCCCTAGCGATCCGTTTCTTCCCTTCTCGACATAAAGCCAATAAGGGACAGGTCGGACATTGTGGGTTTTGTGCTTTGCAATGATAGCGACCAAAGAAAATCAGCTGATGATGAGTTTTAGACCACTTATCAATCGGTGTCTTTTTCATAATGGTTTCTTCAACTTGTAAAACTGAATCCTTCCACCTGCATAGACCTAATCTTTTTGATACACGTTCAACATGGGTGTCTACAGCTAATGCTGGTACATCGAATGCAACTGAAAGGACTACATTTGCGGTTTTACGGCCAACACCAGGGAATGTCGTTAACAATTCTCGATTCGCTGGGACTTGTCCATCAAAGTTGTCTATTAACAAACGGGATAATGCCTGTATGTTTTTTGCTTTATTGCGAAACAAACCAATTGAGCGAATATCATTTTGTAATTCTTCTACTGACACAGCCAAGTAATCTTCTGGGCTCTTATATTTAGCAAACAAGCCAGGAGTCACTTTATTCACTAATACATCCGTACACTGTGCAGACAATAAAGTCGCCACTAATAATTCAAATGGATTGGAATGAACCAGTTCGCAATGCGCATCTGGAAACATTCTCTCCATTTCGGATAAGCAAATTTCCCATTGTGCTTTTGATAACATACATTCACATCCTTATTCGCGTTCTTCTAACCAATTATAGAAAGGTACCTTTTCTGTACGTGTTGTTTCAGACGTTGTAGAACGTGCAGGAGCTGAGCGATATTGACTCGCCTGCTTTTCTACATCACTTAACGTCTTTACATTTTTCTTTTTCCATTCAAATAAAATGCGGTCAATGTATCTCAAGCTCATTTTTTGTGCTAAGACGGCTTCTTTTAAAGCCGCACGAATGAGCTCAGGAGATAACTGATCTTGATCAAACCACATGGAAATCGTTTCACTTTCCATTGGGGATAAAAATCTACCGAATTCTTGTTCAAACAGTCTAAAAATCTCGCCTTCTTCATCTTTTTGGCTCTGTTGTTCTTTAGAGGTTTCTTCAGTAACTAAAGAGTCCAATAAGCGATTCCATAAGGAATAAAAAGAAAATGCTTCATTTAACATGCCGTTGTCATCGTATTTTTGCTCTATGGTTAAATAGCCTTTTTGAAAGAGACGTTGCATAAGATGACTCACTTGTTCTTTGGATATATGGGATCTTTCGGCTAAATCATCTGGAGTCGGAAAATGATTTCCTTTTTCAATAAATGCAGTCATATGGAGGATTAGTAGTGCTTCATCATCCTCGATGCCGCATGCCTTATATTGTTGAAAAAAGAGCTGGGAAATGTGTACATTTCCCTGCTCTGTCCAAATTCGGAGCCGATCTTGGTTTTGCTGTTGCATAACCGAACACTCCTTTATTATTTATGGGTATAAACGGTTTAATAAACGTGGGAATGGAATTGCTTCACGGACATGTTCCGCTCCACTTATCCATGCTACAGTACGTTCTAATCCTAGACCAAAGCCTGAATGTGGAACTGAACCTTGTTTACGTAATTCTAAGTACCACGCATAAGCTTTTTCATCTAATTTATGTTCTGCTAATCGTTGCTTTAATAAATCATAATCGTGAATACGCTCTGAACCACCAATAATTTCTCCAAATCCTTCTGGAGCAATTAAGTCGGCACATAATACGACGTCATCACGCTCTGGATGTGGTTGCATGTAGAATGGTTTAATTCCGATTGGATAATGCGTAATGAATACTGGTTTTTCATAATGCTCAGCAATTGCTGTCTCATGTGGAGCTCCAAAATCGTCTCCCCACTCGATATCATTAAATCCTTTTTCATGTAAGAAGGTAATCGCATCATCGTAACTGATTCTTGGGAATGGTGCTTGAATGTGTTCAAGTTTAGAAACATCACGATCTAAACGCTCTAATTCGATTTTACAATTTTTTAAGACTGATTGAACAATGTATGATACGTATTGTTCTTGTACTTCCAGGATTTCTTCAAATTCAACAAACGCCATTTCCGGTTCAATCATCCAGAACTCGATAAGGTGACGACGCGTTTTTGATTTTTCAGCGCGGAATGTAGGTCCAAATGAGAACACTTTTCCTAATGCCATTGCCGCTGCTTCCATATACAATTGGCCAGATTGTGACAAGTATGCATCTTCGTCAAAGTATTTTGTTTGGAACAACTCAGAAGTTCCTTCTGGAGCTGATCCCGTTAAAATTGGTGGGTCCACTTTTGTAAATCCATTGTCATTGAAAAATTCATACGTCGCACGAATCACTTCATTACGAATTTTCATGATAGCATGTTGTTTACGTGAACGTAACCAAAGATGTCGGTTATCCATTAAGAATTCAGTACCATGCTCTTTAGGAGTAATTGGGAAATCAACAGCTTCATGAATAACTTCAATGTCCTTAACTTGAAGTTCGTATCCGAAAGTTGAACGCTCGTCTTTCGTCACTTCACCAATTACATACATAGATGTTTCTTGAGTAAGCGATTTAGCTTTAGCAAAAAGCTCTTCTCCTGCCTCTTCTTTTACAACTACTCCTTGAACGAATCCTGAGCCGTCACGAAGTTGAAGGAAGGCAATTTTACCACTTGATCTTTTATTAGCTAACCAAGCACCTAATTTAATCGTTTCGCCGAGATGCTTCGACATATCTTGAATCATAATTTTTTTCATAAGTTCCTCCAGAAATTACAGCAAATCTTCTTGCCATTTTGATCGTACAAACGAATCTATACGTGATACTGCTTCTTCAAGTAATTCTAATGATGTTGCATATGACAATCGAATCGTGTTTGGTGACCCAAATCCTGAACCCGGTATAACAGCAACTTTTGCTTCTGTTAGTAAAGCTTCTACGAATGAATCAACTGATGAATGCCCCGTTTTAACAGAAGCTTCTGTTACATCAGGTAATAAATAAAATGCGCCTTGAGGCTTAATTAAAGTAAACCCTGGAATAGCTGCTACTTTAGGGAATATCGTTTCTAGACGAGATTCAAAAGCTTTACGCATCTCTTCAACCGCATCTTGAGGTCCATTATACGCTTCAATCGCTGCAAATTGTGAAGTTGTTACAGGATTCGACGTAGAATGACTCGCAAGATCCGTCATAGCGTTTATGATTTGTTTATTTCCAGCTGCATATCCGATTCTCCAGCCTGTCATTGAATGAGATTTTGAAACACCATTAATCACAATTGTGCGTTCCTTAGAATCACTAGATAACTCAGCAATTGAACGATGCTTCGCATCACCATAAATCAATTTTTCATAGATTTCATCTGAAATAATCAGAATATCTGCTTCTTTACATACATCAGCAATCTCTTGTAATTCCTGTTCCGAATAAATCATCCCCGTCGGATTACTTGGAGAGTTGATAATGATTGCTCTTGTTTTTTCAGTAATTGCTTCTTTTATTTGTTTCGCTGATATTTTATATTCTTGGTTAGCTGTCGCTTCGATATAGACAGGAACTCCACCAGCCAACTTCACTTGTTCCGGGTAACTCACCCAATACGGGATAGGAATTAGTACTTCGTCGCCTTCATTTAAAATTACTTGGAACAAAGTATATAACACATGCTTAGCACCCACTCCGACTAAAATCTCCGAAGGTTCATATGTTAACTTTTGATCATGGGCTAATTTGTCTATAATAGCTTGCTTTAGTGCCGGCAATCCACCAGCCGGCGTGTATTTCGTCTGTCCATCCTTCATTGACTGATAAGCAGCGTCAAGAATATTTTCAGGTGTATTATAATCAGGCTCACCTGCTCCAAGACCAATTACATCGACACCCTGTTCTTTCAGTTGTTTCGCTTTTGCTGTAATTGCCAGTGTTGTTGAAGGTGTTAATGTATGAACACGATTTGCCAATTCCATTTTCAAGGTCGATCGTCTCCTTTTACAAATTCAAAATACGCTTCCACCAATTCCCATTTTCAAACAGTAGATATACATAGTTCAATTTGTCATTTTCATTAAAGAATGTAATTTCCCAAACTACTTTAGAATCTTCAAAGCCAAGTTTTGTATGAAGAACTTCCTTCACTTTAAACTCGTCTTGGACGACTTTAATCGCTTGTTTTTCTGATATTCCATCTTTTAGAAGAACTTCTTCTATAGGGTCCTTTGATGCTTTTGTTGGAATAAAGACAGCTTTATCATCACCGTTTTCATCCATGCCAAATACAGTCACATAGGATATCGTCCCGTTATATACTTCTGCGTCATCCACTTGAGCCAAAGCTTTTTGTTCAAGTGCCATTTGCACGGCACGATTCTCTTGATCTGAGAAAGGAACTTTTGATTGCCAAATGACAAATAAGCTAATAAAAACGGCAAGTGAGAGTACAAATACGCCAATAAATGTTATCCATTTTTTCATGTTATCACCTTACGTTTTGTAGATGGTAAAAACGGCTTTCTCATGATTTTCTTTTTCGAGTGCTAAGCCAAACATTAAATCTTGATGTTTTAATGATCGGTTTAAGGCGTCCACAATTTTATACAAGTCTGATTGATAGTCCACGGTGACCGTGGAGATAATTTCGATTTTGCTTTCCATATGGAACCCCTTCTTTCTTCACTCATGCTTTTTCATTATACCAATGTTCAATATCTAAAACCATATCTTCTAGCGAGACTTTCTTAATAGAAATCGTCGGAAGAGATCGGATGAATTCTTCCCCATACGACTTGGATTCAATTCTTCGATCTAAGACGATAAATACACCACGATCTTCTGCTGATCGTATTAATCTTCCAAAGCCTTGCCTGAACCGGAGGATTGCTTCAGGAAGTGCTAAAGCGGAAAATGAATTAATCCCTTGTGCGGTCATTTTCTCTGCACGAGTTTTAAAAATCGGTTCGTCTGGCGAAGAGAAAGGTAATCGAACAACGATTACTGCAGATAGTGCCTCACCTGGTACATCTACCCCTTCCCAAAAACTGTTCGTACCGAATAATACAGAACGATTAAATCGCTGGAACGATTTCAATAACCGCATTCGACTTCCGGAAGTCATGCCTTGTGCAAACAACATATACTCTTCAAGCAATCCACTGTCTTGTATTAACTCTACTGTTTTTCTTAACATGTCTTGGGACGTAAATAAAACAAAACATCTACCTTCTGTTACCAAGACGGTTTGAATAACAGCGTCAGCAACCGCTTCAATAAAGTCAGTTTGTGATACTTGTTGAATGTGTGGCATATCTTCGACGATAAATAATCGGGCACCATTATAAAAATCTTTCGGCGACCCGTAAGACTTTATTGGACAAGTCAAAGGTAATCCTAGTTGGTTCGCGATGAAGCGTTTATTCCCTGGAACCGTGAGCGTCCCCGAAGTCCATACGATGCCGATTTCACCTCTCCATTGATGAAAGACTTCTTCTACAGCTTCACTACTTGAAATCGGCTTTTTAAACACATGGAGACTTCCTGGGATACTTCTTTGATCCATCTCGAGCCAAACAGAGTAGTCCGTTGTTGACGATAAAAAGATATCTACCCACTCGCCTGTTTTCATTTTGATTTCATTCAACCAATAATTCCATTCAGATGTGATTAATTGTTCCGAAAGCGTCATATCTTTTGGTAACTTAGCTGTTCTTTCCACAATTTTCTCAGCTAAATCAATCCATTTTTGCAACATTTGAAAATGAATATCAAATAACTCATAATCTAATTCGAAATTACTTAACAAATTAGATTGCTTTGAATGCCCTCTCTTGACAGGCATCTTCAGCATATTCTTCACAAGATCTTCAATTGCCACATCAAACGTAGATACGAGCAAACTAAATGTTTCATTCAAATCTTTAAAAAGATAATCGATGGAATAATCTTGTTGTTCAACTAATCGATAATACTTCCCGGCCAATTGTTCCCCATCACTCAAGCCAATTTGACCAAATACATATTTCCACTGAGTGAATGAAAACGTTCTTTCATCTCTTGTATTGGCAGCTTGTACAAATTGATGTGCTTCATCGATAATGCATGCACCGATATTCGTTGTAAATAAGGGCTCTAATCGATCTTTGTCGCTGAACAACATAGCATGGTTAGTAATTAATAAGTCAGCTTCTACACTTTGTGAGAGTGCGTAGCGGTGAAAATCATGTTCTGCCTCAGCTTGTTTTGACGAAAAGGTCGTTTTCCGAATTTTATCAATGAACAATTGACCTCCACTTGATACATTTAACTCCTCCACATCGCCAGTTTGTGTGCGTGTTAGCCAAACAAGGATTTGAAGTATCGCAAAAGTATCATCATACGATTCATCGTCCGCTCTCATTAATTCTTCAAAACGAACTAAATCAATATAATGATTCGCTCCTTTAAGTAAGGCTACTTGAATCGGCGCTTGGACAATTGATTCGAGTTTTTTCACTTCATTGTCTCGTAATTGCTCCATTAAATGAGATGTATATGTACTAATAATAACTTTCTTGTTTTGCTGTTTCGCAAAAAAGTAAGCTGGAACTAAATAGCTTAGAGTTTTCCCCACGCCTGTTTCAGCTTCAATTGCTATTTCTTCTTTGTTTTGCAAAGTGGACCACACTGAATCCATCATTTGAAATTGGCCTTCACGCTCTTTAAAATCAGTCAAACCTTCGTTAAAGATCATTCTTTTTTGGTTTTTTGTCTCTGGATAATGCATTATCTGTTGAGCTGACTGAATGGTTCTAGATTTTGGCAAGAGAGCAATGCCCTTATAAAAGTCATAGTGCTCTGGTGCTGAACGTTTTCTTTTGTTTTGTAAAATTTCAAAGAACAATGATGCTAGGTCCGATTTTAATAAAAATGCACGTTTATGGATTTGCTCTAAAGTGGAAATTGGCAGTTTTTCAATTTCTTCTTTACAGCGGATAAATAACTCCGCAGTTGCATAAGCGTCATCATCTGCTCGGTGAGCTTGTTCCAAAACAATACCAATTTCAGATGTAATGTCTGAAAGCTTATAACTGAAAGATGTTGGAAACAGCAGTCGAGAAAGCTCAACGGTATCCATCTTCTTCCCACTCCATTTTGGCATACCCGCACGTTTAAATTCGGCTTGTAAAAATGGCAAATCGAAATCCGCATTATGGGCAACAAATATACAATGTGCGAGTTGTTGATGAATTTCTTCTGCCACCTCTTCGAAGGTTGGTGCATCTTTTACATCTTCATCAGTGATATGTGTTAAATCTTGAATAAACATTGGTATCTTCTTGCCCGGTTGGATAAACGTTGAAAAGGTTGATTGAATCTTCCAGTCACGAATAAAAACCGCAGCAAACTGAATCATTCGATCTCCTTTTTTGGGTGAATGACCCGTTGTCTCGATATCTACAATTGCATAAGTGGGACTATACATAATTCATCAACTCTCAGTTCAATAATCTGTCTCAAAAAATTGTATCACAATTTTTACAGTGACGTGTAACTGACACCCCTAAAACACGTCTACTCTAAAAAGGAGGCTTATTAAAAATGATGAAAAAAGTATTAATGGGATTTGGTTTGTTGTTTTTATTCACATTAAGTGCATGTAATGCAGAACCAGAGGTACAAGTCGACGATGAAACGTCAGATGGGGATCCGGCAGCAATTGAATTAACCACACAAGTTGAAGGAGAATTTGTGCGATTCGAAGGTGACAATGCAGTCGTCATTATGTATGAAGGCAAAGAAAATACGTACGAGATTGCTGAAGATGCAACTGGGGATTTTGAGAATATTGAAGAGGGTAATAAAATTGCGTTTTCAACTAAAGAAGTAGATGGGAAAGAAATGATTGAAACACTTCGATTGAATGAGTGATTGAGGAATCACTTAATCAATTGTAAGATTTATTTAAACCATAAAATATAGTCTGGATTATTATTGGAAATTGGGTATTCATTTGAACCTTAAATGACCGCTTTCCGTGGGCTCGCGCCGAACTAACTCGAGTATAGCTCGAATGGATTTCGACGTCTTCGCTTTCCCACAGGAGTCGGTCATTTCATTCTTTACCGAAATATAGGTGAAGCTAAAGTGGCTAAAGTGTAAAAAGCATGCGCAATAGAGTATTAATTTTTAAATGGTACCAAATAGTTATTGTGGTTACTCCACATTATGATTAATTTTAATTCTATGAAACCTTTCCAGTTATTGTAACGTAATAGATTTACCTTAGATTATTTCTAAAGATGATTAATATCTGAAAGGAGAATCCTATGGAATCGGAACAAATTAAACCAAATGCAAAGTTTTCGTTATACTCCTACGTGCTTATAATCATTGCACTTCCCTTCATGCTAACGCCTTACTTAAACTCTGCTTTCACTTATTCGCAACTATTTTTTGAAATCGGATTACTACTTTTCGGAGTATCATTTGTTGTATCAGCTAATACTGAAATATATATCAAAAAAGCTTTTTATATTTCATTAGTTTGCGGAACTGTCATTATAATTGTCTCTCTACTTAATATTTATAAACTTTTAATATAGCTAATAATTACATTTTCGTTTCCTACATGTTGAAAGGGGATATAATTTTGAATCAAACTCTACTAATCATTGATGCGCAACAGGAATTAATTGATGGGAATCACCAAGAAAGTGCGGTACGAAATAAGGTTTTGCTTATCCAAACTATTAATAGCGTGATTGAAAAAGCGAGCGGTGCAAATGTTTCAGTGGTGTTTATAAGAGACCTCGATGTAGCTGAAGGTAAAGGAGCAGGATTCCAAGTTCACAATGAAATTAATGTTCCTTCAGGTGGGAGAATCTTCGATAAAGCAGCAACGAATTCATTTCATGAAACGGGTCTCCTAGATCATTTAAAATCGCAAAAAATGAACCATATTGTAATCATGGGTTGCAAAACAGAACACTGTATTGATAGTGCCGTTAGAACAGCGACTATTAATGGATTAGATGTAACATTGGTCAGTGATGGGCATTCAACAAATGACAGTGATGTCCTTAGTGCTGAACAGATCATTATGCATCATAATAAAACTCTTCATGGTCATTATAACGTTGAACACTTTGCAGTAGTCAGAAACTCTAAAGAAGACTTGTTCAATCCAACTCATGACACATACCGGTAATTTGTTTCTAGATTTGTAACTATTTTTTCGTAAACGCAGAAAACGCACTGGGAATTTACCCGGTGCGTTTTCCGATTGTTAGAACAAATATATTAATCCAACAACAATCATTATTGGAATGATTGCGATATACATCCATGCTTGGTTACTTAAACTCTTCTCACCACTGTATACAGCGTCACTATCTTTTGTAATTAACAACGTGCCAATAAGTGCAAAAATCAAAATGATGGCAACGATAATTATTAAGAATGTCATATTGACCCCTCCATTTCTATGAAATTTATTTATTTGATAATTTTGAAGTGAGTAGATTAAATCAGGAAATTTATACTTTAATTCTACCATCATCTTCCCTTCTAAACTTAAACATATATCTAAAATACATGTATTATTTGTGACTATTTTATTTGAGACTATATGATTGTTTGGTCATATTCGGTATGGACAAAATTAATCTTTAGAGTGCAAACTTTTTACAATTTCTTGTGTTACAGCTTCAACTTCTTTTGAATTTCTAATTACATAAACATATTCCGCTTCGCCATCTACTGGATCAACAATTTCATTTATTCCCGATTCTTTTTGCTGTCGTTCAAGCACATCTTTAAAACTTAAAACTGTTCTTAAAACCTCAGTATTTCTTTCACTATTTTCAACCCGCTCAAAAAGAACGTTATCAGGCATGTCGAAATTTACAATAATCGTAGTAAATCCTTTGTTTCGAAAATATTCCAGCAGGTTAATGCGTGCTTTTCTGTTTCGATTTGAGTTGCATAAAATAAGATGGCAACTGGTCTCATTAACTGCATAATCCACAATCGTTTGTGTGAGCGCATACTTAATCTTATTATGTCCTTTGGTTGGTACTAACAATGGATAAGTCGATTGAAGAAATTCAGCATGGTTGTCTTGATCGATTACAACTGAATTGGTTATCTCTTTTTCTAAGTTCCGTGCAAAAGTAGTTTTACCACTATGCGTTTTACCGACAGTCATAATCACGAATCTATTCAATGGTGTAATTCCCTTCTTACAATCGGAGTTTATTTATGTGAATGCATCTTCTTGTTTTTTGTGAAATTAGCTAAAGAACGTTATTTAACCCACTATTTTGAGTAATCTACAATACTGCTAGCAAAAACGATTTTTATAAATACTTTTCCATTCGAATATCAGTCCACATCTTCTCATTCCAATATGTGAAGTTTTCAATTTGACCTATTTCCTTATAGCCCATTTTCTTATACAGGTTTTGAGCTGGTATGTTAAATTCGAAAACACCTAATTCAATCCGTTTAAGTCCTTGTTTCTTAATCTGTTCCTCTAAAAATTCAATTGCTTCCTTACCAATCCCTTTACCTCTACCTTCTGACTCACCAATTGTGATACCAATCCACGCAGTTCCAGGGACTTTATTAAACAAGTGACCTGGGTCTACCATAAAATTCATTTCACCCACGACTTTGTCATTAAGGTAGATGAGGTAGATATGGTGACTCTCAAGTCTTTTTGTTAAATCTTCTATGGTCATTTTATAACGTTTTTCAAATTCCGTTTTGTTTCGATTCGGTCGAACTAATGGAATTAGGTTTGGATCGTTGTCCCAACGATTTATTTGCTCGATTAACTGTATTGTTGGTTCTACTAATTTTATAAAATGGGTATTCATGATGTTCTCCTCTCTGCTGCCGTTATGTTTGTTCGGATACGATTTTTTAGTTCTTCAATTGATTCTTGTCTTACATAATTCAATAAAAAACCGTGTACAGTAAATTTTACTTGGTTATTATTTTTTAAAAATATGACCGATACAATTGATGAACTTGATAAAATAAATAATAGTATTATGTAAACAACCTATTTACAATCTTTATTCTAGAATTACCATAATCATTCTTTTTCGACAAAATTCAATAAATACCTGCTTCACAACTTTTATGAAATAAAAAAT
The DNA here is from genome assembly GCF_057785155.1 of Paenisporosarcina sp. Classification (NCBI taxonomy): domain Bacteria; kingdom Bacillati; phylum Bacillota; class Bacilli; order Caryophanales; family Caryophanaceae; genus Paenisporosarcina; species Paenisporosarcina sp. The sequence goes on from NZ_JBYNRN010000034.1 coordinate 19,508, forward strand.
GACCAACAAATTTAAATGTTTGTTGGTCATTTTATACCGATCTATAATTGACTTCGAGTACTTACATTACCGTAGCTTCAGGTTCGTAGCTGATGATGTCTCGAATTGTGTTATTGTCGTTCATAATTGCCACAGTTGGCTTGTGATCTTTTGCTTCATCATTCATTACATACGCGTAAGATAAGATAATGACAACGTCTCCACGTTGAACTAGACGAGCTGCTGCACCGTTTACACAAATTACTCCGCTACCTCTTTCTCCTGAAATGATATATGTTTCAAAACGCGCCCCATTATTGTTGTTAACGATATGCACTTTTTCGTTTGGTAACATACCAACTGCATCTAAGATGTTTTGATCGATTGTGATACTTCCTACGTAGTTTAAATCAGCTTCCGTAACGACAGCTCTGTGAATTTTTGAATTTAGCATCATGCGTAACATGAGAGTTATTCCCCTTTATTAGTCAGTATAATATTGTCGATTAGACGAGCTTTTTCAAAGAAGACAGCGACAGCTAAAATAACGTCTTCTTGTCTATCCGTTGGTTTTGTTAAATTAGGATATCCTAATAATTCAACATAATCTATTTTCCCTGATGTTTTTTCTTCAATAAGTTTTTTAGTGATTGCCACAGCTTGATTGACATCCCCATGTTTCGAATAATCTTCGATCCCCAGTTTAATCGCTTTTTGCAGAGCCGGAGCTTCTTCTCGTTCAGTGGGACTTAAGAAAACATTTCTTGAACTTTTAGCTAGACCGTCTTCTTCTCTAACTGTTTCCACGCGGCGGATTTCTAATGGGAAATTATAATCTCGCACGAGTGTTTCAATTATCGCTAACTGTTGTGCATCCTTTTGGCCAAAATAAGCACGAGTAGGCTGAACGATGTGAAAGAGTTTTGTGACAATTTTTAGAACGCCATCAAAATGTCCAGGTCTAGATGCTCCACATAAAACGTTTGCTTGTTGCCCGGCTTGAATGGTAATGCCACCATCTTGAGGATAAATCTCATCCACTTGTGGGTAAAATAATACATCTACACCCGCTTCTTTTGCTAAACGAGAATCACGTTCGATGTCTCTTGGATACCGATCGAAGTCTTCATTTGGACCAAATTGTGCTGGATTTACGAAAATACTCATAATGACTAAATCGTTTTCAGTTCGAGCATTCTCTACTAACGACATATGTCCTTCATGTAAGAAACCCATAGTTGGGACAAATCCAATCGTTTGACCAGTTTCTATAGCTTCATTAACTTTGTTTTTTAATAAAGCAATTGTATTTATTTCAATCATGATTTGCCTCCGTACAATTGTTGGTACTCTTCATCCTTCATCGTAAAACGATGCTGTTCAGCAGGAAATACGCCTTTTTTAACCTCTTGTACATATTGGGTTAAACCTTCCGAAATCTCTTTTCCAACCTGTGAAAAAGCTTTGACGAATTTCGGCATATGATGGCTTCCATAAGTTACAGTATCATGGAAAACTAAGACTTGTCCGTCAGTATCTGCACCAGCTCCAATACCGATTACCGGGATTGTTACACTCTCTGTGATGGTTTTAGCCAACTGGTATGGAATGCATTCTAATACAATCATTATTGCTCCCGCGCGTTCCGCTTCTTTTGCATCATCAATCAGTTTTTGAGCAGCATCGGCTGTTTTCCCTTGCACTTTATATCCCCCACTAACACTTGCTGATTGAGGCAATAATCCGAGGTGAGCAACTACAGGAATCCCAGTTCTAGTTAGTAATCGAATGACATCGTTAATCTCATCTGAGCCTTCAACTTTTAAAGCTTGAGCTTCTGTTTCTTGGAATATCCTTACTGCGTTTGATAATACGGAATCCGCAGATCCATGATAGCTTCCAAAAGGCATGTCCACGACGATAAACGTGTCTTTAGCTCCTCTTCTCGTTGCTTTCCCGTGGTGAATCATGTCTTCAACCGTCACTCGGATTGTTGAATCATAACCCAGGACTACCATTCCTAACGAATCTCCCACTAGTAAAATATCCACACCAGCTTCTTCAGCTAATTTGGCCGTTGGGAAATCATAAGCAGTTAACATAACAATTTTTTCTTTTTTTGTTTTCATGTCAATGAAACTAGATGTCGTTTTCATATTCATTCTCCTCTCAAATGGAGAAGAAACCAAAAAATAAACCCTTCTAGCCAAAAATGGACAGAAGGGTGCTAAGTGTAAAATAATTGGTTTCCTCCGTCCCTGTCGTTTCTGATCAAGGCAGAACTATTTAATTTGCAAATATAAATGGTCAATCAGGTGCAGTTCTATAAGATACTGCCCTATGTGTTCACTATAGCAGAATCCGTTTAGGAGTTCCATTGCTTCGTTTCAATCTTTTTGGATTTCAATATCAGCTGAATAAATTCCATGAACCTTCCCATCATCTGTTCGAACTTGAAGTACGCCATCATTTGTTATTCCTAGCGCAACACCTTCAATTTCGTTATGAATCATAACCGCTTTTATACGTTTCCCTAAAGTCCCTGAATAACTTTCCCATAAAAGCTTTAAAGGTTCAAAGCCGTGTTTCACGTAAAGGTCTGTATAGATCTCAAGATGGTGTAGAATTCGAGCAACGAGTTGTCCTCGATCTACATGACTTCCTGAAACCATTTTGATAGACGTTGCGATATGTTGAATATCCTCAGAGAAATCCTCCATGTCTTGATTTACATTGACACCAATACCTAAAATAATCGCTTGAACTCGATCGATGTCAGCTTGAAGCTCTGTTAAAATACCTGTGCATTTTTTACCGTTTATTAATAAATCATTAGGCCATTTGATTTCGGCACGAACATTTGCAACATCTTCAATTGCTCGTGTTACAGCTACAGCTGCAATCAACGTAAATTGCGGTGCTTTTATTGGCGGAATATCTGGACGAATAATCACACTCATCCAAATCCCTTTTCCTTTAGAAGATTTCCATACTCGGGATAGTCGGCCTTTTCCAGCTGTTTGTTCTTCGCATATGACAATCGTTCCATCCGCAGCATTTTCTTGCGCAAGTTTATGAGCAATTGGCTGAGTGGAAGGACATTCCTCGAAGTAATGTATAGGATGTCCAAAACGATTGGAAGTTAAGTATTGTTCTATTTGTTCTTTTTGAAGAGTATCTGGTGACGATTGCAAAATGTATCCTTTTTTCTTGATGGTTTCAATAATGAATCCATCTTGCTCTAGTTCTTTTATATGCTTCCAAATAGCCGTTCTTGATACTTGAAATTCATCCGCTAATTGTTGACCCGATATCGGGTTTCCTTCTGCAGAAAGCAATCTTTTCGTTATTTCAGTTTTTATGGCGGGATTCATTTTTAATCCATTCCTTTATCTGTTCAGGATGATTGTTGATTTCTTTATGAAGAATAGCCTGAACAATCTCGTTTATCATTTCCTTCAACCAAGGTCCACCAGGCTTATCTAGCCAGTTCATTAAGTCGTTACCAGTTATCGATAATTCTTTTATTGATTGGATCGGCAATGCTTTTTTCATTTCTACAATGGTAGTTGAGTCTGTAGTTTCAATAGTCGGAAATAGAATATTGACGAACTTTTCAGCTAATACTAATGTTTGTTCACTGAATTGATATAGGTCAACAGTTGAGAAAAACCTCTGCTCGCGAATATGAACTGCTTTTACAATTTGTTGAATTTCTATTTTTTGCACGTTTGATAATCTATACAAACTCGGAATCTTTTCTTGTTTGTCCTTGTTTTGAAGTAAAGAAAGAAAGGCCCATCCATGAACTGTTGCCTTATTGTCATCAAACTGTTCCCACATCTGCGAGGACCAAGTTAATGAACCTGGCAACCATTGTCCAATTTTTGTTTTTTCTATTTCTTTCAATGCATTTATTGGAAAGGCGCTTAGCCAAATTTTCTCTAATTCATTCGTAATTCGTTCAACAGATATATTTTGAATGGTGGATGCGTTTTGAGTGATTGCCTCAGAAGTTTTTTCTTCAAGTTGAAAGTTCAGTTGTGCAGAAAATCTGATTGCTCTTAGCATTCTTAAAGCATCTTCTCCAAAACGATGATTAGGATCTCCGACTGTGCGAATAATTCCGTTTTGAATGTCTTCTTTTCCACCAAACAAATCGATAATTTCTTCATCTTTTGTAAGAGCCATGGCATTCATCGTAAAATCTCTTCTCTTCATGTCTTCTTCTAATGAACGTACAAAGGTGACATGAGTTGGTCGTCGATGGTCCACATATACACCGTCAGTTCGAAATGTGGTCACTTCTATTGCACACTCATCCATTAATACAACAATCGTTCCGTGTGCAATGCCAACATCAATTGATCTCGGAAAAGTAGACTTTACTTCTTCTGGCAAAGCACTTGTCGCAATATCAATATCGGTAGCAGGTTTTCCTAAAACAATATCTCGAACAGCTCCCCCCACTACATAAGCTTCAAAGCCTTGATGTTGGAGTGTCTCAATAATCTTTTGGCTTGCTACCCACTCATTGGTTTTCGACATGTTGCTTCGCCACTTTCCAATAAAGATCTTCATATTCGCTCACAATTTGTGAAGAATGAAATTTTTCTTTAACAGTTAAAATGGCTTGTTCTTTAAAACGACTATGCATTTCGTCATTTTTCAATAATTTGATTGCATGGCAAGCAACCATCTCAATATCATTTAAAGGCACGACAAACCCATTGACATTATGTTCAATGACCTCAGGAATACCGCCTATATTTGAACCGATACATGGAACACCACACGCCATAGCTTCAATTAATACTAATCCAAATGCTTCTTTCTCTGATAATAAAAGTTTTAAATCACTAATTGCATATAGTTCTGATAAATTATCTTGCTTGCCTAAAAATAGAACATCTTGTTCAAGGTTTAAACTTTTCACCAATTGAACAATGACATTCATCTCTGGTCCATCCCCAACTAACAATAATTTGGCTGGCATTTCTTTACGTATGTAAGCGAAACTGTTTACCACGTCGGGAACGTGCTTAACTTTTCTGAAATTAGAAACATGGATAATTACTTTTTCATCAGAATTAATATTAAAGTAGGATCTCAATTCAGATGTATCTCTTGGAATGTATTCTCGTTCATCAATAAAATTAAAAATAGTCTCGATTTGTTGGTCGGGTTCAATTAACTCCATCGTTTGTTGTTTTAATGATTCAGAAACGGCTGTAACGATATCGGATTTTTCAATGCCATATTTTATAGCACCTTTTAAAGATGAGTCATGGCCCAAAACGCTAATATCTGTCCCGTGAAGCGTTGTAACAATCCCAACGTGTTGATTTGCCATATCACGAGCTAAAACCGCACAGACAGCATGTGGAATCGCATAATGCACATGCAATACATCTAAGTTCTCTTGTTTAATCACTTCAGCCATTTTGCTAGCAAGTGCAATGTCGTATGGAGCATATTGAAAGACTGAGTAACTATTTACCTCCACTTGATGGAAATAGATGTTTGGCACCATTCTATTTAAACGAAAAGGCATGCTCGACGTTATAAAATGAATTTCATGTCCACGTTCTGCAAGAAGCTTTCCAAGTTCTGTTGCAATGACACCTGATCCACCCACTGTTGGATAACAAGTGATACCGATTTTTAACTTTTTCATGTGGCTTCCTCCCTTACGAACGTCTCTCTTGCAATAATCGCCAATCGACAAAGCCTTCTTGTAATCCTTTTAATAAAACTTCTGCTGTACCCATATTTGTCGCAAGAGGGATTTGATATACATCACATAAACGAATCAAAGCCGTAACATCAGGTTCATGCGGTTGAGCTGTCAATGGATCTCGGAAGAATATAACCATATCCATGTCGTTGGTAGCAATTCTAGAACCAATTTGTTGGTCTCCACCTAATGGCCCTGACTGATAGCGAAAAACAGCTAAACCAGTTTCATCAATAATACGTTGTCCAGTAGTGCCAGTAGCAAATAGTTCGTGTTCATCTAATATATCTCGATAGGCTGTCACGAATTGAATTAAATCATCTTTTTTTCGATCATGTGCGATTAAAGCAATTTTCATGATGTTTACCTCCATTTTTACAAAACATTTTCTAAACCATATATTAATTCTTCTAAATCCATTACTTTTTTAATTGAAAGGCTCACACCGGACATAAAGGATTGTCGATTAAATGAATCGTGCCTAATCGTTAATAATTGACCTTCTCCTCCAAATAGTACTTGTTGATGTGCGACGAGTCCAGGTAAGCGCACGCTATGTATCGGAATTCCTTCATAAGATGCTCCTCGAGCACCTTCCAAGGTTTCTTTTTCATCTGGGTGCCCTTGTTTATGTTCATTTCGGCTCTCTGCTATAAGTTGTGCTGTTTTATAAGCAGTTCCTGAAGGTGCATCTAGTTTTTGATCGTGATGCATTTCAATGATTTCTACATCTGGGAAATACGATGCAGCCATTGCCGCAAACTTCATCATAAGTACTGCACCTAGTGCAAAGTTGGGAGCAATTATACCACCTAGATGCATTCTTTTCGCTAGTTCGGTACACTCTTTTAGCTGCTCCTCTGTAAAGCCAGTTGTTCCAATTACCGGACGAACCTCAGACATTAAACAAATTTTTGTATGCTCATATACTTGATGAGGTGTTGTTAAATCGACAAAAACATCAGGTTTTTGTTGATTTAGGAGATCTTTTAGATCAAGGTATACAGGAACTGTATAACTAGACGGAAACTCCGATGATTCACTTAAATGACGACCAATATCTTTATAGTCTAACACCGCAACTAATTCAAACTCAGGATGATTCATTACTGTATGTACCGCTTCTTGACCCATCTTACCTCTTGGACCACCAATTGCAACTCGTATCATCATTCTTCCTCCTTCAATGTCCATCTATTTTGATCGCGTGATTTAAACTTGGTCATAACACGATCGATTGCTTGCTGCATATCAATATTTTGAGCATTAGCAAAACAAATTAATACGAAGAAAAGATCACCTAACTCTTCCTCCATACTTTTCTCTGCTTCAGATTCTTTCTTTTTTTTCATTCCATACACATGATGGACTTCACGTGCTAGTTCACCAAGTTCCTCTGACATTCTGGCAAGCATTTCAAACGGAGGAAAATACCCCTCTTTAAATTGACCTATATATTGATCTACTTCTTTTTGAACCGTATGTAATGTCTTATCTTGACTCATTAAAATTCATGCTCCTATTCCTATCCTATAAAATAACGAATGATATTGTCAAAACTATGAAAATGAATGATAATTACGAAGTGTTCGAAATATGGGAACGGGGTGTTTGCATGCTTAAAGGCATTCGATTTAAAAATATATTCTTTATTATGTTAGGTGCAGCCATATTTAGTTTTGGTTTTGTCCATTTTAATATTCAAAACCAGTTAGGTGAAGGTGGCTTTAGTGGGATTACCTTAATCCTCTTTTTTGTTTTTAAATTAGATCCAGCATTAATGAACTTATTATTAAATATACCAATGTTTATACTCGGATGGCGATTACTTGGTAGAAAAGTATTTGTATACACAGTCGTAGGGACTGTTTCCGTGTCGGTTTTCTTGAAAATTTTCCAGATTTATGAAATTGATATTCACTTAAAAGATGATTTATTTTTAGCAGCTTTATTTGCAGGGGTTTTTGTTGGGGTAGGTTTAGGAATTATCTTCAGATATGGTGGAACTACTGGCGGAGTCGATATCATCGCTCGATTAGCTCACAAATATGTGGGCTGGAGCATGGGGAAAACGATGTTTATCTTCGATGCGGCAGTCATTCTATTGTCTTGGTTAACGTTTTTAGATTCTCGCTCTATGATGTATACATTAGTCGCGGTATTCGTTGGAGCACGTGTGATCGATTTTGTTCAAGAAGGTGCATATGCAGCCCGTGGTGCATTTATCATCTCTGAGTTTCAAAATGAAATTGCGGATCGTATTTCAATTGATATGGATCGTGGCGTTACCGTATTACGTGGTTTTGGTCATTTTACAAAAGCAGATCGTGAAGTTCTCTACTGTGTAGTAGGTCGAAATGAAATTGTTCGCTTGAAAAATATCATCATGTCTATTGATCCTCATGCATTTGTGTCCGTTACCGAAGTTCATGATGTTATGGGAGAAGGATTCACATTAGATGGTGAAAAAAAACCGATAGATTGAAAAACACACCTAGCAAAGTCTTTGCTAGGTGTGTTTTATTATCATCTATTCTGAACGACTCATACCAGTGTAGATTAAAATCAAACGAGTTAGCTCAAGTACAGCAACTGCAGCAGCAGCAACATAAGTCATTGCGGCAGCGTTCAATACTTTCTTCGCATGTTTTTCTTCTTCATTGCGGATAACGCCTAGAGAAACAATTTGATTCATCGCTCTGCTTGAAGCGTTAAACTCAACTGGTAAAGTTACAATTTGGAATACTACACCAATTGCTAATAAGGCGATACCTAAAAGCAACATGCCCGATAGGTTGGCAAAAATTCCGATTAAAACGAAAATCCAAGACGCATTCGAAGAAATATTTGCCACAGGAACTAAAGCGTGACGGAATTTCAAAAATGAATAGGCTTCTTTATGTTGAATCGCATGTCCAACTTCATGGGCTGCAATTGCTGTTCCAGCAACTGATGCTTCATGGTAGTTACCAGAAGAAAGTGCTACAATTTTGGTCATTGGGTTATAGTGATCACTTAAAAATCCGCTACTTTCAACAACTTTCACATCTTGTAAACCATTACTGTCTAAAATCAATCGTGCCACTTGTGCACCTGTCATACCAGAAGTTGAACGTACTTTTGCATACTTTTTGTACGTACTTTTGACTTTAAATTGCGCGTAAAGTGGTAACAACAAAATTACCGCAAAGTAAATCAAAAAAGAATAACTCAAATCGACCATCCTCCTAATTTCTATCTATCTCTTATTTTATAGATATGCTATAAATTGAGCAACTATTTCGACTGCTGCAAACGTGACAATTTAATGACCATAATCGCTAATAAAATACATGCAATTGATAACCAAAACGTAAAATAGCCAATAGATTGAGTGTATTCACTCAGACTTCGATAAATTGGCATTTGTCCAAATACATAATCGATCACATCATTATGTAAGGTCCAAATAGCGGCAAGTACGACATGAATCCATTTAAATCTGTAAAAAGGAATGTACAATACTGCTTGCAAAGCCATAGCAAAATGACTAACCACCAGCATCCATCCTTCAAATCCAATAGGACCAGTTTCTACTTGCGTCCAAATATTCATGACGACAGCCCAAAGTCCATATTTCACTAATGTGATGAGAGCAAGTGCTTCAATCAATTTAAAATTCAATTTTAATAGCCATCCAAATAATGCAATGGTGAAAAACAAACTTGCTGTTGGTGAATCAGGAACAAAAATCAAGAAGATTGGTGGAGTAATCTCTAGTTGACTTTGATACCAATAATAACCAAATAAAGTTCCGAATAAATTTACGATGAATAAAAGCAACATAAATGATTTATGAAATAAAATGAATTTCACGTATGTAAAGATAGTATTCACTAAAAACGACTCCTTATGTATTAGAAAAACATAACACGTTCTAACTGTGGTGCATGCTATGCCTTTTTCTATACTGATATCCTTAAATTAATACTTCCAAATCAGTACAAAAAAAGAGCCAGTTTCCTGACTCTTTCTAAGTAATATCATGGACTTAATTCATCAATAAATTGTGATAATTTTTGTAAATCTTCGTCCGAACCTTCCCACTGACCAGCAGGCATTGTGCCAATACCTTCTTTTGCAATTTTCGCAATTTCTTCAGTAGTATATTCAGTCGTAGCTAGTGATGGTCCAAGTCCGCCTTCATAAGCATTACCATGACAGTTAATACAGGATGACTCCATGTATATCTGATGGCCTTCTGCAGAAGTATCGAACTGGGCTTCTTCACGAATTTCCCCTTGAGCTTTTGCTGCTTCCCAGTCGTGGTTCACAACAGATTCCCAAGTTAAGAAAATGATTGATGCAATAGCTAACAACATAAATGCAGTTGGCAAAGGACGTTTAAATGGACGTCGCTCTGGACCTTTGTCCAAGAATGGTACAAGCATTAATGCACCAAAAGCAAGTCCAGGCATTACGATTGCTCCAATAACATTGTATGGTCCTGAAGCAAATTCATATTTTAATAATTGATATAAAAATAAGAAATACCAGTCTGGCAATGGAATATAAGCAGTATCTGTTGGATCCGCTTGACGCTCAAGTGGTGATGGATGCGCAACAGTTAAGATTAAATAACCAATTAAGAATACAGCACCAACTAACCACTCTTTTAATAAAAAGTTAGGCCAGAAAGCTTCTGTTTTCCCTGGATATTCGGAATAGTCTTTAGGAATATTCGGTTTGCGATTAGCAGGTACACGAGAATCCCCGACAAATTTCATCCCTTTTCCGCGATGCATAGTGTCCCCTCCTTTTTGAAATCATCAAAGACGCTGTTTCTTACAACGGTCCTGAAATACCTTGTTTACGAATCATGATAAAGTGTGCTGCAAGCAACCCAAGCAAAGCAGCTGGTAAGAAGAATACATGAATCGCAAAGAATCGTGTTAACGTTTGAGCACCAAGAATGGTCTCATCTCCAGCTAACAAGGTTTTAATTGCGCCACCAATGAATGGTACAGACGCCGCAATTTCAATACCTACTTTCGTTGCAAACAACGCTTTCATGTCCCAAGGAAGTAGATAACCTGTGAAACCTAAACCTAACATAACGCCGAAAATTAATACGCCGACTACCCAGTTAAGTTCACGAGGTTTTTTATAAGAACCTGTAAAGAATACACGCAATGTGTGTAGGAACATCATCACAATTACGAGAGAAGCTCCCCAGTGATGCATTCCACGTACAATTTCACCGAATGCAACTTCATTTTGTAAATAGTAAACCGATTGCCAAGCATTTTCGATATCTGGTACATAATACATTGTTAAAAACATACCAGAAAGAATTTGTATTACAGTTACGAAGAACGTTAATCCCCCGAAACAATATACGAATGCAGAAAAATGGTGTGCAGGGTTTACGTGCTCTGGAACTTCATGGTCTGCAATATCACGCCAAATAGGAGTAATATCCAGACGTTCATCCACCCAATCATAAATCTTATTTAGCACTGACGTCGTACCCCCTTACGTTAAACTAATGTATTTGGTCGTATTTTACCGATTTCTAACAGACCGTCTTTTTCACGCACTTCGAACTCATCCAACGGACCAAGAGGTGGTGTACCTTTAATGTTTTGACCATTTTTTTCATAACGGCCAGCGTGACATGGACAGAAGAACTGATCCGGGTGACCTTTATCACCAGCCCAGTTAACCGTACATCCTAAATGCTTACAAACAGGTGAAAGGGCAATAATCTTATCCCCACTCTTGTAAACCCATGCCGTACTTGTCACTTCAGACGTATACCATGCATCAACTTGCTCAAATGAAAAGTCTACTCGTTCTGGTACTTCAGTAAGTTCAGCTACTTTTTTGCTTGTCGGAATAAAATCTCCGCCTTCTGCTTTTTGCAATACTGGATCTACTGCAAAACGTACCATCGGCATCATCATTCCCGCGGCCATAAATCCACCGACACCCATCAATGTGTAGTTAAGGAATTGACGTCTCGATACACGATTATTACTCATGTTTTTCCCCCCTCTAACTTAAAGGTCAGTCCAAATGGACATACTTGTACTAAATAGTAAAACTAGGACAGTTCTATGATATATCAATAAAAAAGGTTGGTCAATATTCCATTAGGTTCCTACTGACACTTTGTGAACATTTCTTGAAGGTTATTCAACTGTTTTCGCCCAATTATTTGCAAATACGGGAACCACCTGTCGAATTTGATCGTCCAAAATGGATTGTCTTAACTTTTGGTCCATATTTTCTAAAGGAATAGATGGCGTATATATCACATCTATCTCAGGAGCTTCTGTCGCCCACTGCATATCACATGAAATAAAGAAATGGTGCTTAAAACCCGCCTCAGTAAGGACATTCTTCCATTCGGTAGCTAAAACCGAACGACTAGATTGCGGTGTATATGTAACAGGCGGCATTAATACAACGCGCCCTTTAAATTGATTTTCCATAAAAGCGGTTAAAGACATTAAGAAATCCGCGGTTCCAGCACTTTGTTTTATGTGCGAAGCTCGTCCATCTACAAGTAAGAGTGGAATGATTGCCGTATCTACAAATTCTTTTTGCTCTATAAAAGTCGTTATATCTTTTGAATTCCAATACATAGTAAATTTCACCTCAAAAAGACTTCATCGAAATCGATGAAGTCAAGATTTTGTCGATTCTTTTATTCCTTGCAGAATGGTGGAAAGTTCAAAGAATCGCTCTTTATCATTTGCATCTAATGCTTCATCGATTTGTTTTAAAATATGCTCTTCACGAAAAGTGTGCATACTTTCTTCTAAAACCTCTTCAGCTAGTTTTCGATCCTTATCATTCGTATTTAAATATGTTGGCATATAAGGGTTTTCTTCTAGTACTGCTAAAAATTCTGAACTTGCAGGGACGTTCGGGAAGTTTAGTTGAATATACATATCTTCTGAAGGGTGCAATCGTAAATCATGGAATGATTTTTCTGCATCCGCTGTCATTAAATTCCCTTTATAAAATCGAAATGGAACGCCTGAGGACTCTGTTACAGACATGACCATCGCACGAGGACAATAGTGAGCTTCTTCAACAAAATGAACTTTTTGAAGTAATTCATCGTGGCTTAGTAAATAATTCAGGATCCACACACATTCTCTACGTTTCATCTGATATCTCTTTAGAAACCATCGAACAAATTCCTTCTTTTCCATTACAGAAACAGATGCGGTCATGTTACTCCTCCTTTCAATTTAAAGAATCAATTAAGTCTTGCCAGCGCTCTTCATGTGGTTGAAGAGAAGCTAATAGTTTACCTACTTCTAGAGCTTCTGATCGTTTTCCTTCTTCTAAAAGAAAATAAACGTATTTTTCTAAAAATAGTGGATCTTCTTTATGGTCAGTATATGCCAAAGAATAAAATTCGTATGCACGTTCATAATTTTCTTCTCGTGCATATGCTTCAGCAGCAAACGGATAAAGTGCGGACCAATCATCCTGATCTTTTGATACCGTTTCAATCAGCTCAATAACATCTTCATCTCGTTCTTGGGTATGGAAAAACGAGATAAGTGTAATCGTTGCTTCCATATATTCAGGATCTAAAGCGATTGCTTGACGTAAATGGTCTTCAGCCTCTTGTGTTTTCCCTAATTTCAAGGCTAGTTTACCAGCAAACAAATACAACTCTTTGTCATATTCATCACGACTAAGCCCTTCCATTATGGCTTCATAAGCTCGATCATTCTCTTCAATCATCATTAAAGACTGTGCTAATAACAAATGAGCTGAGAAATAATCCGGATCTAATGTTTTTACTTCTGTTAATTTACGAATAGCTAGCTCAAATTGTTCAGCTTGAAAAGCTGCGTGCGCATAACCGAATAATAAATCAGGTGTTACATGATGTTCTAATGATTCCTCATAGTAAGGAAGAGCCTCTTCGTAAGCAGCTCCAGCAGTTAAGACCTCTGCTAATCGTTCTGAAAGTCGAATGCTCGCAATTTCATCTTGGTCTCGTTTCAGTTCTTCGTATAAGCGCACTGCTTCTAAGTACTTACCCGTTTCTAACATCAATTCTGCCTTAGCAAACTTCAGTAACGGTTCATCAGGCATTAAATCCAGTGCTTGATTAATTCTTTGTTCAGCCGCTTCGTAAAACCCTTGCATTTGGTAATAATCAGCTAGACTTAATAAGGCTTGTGGATACACTTCTTCATGAGGCTCAATGCTTGATAACAATAAAAGAGCTTCATCTTCTTGATCAATTTCCATTAACAAATGAGCACGATCTATTTTAATTTGTGCTTCTTCTGGAAATAAAAACTGGATATGCTGTAAAATCTGATCAGCTTCTTTTAAGTAACCAGTTCCAACTAACATTTCTGCGATTTCATATTGTGTGTCGGGTTCACTAGCAAGAAGAAGTGGTTCGATTAACAATTGCACTTGCTCTAGATTACCTTCTTTAATTGCTTTTTCAAATTGACTATACTCCATTTTTCATCACCCGTTTTCTCTCTTTTCATACCATATGCTACATGACGCTTGAACCATTCACAAGAAAAAACTCCCCGTTTAAAGGAGAGTTCATGTTGTTTTCACATTTTTTAAATGCTCAAAGAAATTAGGATATGAAACTGATATGCATGAAGAATCATCTATTTCAACAGGCTCGCTTGCAATAAGTGATGCAATAGCACCCATCATTCCAATTCGATGATCCCCATAAGAGGTCACTGTACCTCCATTTAATTGAACAGGTCCTTTAATAATCATGCCATCATCTGTTGCTTCAATAGTAGCACCTAACTTTTTCAATTCATTCACAACTGCTGTAATACGATCTGTTTCTTTTATTTTTAATTCAGCGGCATCTCGAATCACCGTCGTTCCAGAAGCTTGTGTTGATAATAAAGCGATAATTGGCAACTCGTCAATTAAACGAGGGATTAACTCTCCGCCAATTTCAATCCCTTTTAGCTGACTAGATTTTATTCGAACATTGCCAAAAGGTTCTTCTCCATTTGTTATGGATTCCTCAACCTTAAGATTCGCACCCATTTGTGAAAGAACATCTATAATACCAGTTCTAGTTGGATTTAATCCGACATTTTTCAACATGATATCACTGTTATCCGTAATGACACCTGCAACTAAAAAGAACGCTGCTGAGGAAATATCTCCTGGAACATCAATATGCGTACTCACCAGTTGTTGACCTCCACGCAAATGAATTTCCCCATCGATTGTTTCAACTTGTACACCAAATTGTCGCATCATGCGTTCTGTATGATCCCTGGTAGGCTCGAGTTCCGTTACAATCGTTGTTCCTTCAGAGTTTAACCCTGCAAGTAAAATGGCTGACTTTACTTGTGCACTGGCTACAGGCATTTGATACGTAATGCCTTGTAAAGTTGTTCCTTGAACTGCTAGTGGCGTATACTGTCCTCCGCTTCGTCCAAGAATTTGAGCACCCATTTGGCGTAGAGGATCAATCACTCTCTTCATCGGTCTTTTCGCAATCGAATCATCACCAATTATGACAGCATAAATTGGAGAAGCTGCTAAGATGCCCAGTAGTAATCGAGTAGTAGTTCCTGAATTTCCTGTATTTAAAATGTCCTGAGGTTCATTCCAATTCATTATTCCATCCGATTCAATCGAAACTTGGTTTCCATTGACATCTATCTTGACGCCAAGTTTTTGAAAACATGAGATGGTACTTAAACAATCGTCACCTAACAAAAAGCCATCGACTGTCGTTTTTCCTTTAGCCATTGCTCCAAACATAATCGATCGATGAGAAATAGACTTGTCCCCTGGAATTGTAATTACCCCTTTTAGGGATGCTTTTTTTGAAGACTGTATCATTTTGTCACTACCTCTCAAAATTCTAGGATATATAGGTTTCAAAAGTTGTTTCTTGATTTAGATATTTTTGTGCTAATTTCTGGTCATCCGCGGTTTGGAAACTGATCACTAATATTCCGAATACATCTTCTCTCGTTTCTACTATTCGTATATTTGTAATGCTAATAGCGTGCTTGGCCAATAGACCCGTCACTTCAGAAATAACACCTGGATAATCGGGAATGTCAACGTATAAGTCATAAACTGTATAAAGTGCTCCTTGAGAAGTGATTGGTAATTCATCTCGAACATGCTTAGCTCTAGAAAAGTAATGTTCGATATCAAGTGGTGCCGCTTCATTTAACAAGGATTTCACATGATTCATTTCGTCCTGCCATTTATCTAATTGGTTTATGAGTTCGTTACGATTTTGTACCGTAATATCTCTCCACATAATGGGATTAGACGAGGCGATTCTTGTAATATCTCGAAACCCACCAGCGGCTAATTGTTTAGTAAAGGGAAATTGCTCATTTTCACCTGATAATTGATGTACAAGAGAAGCTGCCACAATATGTGGAAAGTGGCTCACGACAGCTGTCATATGGTCATGCTCCTCAGCTGTTACACGAACAACTTTTGCTTTCGTAACAGACAATAACGACTCTAAAAACTCTATCTTTTCTTCACTTTCATCTACTAAAGGAGTCAACATAAAATAGGCATTTTCGAACAAATGTGCTTTTGCAGCATCTACACCGGATTTATGAGATCCAGCCATCGGATGACCACCGATAAACGTGATGCGTTGTTTCCTTAATGTCGTCGCTTTTTCCATGATTAACTTCTTCGTACTTCCCGTGTCCATAAGCACTACAGACTCTTTTAATGGCCAGTCTTGCACTTCATTCATGAACTGTAATGTTGTATTAACAGGTGTAGCAAAAATTATGACGTCCGCCATCTTTGCTGAATCTTTCACATGAAAAGCCATTTCATGAATGACTCTTAATTTCTTCGCTTTTCTAATAACATGTGAATCGATATCATATCCGATAATGGTCAAGTCCTTATTCTTTTGAAGAGCTAATGCAAGAGAACCACCTATTAAGCCAAGACCAACAATTAATATTTGTTTACTCATGTATAACGCCTAATTCTATTAGGATCTTTTCCAGTTTCTCGATGAGTTCCGTATTTTGTTCGATGCTACCAACCGTAATTCTAATAAATCCAGGTACGCCTAGCGCGTTGCCGCTTCGAACAATAAATCCTTTTTTCATCAATTCTTCAAAGACTTTATCGCTATCTGTTTTAATATTAATTAGTACAAAGTTGCCTTGTGATGGATAGATGAACAAGTTGTGCTTTAAACAAAACGATTCAAACAACTTGATTCCTTGTTTATTTTCTGCACGGCACTGTTCAATAAACGCCTGGTCACTTAATGCAGCACTCGCTGCTCCTTGACTCAGTGAAGTATTATTAAACGGTTCTCTTAAAGGATCTAAATTGGCAATCAGCTCTTCATTGCCGATTGCATATCCAACGCGAAATGCCGCTAACCCGTATGCCTTTGAAAAAGTTCTCAAAACCACTACATTTTTATAGGTTTGAAGATAGTCAATCGCATTTCTGTATTCTGTATCAGTCACGTATTCGAAGTAAGCTTCATCTAAAACAATTAAAACTTCTGGAGAGACTGAGGAAATAAATTCATCAAGTTTAGCTTGCGGAATAAGATTTCCTGTTGGATTATTTGGTGAACATAACCATATGACAGACGTTTGCTCGTCTATCTGTTTAAGCATGCCATCTAAATCATGATGTCCATCAATCAGTTCGACTTCGCGGACCTCAGCACCTTCTATTTGTGCATTGTGTCGATATTGAGGGAATGTTGGTGTTGCCATAACGGTATTCACACCAGGCTGAAGTAAAGCTCTAGAAATGATTAAGATAATTTCATCCGAGCCATTTCCAAATAGCAATTGCTTCTCACTTACTTGAAGGTGTTCAGCCAAGTCCTTGCGTAAAGCCCCTGAATAACCATCAGGGTATCGCGCAAAATTTATGCCATGGTCTTCGATAAATTGAGGTACTTTAGGAGATGTGCCCAGCGGGTTTTCATTCGATGCTAATTTAGTGATGGAGGATAATCCATACATTTTTTTTACATCATCAATCGATTTTCCTGGTTGGTATGCCTTCATTCCAGCTAATTGCTTTTTCCACTTCATCTTTTCTCGCCTCTGCTTTCTTACTTTACTAAGTCTGGTCTTAAGGTAACTGCTTCATTTAAATAAACATGATGAAGTTCTTTTTGAGATAGCTCAGTATTCACATGCATTAAGACACGAATGCATGAGCCCATCGCGCCTGGTACGTCCATTTCATGAGTACACATAACCGGTACATACGTCCAACCTTCAATACTTCTCACGGCTTTTGCCGGAAACGCGGAAGAAATGTCAGTTGTCGTAGATATAATGACTGATGCAACTTGTTCAGGCTCAATGCTATTTGTTTTAGCCATTTCAATAATCAATCTTTCTGTTTCTAAATGAATAGTTTCAGCTGTATCAAGAGTGATTGTTGTTGCACCTCTAATCCCACGTATCAAATCGATTCCTCCCTTACCCAATTTTTTAATTGTTGATCCATTTTATGACCTTGTTCTTTTGTAATAATCTTACTAATTGGTTCACCAATCTTGTTTAATAAAACAAAATGTAAATCACCATGAGAAGCTTTTTTATCGCGAATCATCACATCAAATAACTCTTCGTATGTTTTAGTCAGAATGGCATCGAATGTATAACCTAATTTAAGGGCATGAAGAAAGAATTTATGAGCAAAACCAGATTCTAATTCAGCAAGTTCTTCACTTAACATTAATGCGTAAACCATTCCAATCATGACCGCTTCACCGTGTGTGATGTGACCATATCCAATTGTATTTTCTATTGCATGGCCATAGGTATGACCGAAGTTTAAACATTTCCGAGAGCCATGTTCGAATTCATCATCTTTGACAATTGCAGCTTTCACAACGATTCCCTTACATAAATATTCTTGTAAGTTGCTAGTTGTTAATGCAGAAAAATCTTGAACTTTGAATAGTTCATTCACCCATTGTGGATTTGAAATGAGTGCATGCTTTATGACTTCAGCCATACCTGAACGCACTTCATTTTCAGGTAAGGTAGATAATAGTGAAATGTCGTAAAATACGGCTTCTGGCTGATAAAAAGAACCAATCATATTTTTGCCTTGTGAATGATTGATTGCTGTTTTCCCGCCAACCGCACTATCATGCGCCAAAATTGTTGTAGGAATTTGATAAAAAGGTATGCCTCGCATAAATGTAGAAGCAACAAAACCAGTTAAATCCCCACATGCTCCACCACCGAACGCAAACAGTACGGATTTTCTTGAACAATTTTCATTCAGTAAAAAACTGTGGCAATCATAAAACGTTTCTATGGTTTTGCAGCTTTCTCCTGGTGCGACTTCATATACTTTTATAAGTCCGTGTGTAATTGCCTGCAAGGGAGTTACTAGTTTATTTATATGCAAGTTCGCAACTGTTCTGTCTGCGATAATAACAATTTGATCGGCAGAAATTAGCTGTTCTTTGTACAAGGCAAGCGCTTCTCGAATAATGTTTGTACCCATATGAACGTCGTATTCTTTCGTGATCGTTTCAATGGTTATGTTTCGCATACTTAGAACTCCTTTGTGTAAGCTCGATGTTCATCTATTGACGTTTTCAGTTTTGATAGTTGATCGCTATTAAATTGTTCTATAATAGCAGATGCTAATTCCCATGCAACCACATGTTCAGCAACAATTGAAGCCGCTGGTACAGCACAGCTATCTGAACGTTCTATACTTGCTTTAAAAGGTTCTTTCGTATCAATATCGACACTTTGTAACGGTTTATACAGAGTCGGAATAGGTTTCATTACGCCTCTGACAACGATTGGCATACCCGTTGACATTCCGCCTTCAAGACCACCCAAACGGTTCGTTTTACGTGTATAACCTTGTTCTTTCGTCCAAGCTATTTCATCATGGACTTGGCTACCTGGTTTTCTTGCCATTTCAAAGCCTAATCCGATTTCGACACCTTTAAAAGCATTTATACTCATCATAGCCATGGCAAGTTTGCCGTCTAGTTTGCGATCATAATGAACGTAACTTCCAATTCCAGCTGGCATATTTTCAACAACCACTTCTACTACCCCACCAATTGAGTCACCATTCTCTTTAGCCTCATCAATTGCTTGAGTCATTCGTTTAGATGCATCAGGATCAACACAATAGACCGCATCTGATTCAACGATTTCTCGAATTTCTCTTACTGATAATCCTTCGATCAATGCAGGGTTCGCTTTAATCCCACCGATTTCAGTTACATGAGAGACGATATGGATTCCGAGCTCTGCTAAAAGTTGTTTAGCTACTGCACCAACAGCTACTCTCACTGTAGTTTCACGTGCGGAAGAACGCTCTAGTACATTACGTAAATCACGATGACCGTATTTCATTCCACCAACCAAATCTGCATGACCAGGTCTTGGGCGTGTAATTTGTCGTTTAACGTCTTCTGGGTTCAGTTCTTCAGATAAAGGTTCAATCCCCATTATATGAGTCCAATGTTTCCAATCATCATTCGTTACTACAAGTGCTATTGGTGAACCGATTGTCACTCCATGCCGAACACCCGAAGTGATATTCACCGTATCTTTTTCGATTTGCATTCGGCGACCTCGACCGTGTCCACCTTGTCTCCGTTTAAGATCTCTATTAATTAATTCTGAAGTGATCTCTAATCCTGATGGTAGGCCTTCGATAATCGCTGTTAGTTGTGGTCCATGAGACTCACCAGCAGTTAAATAACGCATGGCACTTTCCCCCTTCAACTCGCTAAAGTATTTTAAGTAACACTATAACATAATCTTTTTTAATTTTCATAGTCGTACTTGTAAAAAATCATGATTCCTGTATGTTTTCTATGTAAGAAAGCTGTCCGAAAATTTTTCCGGACAGCATCAACCACTATATTTTTCGATAAAAGAAAGTATCCTCTGTTTCTAAACCATACCGTTGAGGATTGAAAATCTGTTCGGTACTACCTACAAATAATATGCCATCTTTTTTTAGGGAATTCCCGAAATTCATGTAAATTTGATCCTTCGCTTCTTCCGTAAAATAAATCATGACATTTCGACAAACGATTAAATCAAAGTTTTGTTCATATGTATCGTTTAACAAGTTATGTTTTTTAAATGTAACTGTGTTTTTTATTTCTTTTTTAACTTCATAAAACGTTCCTTGCTTATCAAAGTATTTATTTTTACTATCTTCAGGTACTTCAGCTAAAGATCTCTCAGGATAAATGGCCGCTTTTGCTCTTTGAATTGCATTTTCATCTAAGTCAGTGGCTAGAATGGAGATTTGAGACAAAGGGATATGATTCCCTAAAACCATCGCAATAGTATAGGGCTCCTCACCAGTAGAACAAGCAGCGCTCCATATTTTTAGCGTTTTTTTCGATTGTAATAACTTTGGGAATATTTTATTCTGTAAAACTTCCCATCTCTTTGCGTTTCGGTAAAATTCGGAAACGTTGATTGTCATTCGATCTAAAAATTCATTCAACAAATCACGATCCTGATCAAGTGCAAAAAAGAATTCTTCAAAGTTAGCAAATCCCTTTTTATCATATAGAGATGTAAGCCTTCTTCTCATTTGGGCTTCTTTATATAAACTGAGGTTAATCCCAGTTTTTCGATTAATTTGTTCAATGAATTTTAGATAATCTGGCATACCCGTCATTCTCCCTCTCTAACTTCCTATCCATATTATAACGTATGGAAGACTTTTCTGAAATTAAAAAAGAGGCTACCCATGAACACACGAAAAATGACTTTTGAGATAGCCCCTCTTCTTTCAGAAAGCTATGATTCATGTGAAGATTGATATTTCGCAAAACAGCTGCGCTTTCCGCGGGCTTGCACCGAACTAACTCGGACTTTTATAAAATATTTTGGAGAAACATTTCCATGTAACCTTTCAACAAAAATTTTTGCAAAAAAATAGAAAAACAGGTGGAGAAAAAAGAATCTTTTTCTCCACCTGTTTTTTAAAAGGACTTATTAGGCAGCCCCTTACTAATATAAAATTAGTTAACCCAGTTATTAGAATCTTTAGCGTATGATACAAGTTCTTCTTCTTTGAAGAATAAACCGATTTCACGAACAGCGCTATCAGCAGAGTCAGAACCGTGAATAATGTTCTTTCCAACTGTTACAGCAAAGTCTCCACGGATCGTTCCAGGAGCAGACTCTTTAGGGTTTGTAGCACCAACTAATAAACGAGAAGTAGCGATTACATTTTCGCCTTCCCAAACCATTGCGAATACTGGTCCAGAAGTAATGAAATCAACAAGTTCACCGAAGAATGGGCGTTCTTTATGTTCACCGTAATGTTCACCAGCAAGTTCTGGTGTAATTTGCATTAATTTAGCTCCAACTAATTGGAAGCCTTTCTTTTCAAAACGACCAACGATTTCACCAATAAGGTTACGTTGAACTCCATCAGGTTTTACCATTAAAAACGTTCTTTCCATAATTAACACTCCTTCAATTCTATCTTAGGGATATCCCTACCGTAAAAAATAGTACCATTCAATCAAAATTTATACAACAACTTAAAATTTACGTTTCCCCATAAATAGCGAAATTTTGCGTAAAGTTTTTTTAGCATGTAAATCTGGCAAAGCATCAATTTCTTTCATGGCTTTTTGTAAATATCGATCACTAATTTGCTTCGCTTTATCAATTGCATCCGATTGGCGCACGCGTTTAACAAGGTCAAGTCTTTCAGCTTCCGTTAATTCACCTGACATCGCTCGTTCAAAATCTTTACGGAAAATTGGATCATCTTTTAAAAACAAGATAGGTAATGTGATATTGCCTTGTAGTAAATCACTGCCAGCCGGTTTTCCAAGTTCTTTGTCTGTTGAGGTGAAATCTAAAATATCATCGATTATTTGGAATGACATACCGACGTAATACCCAAAACGTTTTAAATGCATCGTGGTCTTTGCATCTGCTCCAGATACAACCGCTCCTAGTTGACAGCTAGAAGAAATCAAAAGAGCAGTCTTTCGCTTAATACGACGGAAATAATCTTGTAATCGCTGATCGATTTTATATTTATCCTCGATTTGAATAATTTCCCCCACACAAATTTCAACCATTGTATAAGACAAAATACGATGGGCTTCAGTATTTGAGAAATTCGTTATGTATTCGAGGGCACGGGCAAAAATAAAATCGCCAGTATACATGGCGACTCGATTATTCCATTGGGCTTTGACCGTTAACTGTCCTCTACGCATTTCAGAATCATCAATAACATCATCGTGCACTAAAGAGGCCATATGAATTAATTCTAAAGGCACGGCAACATCTTTAATGCGATCAATCTGATAATCACCAAACTTAGCAGCCAGTAATACGAATACAGGACGTATCCGTTTTCCGCCAGCATGCAACAAATGAAGAGAAGCATCATTTAGTAAGTGTGAAGACGAATTCACAGCAACCTCTAATTCTTTTTCGATGAGATCTAAATCTGAACGCATGTCAGAATAGAGCATGGATAACTTCATCTTTTCCACTTCTAAGTACCTTCTCCCACACCGAAACTTTTACAATTTAATCATGTTAAGCTTCATCCATTATTTTTGTAGCCAATATGTCTTGCAGCAGCACCGCCACTGTATGGTTTATATTCAACATTTACAAAACCGGCTTGTTCCATCATTTTTGCTAATGCTTTCATTCCAGGGAAATCTTTTGCTGATTCTTGTAACCAAGAATATTCTTTATAGCTCTTCGCAAAGAATTTACCAAAAATCGGCATAACGTATTTAAAGTAAAATCGGAAAAGTTGTTTGTAGATTGGCATTTCAGCTTGAGATGTCTCTAAACAAACGAACATGCCACCAGGCTTTAACACCCGCTCGATTTCTTTTAACACTTGCATGTAATCCGGAACATTTCTTAAACCAAAACCAATTGTTACATAATCAAACGAGTCATTGGGAAATGGAAGCTCCATTGCATTCCCATGTAATAATTCGATTTGAGGAATTTCTTTCGTCTTGTCAATTCCAACATTCAACATATTTTGACTGAAATCAAGTCCTACGGCACGTCCTGTTGAACCCACAGCTTCACCCATGGATATAGTCCAATCAGCAGTACCACAACACACATCTAGCGATGAACTACCCTTTTTGACATTCATTCGTGACATTGTATCTTCACGCCATTTTTTATGTTGTTGAAAACTAATAACGGAATTCATCTTATCGTAATTTCCAGATATTTTTTCAAACACTTCATGAACGCGTTCTTCTTTTGTTTTCGTCATGTGTGTCACCTTTCTTTAAGAACAACTGCATTTTTATTTACTGAAGTATTAATCATTTGATATAGAAATTCTTTTACTGGACTCGTTAATAGAGTTGACGCTCCAATGTCTTTATTCAAATGAGCAATCCCTTCTTTACAAACAGTTTCCAATAAAGTTCCTAAACTAGACGCGTAACCAAGGGCGTGTGCACTTTCAATAAGCGCTTCTTGAAATCTAGACGATTTCCCATCTTTATATAATTCAAGTTCATGAGCAATTCTTTGAATGAATAATGCTTGTCTCATATACGGAATATATTGTTCAAACTGAAAATGTTGATAAAATTGTTCAATTGATAAACTTTCTATTGAAACAATAGTGGACATCCATTCATTAAATGTTCGATGAAGTTGATCGTAAACCGACGCTTTTTTTTCACTTATTTCAATAATGCCATTTGATAAAGACCGAATTAAAGTGATATTTGATTGCTTCGCAAGAATTTGATAGTACATTCCACTATAATAGTCCCCTGCTAACACTGTTAACTGCTGACTTTTAGAGGAAGCATTGGATTCTTTTATTTGATCGTGTGCAGACAGCGCACTATATATAATTGCTACAGCGATTCCAGCTTGTTCGTGTTCGTCAGTCCATTGTTCTCCATTTAAAAATGGGAGCAATAAAAAGAACAAGCGGGCTTCACGAACATCTGGCTCACCAGTATATTTGTGTAGTGTCCGATGACGCACTTTTTGTATGATTTTAAATTTTAGTTGTTCAACTTGTTGTTGAATGAGAGTTTCGTTCATTCTACGTGCTCCATTTCACTAAACTACAGATGTCGTATTGTGTCATTATAGCACAGCAAGAAGGTCCAATCACTCAAATGTGCCTATTTTTTCGCTTCACTCTGCATAACGCCATGTGCAGTTTGTATTTCAGCTTTTCCTCGGATTTTTATAGCAGAAGTATGTTCAGTGAATTGAGCAACCATTACTTCGCCACGATCTAATTTTTCAGAATGATGAAATTTAGTATCTGTTCCTCTTGTTAAGCCGATAACATTTACACCATCTTCTTCTGCACGAATTACAATATACTCTGTTTGAGACATGAACTTCTCCTCCAATTGGTTTCTGTTATTAGTTCATTTGAATGAACGATAGAATTTCTGAGCGCTTCACGTGATCGGTTTCATAGATACCTTTTGCTACGGCTGTTACCGTTTTAGCGCCAGGCTTTTTAATGCCACGCATTGTCATACACATATGTTCCGCTTCGATAACGACATAGACACCGTATGGATTTAACATGTCCATGATTGAGTCGGCAATTGTTGAAGTAATACGTTCTTGTAGTTGGGGGCGTCTTGCAGTGGTTTCAACTGCGCGTGCTAATTTACTTAATCCCGTCACAACGCCATTTCTTGGTATATAGGCAATGTGAGCTTTTCCGTAAAAAGGAACTAAATGATGCTCACACATTGAATGGAATGGAATATCTTTTACTAACACAAGCTCTTCATGATCTTCATGAAAAACTGTTTTAAAATATTCCTTTGGATCTTCTTTTAAACCCGAAAACATTTCAGCATACATCTTTGCGACACGTTTTGGTGTTTCTAGTAACCCTTCACGCGTTGGGTCTTCTCCAACAGCCTCTAATATCATGGTTACTGCATTCTCTATTTTTTCTAAATCTACACTAGTCACTATTGACGCCCCCTAAAAAAATAAAACAGTCCTTAAATCTATGTGAATCTTAGCATATCCCTAATCGTTACGCAAAACTCAATTTTGAGTAATTAAGTGCTTTCTCTAGTGGGGATGCTCTTGGTATTCGGAGAAGGAGGGGTGTGAATCTAGCGAATGTTGATTATATTTTGGCGTTTGGTGGTGATAATATGGCGATAGCAGCAAAGAATATAGAGTTAAAAACCAATATATGCGCTACGGTTGATTTATTTGGCTTAGAGAATATATGTTGACAATTTCTCCATCAGTAGATTCTTACATCCCAATAACTTACCTATCTCAACTCTCTCTATTAAACGTAAAAAAGAACGACTTTTGTGAAATAATCACAAAAGTCGTTCTATGTACGTTCAGACGCTAATTACTTAACTGCGTCCTTAAGCGCTTTACCTGGTTTGAAAGCAGGTACTTTGCTTGCAGCGATTTCGATTTCTTTACCTGTTTGTGGATTACGACCCTTACGAGCAGCACGTTCACGAACTTCAAAGTTACCAAAACCAATAAGTTGAATTTTTTCACCTTTTGCAAGAGTATCTTGAATTGTATCAAATATTGCGTCAACCGCTTTAGAAGCATCTTTCTTTGAAAGATCTGCAGCTTCTGCTACTGAGTTTACTAATTCTGTTTTATTCACACCATTCACCTCCTCTCAAAGGGGATGGACTAACAATCATGTAAAAAGAGTATCATAACCAAAAAGGCTTCGCAACAATATTTCGACCACATTTTCCAACTTAATGCAGAAAATTTATTTTTACCAAAAAAAGAACAGGAATTTTCGCAATTTCCTTGCGAAACCCTGTTCTTTGTGCTTATGTCGAAATTATTAGATTACATACTCAATTTCTGACGATTATAAAATGAAAGTTACCATGCCGCGATCTCCGTCATTAACCATGCGTTCAATCGTTTCTCTCATTCGTTTCTTCGCATGTGAGGAGACTGCTTCTGTTTTAAATCTCATGCTTTCTTTTAACATTTCATGAAGTGGTGTTCCAAACAATGATGTTTGCCATAAGGCTTCTCGATCATGATAATAGGCTTCTTTTAATTCTTTTAATAATTGCTGGCTATGGAATTCGGAACCGATTAACGGTGAAAATTCTGCATCCATATCTACACGAATAATATGGAATGACGGTGCTTTTGCTTTCATTCGCACACCATAAAATTTATTTTCATTTATCTGCTCTGGTGCTGAAGGTTGGAATTCCTGCATGATAGGAAGAGCTACTCCATATCCACCATCTTTTGCTGATTCAATCGCATCATGGAATCTTAAATATGATTTTTTTGCATGTGAAGATTCTTTTACATAGAGTAACCAATCTTTTTTCGTAACAATTGGATCTTCTAACCATTCCTCACATACCGATTGAAATACATCATCTTTCATTTCAATTTGAATGCTAGCACTACCTTTTCCTGCATCTACTTCAATTACTTCTGCATTTTCAACAAAAGGCTCTTGTGCTAGATAATTTGCCAATTCTTTTACATCGCGAATCCTCGAAACTTGAGTGGACCATTCTGCTAAAGAATTTTGCAAAGATTGTTGAAGTGGGTGGTCAAAATCTAAAACATCCATCCAATCCGGTTTTTGCAAATCAAATGATTGTAATGGAAACTCATAAAGCGCCTCTTTTAAAATTGTTTGAATTTCATGAACTGACATTTGGTCAGCAGCTGTTACGATAACTGGAACGCCATATTTTTCATGAAGTTCAGCTCGTAAATGTAAAGCACTTTCATGTGCAGGCATACGACTGTTTAAAACAATAACGAACGGTTTACCAATCTCTTTTAACTGATTAATAATATCCTCTTCGACTTGCTCAACTGCGTGTCGCGGAATGTCATTTACGGTTCCATCTGTGGTCATGACAATCCCGATTGTTGAATGATCTCGAATCACTTTATCCGTTCCGATTTTTGCAGCCTCTTGGAATGGGATAGGTTCATGATGCCAAGGCGTATGAACTAACTTTGGACCATTTTCGTCTTCGTACCCTTTTGCACCTTCGATTATGTAACCAACACAATCCGCAAGGCGCACATGAAATCTGAATGCATCATCACCTACTTGAATACTTGTTCCATGAGCCGGCACAAATTTCGGTTCCGCAGTCATAATAACGGCTCCAGGTGAACTTTGTGGCAACTCATCCTGTGCGCGTAAACGCTCAATATCATCAGTCATATTTGGAATGACGATGCATTCCATTACACGTTTGACGAAAGTCGATTTCCCTACCCTCACTGGCCCTACAACACCAAGATAAACATCACCATTTGTTCGTTCAGCAATTTGTTGATAAATTTGATCAGCCATTTCCGTGCCCCCTTTCATTCGCACTTTATCGTATGCGAAAAAAAAACGTTTCATGCATATGCACGAAACGTTTTCATCGGAGTTTGGAATTTTTCTATACTTTATTATTTGTCTTTATTGAAAAGATTTTTGATCGCATGAACAGCGTAAACTTACTAAGAGTATACGTGTCCATCATCTCAAGGTCTGGCCAGCAAGTTTTTCTGCGAATTTTCACTTTGATTTGAAAGAATTTAAGAGAACTATTTTTCAATTAAGAATACAGGCTCGTTCTTTTCATTCACAGTATACGGCAGTGAGTAAGCTGGTAGTACCGGATATTTGTCTTCCAGCAAAAAGCGTATATCATCACCAGGTTTTACGTTTGGTTTGT
Source organism: Paenisporosarcina sp. (assembly GCF_057785155.1). NCBI lineage: Bacteria > Bacillati > Bacillota > Bacilli > Caryophanales > Caryophanaceae > Paenisporosarcina > Paenisporosarcina sp. The sequence goes on from NZ_JBYNRN010000034.1 coordinate 47,962, forward strand.
CTTCATTCAAAATACGATTTAAATCGATTGAATAGTCAATATAGACATTTCCATCACCCGTTGCAATTAATGGCAAATTGACATCTGAATATGGACTAGGAACCGTTTGTTCTTCCTTATAACCCATAACTTCATAATTTAAGGTGTAAACATTTTCAGCAATTTGTCGGTCGATAGGACCATAGCCGTTGATGCCCATTTTTAATTTTAATTCACGAATTTTTTCTGCAGTTCGTAAATCGATAAGTTTTACCGTTGGATTTTCTTCAACATCCGTTAATACATATTGAAAAATCCCACCGTTCTCATATGCATTAGACGGAATTTTGTCTAAATACAATGGAATTATGCGTTCAAATGATACGGGATATTTAATATATTGGTCGACATCTTGTTCTCTTGTTTTTATTGGCAATAGGCCACCTGACGCTTCTTGGTATTGCTCTACGGCTTTTTGAACCGTTAATAGTTGATCTTCATACGCTTGTTGGTTTTCTGTTTTCGCCGAATCAGGGTACATACAACCTGATAACAATAGTAGACTACTTAGGATAATTCCTGCTAGAGATATTCTCTTCATTTCATCACCTCATGCTCGACCAGTTGGTCCGCTAAATACAATATAGATCATGCTAATAAATCCAATAATTAATAAAACATAGGCAACCAATGCAAATACAAATTTCACTATTTTATTATTGATTTTATATCTACTGAAATAAATTAATCCCATAGATATCATCATGAATCCCATAGACGCAAAAGATATCCACATTTTATCTAAAGATGACATAACAGTCGACCACCCTTCTATCTCTTTCAACGAATAAGTATAGCATGAAAAAACAAGAGGTGCTTATGTGCATCCTCTTGTTTTGTGACAATTCTATAGGTATTCGTACAAATCTTCCATTTCATGTTTCTTTCCACGATCCATCAGTTCATCTACGGCGGTTTTCGTATCTACTTGTTCGAATAGCACTTGATATAGGGCATCCGTTATAGGCATAGGCACTTGATGGTGTTGAGACAATTGATAGGCTGCTTTCGTCGTTCTGACGCCTTCTACAACCATTCCCATCTGTTCAAGCACCTCATCTAGTTTCATTCCTTTACCAAGTAGGTTTCCTGCTCGCCAATTTCGTGAATGAACGCTTGTACATGTGACAATTAAATCGCCAATTCCAGTTAAACCTGAAAAAGTTAGTGGATTTGCTCCCATCTTGGTACCTAGGCGAGCAATTTCAGCTAAACCTCGCGTAATAAGAGCAGCCTTAGCGTTATCACCGTAACCTAGACCGTCTGTTATGCCTGCAGCTAGTGCAATAATATTTTTTAATGCTCCGCCAATCTCTACTCCAATCACATCTGTATTGGTATATACCCGGAAATAACCATGCATAAATAGATCTTGAACAATTTCAGCATATTTAATATTCTCACATGCAGCCGTGACAGTCGTTGGATGCTTCAAAATGACTTCTTCGGCATGACTAGGACCCGATAAGACGACAATCTCTTGAATGAATTCATTCGGAATTTCTTCTCGCATCATTTCAGAGATTCGCTTTAAAGAATCGGGTTCAATCCCTTTTGAAACATGAACGAAAAGAACTGGCTCAGTTAAATGCTTCACTAAACTTTGACACACTTCTCTAATGCCTTTAGTCGGAACTGCCATAACAATAATTTTTGCGTGTTCAGCAGCAACTTGTAAAGAAGATGAAGCATGTAAATTTTTAGGTAACTTTGCTTCCGGTAAATATTTATGATTTGTATGTTTTTGGTTAATTTCGTTTGTTTGATCTTCACGATGAGACCACAAAAGACAATCATGCCCTTTTTCTGCAAGAACAATACTTAAGGCAGTGCCCCAGCTTCCCGCTCCTAATACGACTACTTTTTCGATCTGACTCACTCCTCAGCTACTCGTTTAAGTACGAGCACGTGTGATTAAACGAATAGGTGTACCTTCAAAGTCAAATGAATCACGAATCCTGTTTTCTAGGAAACGCTCGTAACTAAAGTGCATAATATCCGGTTCGTTGACGAATACAACGAAAGTAGGTGGCTTAATCGCAACTTGCGTCACATAGTAAATACGTAGTCTGCGCCCTTTGTCTGTAGGTGCAGGGTTACGCGCTACTGCATCTTCAATTACTTCATTCAACACACTTGAAGTAACACGCATTGCATGGTTTTCACTTACACGATTTATGATTGGTAAGATTGCATGTACACGTTGTTTCGTTGTTGCTGATACGAAAATAATCGGTGCATAATCAAGGAATAGGAAATGTTCACGAATCGTTTTCGTCATCGTATTCATCGTTTTATCATCTTTTTCGATGGTATCCCATTTATTCACAACAATAATAATCGCTTTACCGGCTTCATGTGCATATCCAGCAATTTTCTTATCTTGTTCTTGAATTCCTTCTTCAGCATTTAGAACGACTAAAACGACGTCAGAACGTTCAATTGCTCGTAAAGCACGTAATACACTGTATTTTTCAGTTGTTTCGTACACTTTCCCTTTTTTACGCATACCTGCTGTATCAATGATGACATATGGTTGATCTTCATATTCATATTGAGAGTCAATCGCATCGCGTGTTGTTCCCGCAATCTCACTTACGATTACACGGTTATCACCAAGAAAACTGTTAACTAAAGAAGACTTCCCAACATTTGGGCGTCCAATTAAAGAGAATTTAATTACGTTTTCAGGGTACTCTTCTTCTTCTTCAGTTGGGAAATTTTTTGCAACTTCATCCAATAAATCTCCAAGACCTAAACCATGAGATCCTGAAATTGGGAAGGGTTCGCCAAAACCTAGAGAGTAAAAATCATAAATCATTTCTCTCATGTCTGGATTATCGATTTTATTAATCGCTAAAACAACAGGTTTTTTAGTTTTGTAAAGAATTTTTGCTACTTGTTCATCAGCAGCTGTGACACCTTCACGTCCATTGGTCAAGAAAATAATGACATCTGCTTCTTGAATTGCAATCTCTGCTTGTTGGCGGATTTGCTCTAAGAAAGGCTCATCACCAATCTCGATTCCACCTGTATCGATTATATTAAATTCATGTGTTAGCCAATCTGCCCCGCTATAAAGACGATCACGTGTAACGCCAGGAATATCCTCGACGATTGATACACGTTCACCAACGATCCGATTAAAGATTGTTGACTTCCCGACATTCGGTCGACCGACTATTGCTACTACCGGTTTTGCCATATTCAATTCATCCTTCCAACTTCTTCTCTATCGTATTATACAACAAAAGAGATGCGGACGTTAGGGATTGTCCATCATCTCTTTATATTTTTACGATTTGCAAAGCTAAATGTATCATATCCGCGTTGAGAGATATAGTGATATAATTCTCCATTAAGTATTAACGGGCTGTCTTGCAGCTCTGACACTGTTGTTGCCCCTAAAGCAACCATCATCATTTTGATATCTTCTTTCATTTCCTCAATAGCTTGACATGTCTCATCTTCACCATGCTCAACCACTAATTTTAAAATAAATCCTGCGAGTCCGACAGCTGACGCGCCTAACGCTAAGCACTTTACAATATCTAGAGGATTCTGTATCCCTCCAGAAGCTATGATTGACGTATCAGAAGCTTCTATTTTCGCTTCAATAACAGATGCGGCGGTTTGTATTCCCCATTGATCGAAATAAGATAGTTGTCGTTTTCTTCGTTCATTTTCAATCATCGCAAAATTTGTTCCACCAAAACCACCAACATCTATTGCACCGACATTTAGTTGTTTAAGCTTATGTACCGTTTCTCTCGAAAGTCCAAAACCTGTTTCTTTAATAATCACGGGTACTGAAAGTCCATTGATTATTTGCTCTATTCTTTTAAGGGCATCTTTAAAATCGCGATCCCCTTCAGGCATTGTTAATTCTTGAATGACATTTAAATGAATTTGTAAAGCATCCGCTTGAATCATTTCAATAGCTTGTTTTGCTTGTTCAACAGTTGCTTCACTACCTAGATTTGCAAAAACTAACCCATTTGGGTTTTCTTCTCGTACAACCGCGTAAGACGTTCTTTCCTCTGGATCTTTTAATGCTGCCATTTGCGAGCCAACAGCCATAGGTATGTCTACTTGTTTTGCAATTCTAGCTAATTGAGCATTGACTATTTTGGTGCGGTCACCACCACCACCAGTCATCGCATTGATGAAAAAAGGCGAACTAAAATTCAGTCCGCCTACTTGTGTATGGAGTGAGATATCTTCCCACGAAGTATCTGGCAAAGCTTGATGAATGAATGTTATATCATCTAAGCCTGTTTTTCTAGATTGACCTGTGGAAAGAGCATGTCGAATATGATCTAGTTTTCGTTCAGCTCTTGTCATGTCAAATCCCCATTATTTAAAGTCTTTTAATCGATCACCAATTACATCGCTTATTGAAAAGCCCTTATTTTCTTCAGGCATTTCATAATCATTTCCTTGATAATCGTCCTCTTTTTCAACTAAATCTTTAATACTTAAAGACAATCGTTTGTCCGTTTTATTCACATCAAGCACCTTCACAGAAACTTCTTGGCCCTCTTTAAGGACTTCATGAGGTGTTCCAACATGGGAATGAGAAATCTGAGAAATGTGAACTAAGCCTTCAATACCCGGGAACACTTCAACAAATGCGCCGTATGTAACTAAGCGTTTAACTTTCCCTTCAAGGATAGATCCTCTAGAAGCTTTTTCCTCGATTCCTTCCCATGGTCCAGGTAAGGTATCTTTGATAGATAAAGATATACGTTCGCTGTCACGATCAACGGACAACACTTTCACTTTAACTTCTTGACCTTCATTCACAACATCCGTTACATGTTCTACATGTTCATGCGATAGTTGAGAAATATGAACTAAACCATCGACTCCGCCCAAATCAACGAAAGCACCGAATGCAGCAATTCGCTGAACAGTCCCAGTCATCTCATCTCCTGGATGGATATGGTCGAGAATATTTTGTTTTTGCGATTCTTTTTCTTGTTCAACTACAGCTCGATGAGAAAGAATTAATCGGTTCTTCTCTTTTTCCATTTCAACAATTTTAAAAGTCAAAATTTGACCTTTATAATTTTCAAACGATTCCACAAAATGGTCTTCTACTAATGATGCAGGCACGAAACCTCTTACACCCAAATCAATAACTAATCCACCTTTTACAACATCCTTGACTTCAGCTTCAATAATGACGCCATCGTTAAATTTTTGTTCTAACGTGCCCCACGCCTCTTCTGCGTCAACTTTACGTTTTGAAAGGACAAAGTTCTCTTCCTCAACTTTTGTAATAATTAAATTTAACTCGTCACCAATTGAAACGGCGTCGGAAGCTTTTTCAATGTGCAAGCTGGACAGTTCACTAATTGGAATCACACCGTCAAATGGTGCACCATCAATTGTTACCGTAACTGCCTTTTCATCAACTTGGGCAACCGTACCTTTAACTAGATCTCCCTCACGGAATTCCTGGTTTTCCAACAAGTTCGTTTCCTCAGACATATAGCATCCTCCTTCACAACGTTTCATTTATCTATTTTATTCGAATTCTTTAATAAAAACAAAAATTTACACTTTTCTTACAGAATTTTTTATTTATTTCGATTTGTTTTCATCTATTAAGTTTTGAATATGTTGCATGATTACACCAGTTACTTCTTCTGCTGAAGCTCTTCGTTCACGGAATGGTTCCATATCAATTGGAGATCCGTATACGACTTGAACACGCTTAAATAATTTATACGGTCCAATAATTGCACATGGCACAACTACAGCCTCACCTTTTAGGGCGAAGAAACCTGCACCTGAGAATCCTTTTCCTAATTCGCCGGTTTTGCTGCGCGTTCCTTCAGGGAATAACCCCATTACTTCACCATTTTTCAGTAAACTAATTGCTTTTCTCAGAGCTTCTCTATCGCTCATTCCACGTTTAACTGGAAATGCCCTTAATTTAGGTAATAGACCTTTAAAGACAGGCATGTTGAATAATTCTTCTTTAGCCATGAAATTCACATCTCGAGGTGCAGTTATTCCAACAACTGGTGGATCAAGAGCATCAATATGGTTGGCACAAATAAGGACACCTCCTGTTTTTGGGAAATGTTCAAGCCCTCTCACTTCAAATCGATAGAGTGGATTGAGAACGTTCCAAACCAATGATTTTGCAAACGTATAAAGATTCATTTAAATCATCCTTTCGTGTGCTAAATGAATTATTTGATTAACCACTTCTTCAATCGTTAATAACGTGGTATCTAAATAAATCGCATCTTTGGCTTGAACTAAAGGAGACGCTTCACGTTCACTATCCATTTTGTCTCGATTTGAAATTTCTAAAACCAACTGGTCGAAATGTGATGGTATGCCACGAACTTCATTGTCTAGTTGACGACGTTTTGCACGTTCTTCCACTGATGCGGACATAAATACTTTTAGTTCTGCTTCTGTTAATACATGAGTGCCAATATCACGTCCATCCATTACAATTCCGCCAACTGCAGCCATTGCTAATTGTCTTTTTACCATTTCGATTCTTAGGCTTGCATGAGCTGCAACTATAGACACTGAAGAAGTAACCTCATTTGAGCGTATTTCTTCTGAAACGTCTAGGTCATCTAAAATAACTAGTTGTCCATTTTTAGATGGTTTAAGTTCGATTGTTGAATCAAGCAATAATTGTGTCATTGCTAGCTCATCATTAATATCTATGTGATTCGTTAACGCTTTATACGTAATAGAACGATACATCGCACCAGTATCTATGTAAGTATAGCCAAGCTTTTCTGCCACTATTTTCGCAATGGTACTTTTACCAGCACCGGCAGGCCCATCTATAGCAATTTGAATATTTTTTTTCATCTAATCAACCCCTAATATTTATCCTATTTATTGTATCATAATTGCACAAAAAAAAGCCCATAGACTAGGGCTTTCAGGCTGATTTCAAATAAATTAATTGTGAAAGTAACTGTTTTAATATTAAAGTTCACATTTTCTTTTAAGTACAGACTAACATTCTAAATAAATCTAAATGTAAATTTACAGAAATAATTACGTTGTTCCGCTTCAGGTGGACGCTTTCCGCGGGCGGTCCTTGAGCCTCCTCATTCGCATATCTCACTGCGGGGTCTCACCTGGACCCGCTGATTCCGCCGGAGTCGCCACCTTCCACTCCACCCAATCAAAGGTTGTGTCTTTTTAATAAAAACATTTATGAAACTAAAAAATTCAACAAGGTGTTGTAGAGTATATATAAACGTCTACACAAAAAATCACTTAAATCACTTCTGTAAGCAAGACACTTCAAACTCAAAAGTATAAAAATGGTCGGCTATTTCTGAAGATTCCTGCGGAAAAACGAAACACGCTATCCCTACAGGTTCAGTTGTCAAAGACAGACTGAGTCGGAGAGGCTAGCGTTTCGTCCGCGGAAAGCGAAAGAAATAGCCGACCACATTCAATTTTTTATCAAAAGCGGTAAATAAGATATCTAGTTCTTTTGATGTTTTTAATTTTGTTATTCTACACCTTTTTTGCGTTGAAGTAATTGTCGATCGAAGCAAAATCTTACGATTAATTGTTTATCTACATCATCTGTCTCTTCAAATCGGATAGAAGCCATTTTAATTAAATCCTTTTCCCAAAAACGAACAATTAATGCATTCGTTTGGATATATTTGATATCCCCATTGGAGAAGGGTAAGACAATCGTTAAATTAACTGAATCGCCTTCTTTAAAAGATACAGGTTGATTGATAATAATTGCAGAACCACCTGCACTAATGTCTTCTGCAACAAATTGTGAAAACTCACCTTGGAATTCCACTGCCATGTCAACAGGGGTGTCTACTCGGACGAATTCTCTTCGTTGAATTTTGATCACTTGGTCTACTCCTGGAAAAGATAACGTAATCATTGGAATTTGACCTTGAACTCTTCCTAAAACTTCTGTTTGAAAAGCAAATGCGGCTTTAGCATCCTCTACAAATGACGCTCGCATTTGAGCACCTTCCATTAAAAAAGATGTTCTTTTTGTCAGCATATTAGTCGGGTAATCAATTAATATGACATTGTCTTTTTCTTCGACAACTTTACACCTAAATTTTTCCGCGGTTTCTGTATATGTTGGTTCAAGCGTGAGAATAGTCCCTACTTTTGGTTTCATTGCATATCACCTTCGCCTCATAAAATCGTTAATTTATTATGACATGAGACGATGTGGAATACTACATTTTATTTCCAAATTCTTTTACGATAATGGTTCTGTTTTTAGAACCTCTTTCGTTTCAGTGTCTACGAGAACTTGGAAAGTTTCTGGGATATTATTGATTTCTTTTACAACTAATAGGTCATAGCACAAGCGTTGTTGCAATTCTTTATTATCCGTATAAGCAAACGCTTCATTTTCAACTCTTACATCCTCCGTGAAAAATTCGGACCAATTGATGGCAACTATTTTTTGTGAAGGGAGAGTCTCTTTTTGAATATATTCCATCGTACTGATACCAAGCACTTCTCCGTTATCTTTCGCTAATTTCATTTGAATCGCATCGTCGTAAACTCTAGCCTTATTTTCGGGAGTCACTCGGATGAATGTCACATGCCAAACCGAATGATTTTCACGCGATTCAACTAATTCTACGTCATCAAATCCAAACGTTTTTGCTGCTTGGGTTGCTTTTTCTTTAATCACTTCTGGTCCAATACGATCCTTACTGACTGGTCTTTCAACTAGCGTTGAAAGTAGGTGACCGCCTTTTACTGTAAAGTCTGCATATCCTATACGTATTCCTTCTTGGAATTGCACATGATAGAAAGGATAGGTTGCACCTGGTTTACTTTTGGTCGTGACTATTTTGGCATTTTTAAATTGTGGGAAAATCTTTTTAAATTGATCTACAGCTTGTTGCTGCGTTATTTCCTTTTCGTCTATATGTTTTAATTCTCTTTTCTTTTGAACATCCGCTTCACTAGCTGTTAATGGGAAATCACTTTCTGTATAGCTCTTAACGTTTTTAGCTAAGCCCGACCAATTTTCTGATGGTTTAGCTGTTGCAACTTGCTTACGCCATTCTTTATAAGGCTCTTTTTGTGCAAGTAAGTCAGTCGTTGCATTCTCCCATTCATTTGAGAATTCATCTAAATTTCGAGAAACGTTGGCAGCAACTTTTAACCACTTATCTTCAGGAACCTTTTGTTCACTTTTCATTTTAGCAAAATCACCTAGACGTCCTAAATAATTCATCCATTCGTTTGAAAAATCTCTTTGAAGAGGCAAAGTAGCAATATCACTTTTAATTTCTGAAGATAGTCGCCATATATCTTCTAACGGTTCTGCCTGTGCGGAAGGTTCATTGAAAACACTTGCTTTTTGGACAGCAATTTCAAGTTCTCCTAATTTATCCGAAGCATCGCTCATTCGTTCCGTATATTGAGCACGCAAGTGTCTGTTTAATTCGGTCTCACTTTGCTTCGACTGAAATAAAAAAACACCCATGACAATTAAACCTATCGCTAAAACGCTTGATAATATTTTCATCATTTGCCTCCTCAATTACAGAATATATGTTTTCCAATTGTCTTAATTTGTGGTCTTGTCCAAATCCAATCACTCGTAGCCGTCACTGGATTAAAGTAGTAAAGGGCATTTTCCGTTGGGTCCCAACCATTTAGTGCATCTAATACGGCTGCTTTTGCCCGTGCGTTTGGTGTCAGCCAAATTTGACCGTCGTCAACAGCAGTAAAAGCACCTGGTTGAAAAATTACACCACTTATACTATTTGGGAATTCCGAATCCTCAATTCTGTTTAGAATGACGGCTGCTACAGCAACTTGACCTTCATAAGGTTCTCCTCTTGCCTCACCATAAACAGCATTAGCCATAAGCTGTAAATCCTGCTCTGAGTATTTAGAAGGTAATTGAACTTGCTCAGCTTTTGGTTTCCCTGTTCCTTTTTTTGTTTGTTGATCTAAAGGAACATTCCCGTAATGAGTAAATTGATTTCCTTGTTTAATTTGTGTTTGCACAAACTCTTTATGATACTTTGAGACACTTACTAATTTAGCTTTAGTATCTTTTCCAGCTAGTCCATCGATCGGTAAACCATATTGTTCTTGGAAGTTTCGAAGGGCCCAATATGTACCATATCCAAAATCACCATCGATTCTCCCTTTATAGAAACCGATGTGCTGTAGCCTTGCTTGAAGTTCAATCACATCTTCACCATATGCACCTAATTCAATCACTTGACCTGAGAAAGCACTAATCGATTGAGGTGTATAGAGTGACATTGATAAAAGACAGAAAGTAAGTGGCCATGCTAACCATTTTTTAGATTGATTCATACACATGCTCCTTTTTTTTATTAGCATGGGATAAGAACCATAATTTATACATAAAAACGGAGAGATTAAGTTAATTAGTTATGAAACAAATGTAAAGATTTGTCCAGATTGGTTTATTAAAAAAAGCCATTAAGCAATTTGCTTAATGACTTCCTGTGAAAATATTTTTGTTATGAAAATGCTCGACCGTTAGTAAATGAGCTTTTTTAACTTTTAAAAGACCTAACCACCATAGGAATAACATAAATGGCACCATCAAATACACCCATATCCCTGGTATGGATAAAATGCCGTTGTAAACCATATGTAATCCAAATGGAACGAGTAAGGCCACAAATAAAAGCGGCCTGTATGATTGTTCCTTTGCGAATTTTGCTCGACCCAAATAATACCCCATTACAACACCGAAAATAGCATGACTAGAAACGGGAAGTAACGCACGCAAAAAGGCTGTGTCTACACCAAATGCAAATAAATATAATATATTTTCGACCGTGGCGAAACCTAATGACACACTAACACCATATAGAATTCCATCGTATGGATCATCAAAATCAAAATGTCTAAAAATCAACATCACCAGGATGAGCCATTTGAAAAATTCTTCTAAAATACTTGAAAATAAAACTTGTCGTAAAAATAAATTTTGTATGATTGCCTCCTCAACAAATACATGCTGAATAAACAGCAATGGAAATGTTAAGATAGCACCATAAATGAAAGTGTGAAACAATGTTCTTGAAGGTTCATTCGCAATGTGATTACGCAAATAAAAATAGCTAAACAAAGCGAGTCCTGGAGCGATCGCGACTGACAATATGAATATCATGTTGCTTCTCGCCCCCTTTTCACTAATTTTAATTATATCATTCTTAACTCATATGAAGACCGATTAGGAGGAAAAATTTATGAAAAAAATTGTGGTTATACATACAGGTGGAACCATCTCCATGCATGTTCACTCTCAATCGGGTGCTGTTGTACCTGGGGAGATTAATCCGTTGAGTGCTGAAATGAATAAACTGGATCAGTTTGCAGATGTGGTTGAAATTGAAGCGTTTAATTTACCTTCTCCTCATATGACGACTAAAGAAATGTTAATTCTAAAAGAAATGATCATGGAGTATTCTCAACATAATCATGTAGATGGATTCGTCATTACACATGGCACGGATACATTAGAAGAAACCGCTTATTTTTTAGACTTAACGATTGATACGACTATCCCAATTGTGCTCACCGGAGCAATGCGTTCTTCAAATGAAATTGGTGCTGACGGGGTTTATAATTTACTTTCAGCAGTTCGAGTGGCTATTTGCAAAGATGCAATTGATAAAGGAATACTCGTGGTTCTAAATGATGAAGTTCATACTGCACAAAACGTAACCAAAACATCGACGAGCAATGTCTCTACTTTCCAAAGCCCTCAATACGGGCCGATCGGAATTATTACGAAAACTGGTGTACATTTTCACCATTCACCCATTCAACATGAAACGTTTGTTGTTCGCGAAATCACGAAAAAAGTTGCGATGTTAAAGGTATATGCTGGGATGGATGCTGATTTGATTTCATCCATTGGAGAAAATCATTATGATGGATTGATTTTAGAAGGGTTAGGTCAAGGAAACGTTCCCCCTGCAATTGTTCCAGCCATTCGAGAGTTACTGGCAAAAAACATCTATGTGGTTATTGTTTCTCGTTGTTATAACGGAATATCCCAACCGGTTTATGGTTACGAAGGTGGAGGGAAAATGCTTGCAGACCTTGGGGTCATTTTTGCACATGGTTTAAATGGTCAAAAAGCTCGAATAAAATTATTGTTGGCGTTGTCTCAAGTCGAAAAATCATCCGATATCCCAGCGCTATTTTTAACGTACTAATAAAATCCATTCAAAAGAGCTTCACTATGGCAGCTTAAGACTATTTAGTCTATATAAATACGGAACATGGTAAATATCCGACGCCGATTTATTAAAAAAGACAGTGGTCGGATATTTCTTAAGCTTTCCGCGGACGAAACGCAAGCCTCCTCGGCTGTTAAAAACCTATGCTCCTGCGGTTACTCGTCGCAAACGAATTGTGCACAATTCGTTGCCTGTGGGGTCTTGCGTGTTTCGTTTTTCCGCAGGAGTCTTCAGAAATAACCGACCACTAACCTACTAAATAGACAGCAACGTCATGCTTAAAGTGCAAAAAATTTTTTAAGTAAGTATTTATTGTCACTTTACACATAACTTCAAAATTGAATTGATAGTTACGATATCCTTTAAGCTAAACACTCTTTGATTCGATTAAATTCCTGTCAGACTGTCTAGTAGATTGGAATGCAGGCGGCGACTCCAGCGGAATCAGCAAGAACTGAAGACCCTGGACTGAGCATCGCGAGGGAAGCGGCTGAAGTCTTGCCCGCGGAACGCGTCCGCCGAAATGTAAATCAACGTTTTGTATTTAAAAAATTTTAGAGCTGCACAATGGCAGCTCTTTATTTTCGTCCATTTTTTATAGACTGTGCAATTTGTTCACCATGGAATCGTCCATTTTCAATGAAAATTTCATTTGCATTATTACCTGCCGCTAAGACTCCTGCAATATATAAATTGTCGACGTTTGACTCCATCGTTTGTTCGTTGATATATGGTCTACCTGTCTCATCATCCATTTTAACACCCATATGTTTTAAGAATTGATGATCCGGATGGTAACCGATCATCGCAAACACGACGTCATTTTTCAATTGATGTCTTTTTCCATTCTGTACGATATCAATCGTATGTTCATCTATTTTTTCAACATGAGCATTAAACATCATGTTTATTTCACCTGTTTTCACAAGTCCGGTGAATTCTGGCAAAATCCATGGTTTTATACTCGGTGAGTAGTCTTCCCCTCTGTATACGACTGTCACACGGGCACCTGCTTTATTCAACTCCAATGCGGCATCAATGGCAGAGTTTTTACCGCCGATAACGAGTGCGTCCATTTGAAAATAGGGATGGCCTTCTTTAAAATAATGATGTACTTTTTCAAGATCTGCTCCTGGCACATTGAGTTGGTTTGGATGATCGTAATAGCCAGTAGCGATAATGACGTATTCGGATATGTATGACCCTTTTGATGTATACACTTCGAAAACACCATTGTTCTTGATAACCTTTTCTACATTCTCATAGCGTCGGACATGAATATCTTTCAGTTTTACGACTTCACGATAATAAACAAGAGCTTGGTTCCTCTTCGGTTTTCTTTGTTCAATGATAAATGGGACGTCCCCTATTGATAATTTTTCAGATGTGCTAAAAAATGTTTGATGTGTAGGGTATTTATGTATCGCTTCTACTACATTGCCTTTTTCAATGACAATTGGTTTTAATCCAATGTTTTGCAATGATATGGCAGCTGCCAATCCACATGGGCCTCCCCCGACGACAATCGCATCTACTTTTTCCATTCCATTCACTTCCTTTACATACTCAAACCTATGTTCATCTCAAAATTGAAATGAAAATTTTTTGATCATCACAAAATAAAAATCTCCCATCTAATGATAGGAGATATAATCGTTCTTCTCAACTAATTCGCATATGTGTATTTTTCAACCCAGTCATCCCACTCTACCATCGTCAGACCAACCAGATGAGTTTCGATTTCTTTTTTCTGATCTTCAGGCATAGAATCGAAACCATAGCCTCCCGCTCCAATTCGTACATTTGGAAACTGCTCATCTAAAGACTGAATTAATTCAATTGTAGGCAATATGTTTTCTTTCATTGTACATGATAAAAATAAAAAACCTGGCTGTACAGTTTCTAGTACAACTTGGATATCTCCTTTTTTTATACTGCTTCCAAGATAAATGACTTCAAATCCTTTACGTCTCATATACAAGGTGAAAATAAGTAAGCCTAATTCATGCCATTCACCTGGAGCACATACCGCTACTACTTTTGGTAAAAGTCCATTATGCGGATAGGCATGCATGACAGATCCAATTCGAGAACGTAAGATAGCGGTAGAAAAATGCTCATGGGCTGTTGTGATTTCGCCATTTTCCCACAGCAAACCTATTTTCACTAAAATGGGCGCTAACAAATCGATTAGGACTTTATCCATTGTATAGATCGTAAATGCCTCATTCATAATATGTTGTGCTCTTCTTTCGTCGAATTGTATTAAAGCTTCCATAAGATCGCTTTGCATACGAGTTATGCGATTTTCATCTTCTTTCACATTTGGAGGTGCAGCTTTGTTATCATTTTGGTCGAGTAATGCAACCGCCTGACTAATTGTAAATCCTGCGTTTACCTTGCTAGATAACCATTTTAATGTGCGGACATGTTCATCTGAGTATAAACGATGCCCCGCCTCGTTTCGAATTGGTTCAATCATTTGATAACGTCTTTCCCACGCTCTTATTGTTCCTGGAAGGACTCCAACCATTGTGGAAACGGCTTTTATGTTATATCTTCCTATATTCGCATTATCCATATTATCTTCTCCTTCCCATACTTCAAGTACATCTATTCGGTTCAGTATAGGAAATAATTATACTCGTGTAAACATTGTATATGTTTTATTTATCCTCTGTATAGCCTTTTCCAGTAAAAGTAATCATATGACATTCGGGTGAAGCACCAAATCTAAACGGAATAAGCGATGTACCATACCCATTACTTATCAAGGATACGGAAGTAGAAGAGTCATCAAATGTACCTTTCGGATATAATCCATATTTACCGAACCGAATTTGTCCACCATGTGTGTGACCTGCCAGTAAAAGATTTGGCCTATACCTTTCAACAACTTTTGAAAATACCGATGGAGTATGAGACACAAAAATCGTATACTCTTCATTTTTTACACCTAAAAACGCCTCTAAAATATCTGCTTTTCCTGAAGATACATCATCGATACCTACTAACTTAATTGTAGATTGTCCTTCTCTTAAAATAAGCGAGCGGTTCTCTATAATCTTCCCTTTGACTCGATTAATCTTTTCACGGATGATTTCTTCACCAACTTCACGATCATTATTACCCCATACATACGTGATGGGCCCAATTTTAGCTAATTGGCGTAAATTAGCCTCTAGACGTTCTTTATCGACACGTCGATCAGCTAAATCCCCTCCTATTAAAACGACATCCACATTAGTTCCAACTTTTTTCAACAGATGTTTCGTCACTTTACGTCGATGAATATCAGATATGAAAAAAAGTTTAAACGATGGTTGATTATTAAAAGCTTCATGATTAATTTGATGATGCAATACGTTAATCTCAAACGCTTTTTTAAACATATACATGGGAATCAAACTTAATAAACCAAAAACACCAAATAAATAACGCATTGATCACACCTCTTTATCTTAAGACACATAATTATTTGACTGGATTTTAATAATGGTCAAAAAAAAAGGTGAAGGGAAATTTCCCCTTCCACCTTTTAAATTTTGTGGTGTACCTATTTTATCATTAATCTTCTTCCATGTGTAAAACGCGGAATCCTGATCGTTCTAATTCTTTTAAGAATTTTTGAACATTGTCTTTCTTTTCGATCTTTAAAACAATTCTTCTTAACAATTTATCTGTTTCATCAAATGTGACAAGTGAGATAACCGATTCATGGAACTTCTGAATGATGTCACCAAGTCGAGCAATTCGGCCTTCTGATTCTGCAGACGTGAAACTGATTCGAACGCCTGGACGATCCATTCCAAAAGCACTGCGGAATTGATGCATCATATCAAAACGTGTCACAATGCCAAGGAATTTCCCTTCTTCAACAACCGCGATGATAGGGAAATCATTTAACTGAAGGAATGAATTTTCAAATACATCTTCAATATGTAAGAATGTATCTGATTTACTGATTACGTCTTTAAGTAAAGTATTTGCTAAGAACTCTTCTTTGCTTAGTCCGCTAAAATAAAATGCACGGTACGCAATATAGCGATTTAGTATCCCTTTATACATTCCATTTTCACAAACTGGTAAAGCATCTAATTGATGCTTTTCTAGCAAATCCAATGCTTCGTTTAAAGAAGCTGAACTTTGAATCATTATACATTTTTCTTTTGGGATCATTACACTTTTTGCAAACATTTAAACACCTCATTCTATTATCAATACTTACCCTATTCGACAGACAATTAATCTATCCCTTTTTTTAAAATAAAAAATCAAGGCAATATTAATTTTTGTCCTTCTGAAATTGAATCCGATGTTAAACCATTCGCATCTTTTATTTTCTGCACTGCATCTGGCGAATTGTAATAATTCATCGCAATGCGATATAGTGTTTCATTTGGTTGAACGATGTGGGTTTTCCCAGAAGTTTCAGTTTCAGTTGGTTGTTCTTCAACCACTTCTTCCTGCTCTTCCTCAGTGACTTCCCCTTCAGATTCATCTTCTGTTACAACCGGTTCTAAAGGTTCTGTACCTTCATCATCATTAGATGAGTCCTCTGTATTCGTTTCTTTTGGCTCTTCCGTAACGGTCGTGTCAACAGAGTCCACTTCATTCTCTTCAAACTCAAATTCTCCAGCATCGGTAATGGCGGTTTGATTTGTGTTTGGTTGATAAAACACTTGGATATAAATTAAAAAACCTACTGGAATTAATATAAATATCGTAAACAAAATCGGTAGCAAAAGATTTCGACGCGGTTTGACTTGTTCCACGTTTTGTTTTGTTGAGCGTCTAGTCACACGAGTATTCGTTCGACTTTCATTATCTAAACTAATCGGTTTTCTATGCTCATCAATTTTATGTTTATAATCATCATTATTCATGTTGTAAAACTCCTATTCTACTGTACTTCTCTACTTATTATGACGAAATATGTAGAAAAAGTAAATGCACCTAAGGTTGTTCTATGTTAAAAATGCGTGCTAATCTTTCATTCCAATTGAGACCATTGTCACTTAACACCTCAATAGACCTTGTCCTTAACACCACATCATCTTTCACTCCACATACAGTACAACAGTTACTAGGGGTATTCGTTAATATTTGTCCAAAAAATGACACTAGTTGATGCCGGATGCACTTACTATTTGTTAATAATTCTTTCATTAAATAAATCTGTCGTATTTTTTCATGTCTCAAATTTCCCATAATCTGAACCGTTTCATCTTCAGAGTGTTTTTCTAACCAATAAGTTAAAATACGATACATCGTGTCACTTAATAATCCATCATCAACTAATGTTTTGGGATTGGCTTGTTGTAAATAAAGGTTGATTTGAGACCTATCAGGAAAGTCATTTGTCGAAATAAATATGGTCATATCTTCATCATCTGAGGAAAAAAACAAGGTAGCAATAGCGTCTTTCCCATCACGTCCGGCGCGCCCTACCTCTTGTGAGTAACTTGCAATCGAGGATGGAATATGATCATGAATGACTTGACGTATATTGCTTTTATGTACACCCATACCAAAAGCATTTGTTGCACATACCCATTCTAATTCCTGGTTTGCAAATTGTTGTTGAACCAATGTCCGGTCCATTGGTTCCATTCCAGCGTGATACGATGCTGCTCGAAAGCCCGCTTCATTTAATTTCACGGCATATTCATCCGCTTTTTTTCTCGACTGCGTATAAATAATTCCCGGGCCTTCATACGTAGTGATTTGTTGCAGGATCATCTCATATTTTTCATCAGCATGTTGGGTCTGAATTGCCTTATATCGAATATTTGGACGATCTAATGATTGAATAACGGTTTTAGGTTGTTTTAAGTGCAAAAAATGAGAAATATCGTCTAAAACCTTAGACGTTGCCGTTGCAGTTAACGCTAAAATAGGTGGTCTGTCCCAATTTCGAAACGCGTCACCTAATCTTAAATAATCTGGTCTAAAATCATATCCCCACTGTGAAATACAATGTGCTTCATCGGCTACAATTAATGAAATTGGTGTTTGAGTTAATGCTGACAACACTTGTGGCTGCATGAACATTTCTGGAGAAATGAATATGAATTTATATGTAGATAACTGGGTCAATATTTGTTGTTTCTCATTTGGTAATAAAAGTGAATTGAGTGCGATTACTTTTTTTTCACCAAACAACTTCATCTGCTCAACTTGATCCTGCATAAGAGAAAGTAAAGGAGAAATGATCAGTACCGGATGAGGCATCAAATAAGCTGGCAATTGATAGCATAATGATTTTCCCATCCCTGTGGGTAAAATGCCAATTACATCGACCTTTTCTAAAACTGCTTTAATTATTTCTTCTTGACCTACTTTAAAAGAATGATAGCCAAATTTCTCACTCAGAACTTGATAGATTTCACTTGTCATTCTTCTCACCTCTACTTGCTAATAATAATCTTAATTGGAAAAATGATAGCTGTGGAAACTGTTCTTTTAAAATAGACAACTTATGTGAAGATGTCGTTTGGATTTCTCGTTTTAAATCATCTATGTTTTCATTCGGAAAAAACATCAACCAATTTATCCATACGCCATTCATGGCCATTTCCACAAAATGATCTTCAATTGTACTTTGTTTCAAATGACGAATACTTGAAATAGCTTGTAACGAATTTCCGGCAGCGTATAGTTGTGCAGTTTTAGAAGCAGATTCGGTTAAAGGATTTATCGCTTGAACGCCCTCAGCTAATGAATGAAGAATGGGATATGTATTTTTTGAACAGATTTCGTTTAGCATTTGATGTAATCCTTCTATAAACAGTAATTGAACATCTATTGGCTCGTATTTAACATCAAAAGAAAGTTGTTGCCAAGTAAGACCAGTTACTTTAAATCCACTTAATCGAAAGACAATTAATTGACGATGAGTTTCTGTTAAATGTGCTTGATTTAAACATCTCTCCATTTCCTCATACACTTTTTGAGCATATTCTGGCGATTTATATGGAACTTTTAACATAAAACTACGAATCCATCTTTGAATTTTTTCGTCTTTTTGAACAGGGATAAAATTCATAGATTGTGCCTTCACATGTGAAAGAGTTTGTACTAATAAAGATAGCCTTTGAAAAAACACCATTTCATTTCCGCGATACAACCATCCGTTAATGGCTAGTGGCTCTAGTTTATCTTTAAAATGAATGCCCTTTTCAGTTATTGTAGGTATATTATTCTGGTCAATTTCTAGTAACTGATATTGAATCATTTTTTCGACAATGTGATTGTATTTATTTTGAGAGAGTTTAGGGAAAATTGAAAATGTGTCTGTTAAGCCATAACTTTTCACATCTTGAATCGTTTGACCTGATTTTTTTCCTCTTAGAAGATGAAATGGAGCAGAAATTGTACGCTCTCCATTTAAACGATCAATCATTTTTAAAAGAATTTGTTCAAAAAGCACGTAACAATCCTCCAATTGAAGAGTTTTTAGGTTGAAAAGTAGGGAAAACATGATTAGAATGAAAACGAAAGCTTTTACAAGCGAACGGATATAAAGGAGAGGAACAAAATGGCGAAGTATACAATTGTAGATAAAGATACATGTATAGCTTGCGGAGCATGTGGCGCTGCAGCACCTGATATTTATGATTATGATGACGAAGGGATTGCCTTTGTTATTTTAGATGATAACACGGGAACTACACAAGTTCCAGACGAATTAGAAGAAGATATGCAGGACGCTTTTGAAGGATGTCCAACAGACTCTATTAAAGTTGCTGACGATTCTTTCGATGGCGATGCACTAAAATACGAATAAAAGCTGCGGAGCAAATCCGCAGCTTTTTTATTTGTACTTTTTACAAACCCTTCCTGACCTCTTACTTTTAAAAGCAATGAATCTTCAGTAGTCAGTCTGTAGGAAAGGCATGATTCGTTCTTATTTATGAAAATTGTACACGTTGTTTGTCTAACCATGTTTTCATTGTTTTAAATAACATGAATACTACGGCTGACAACAAAATGCCTTTGATTAAATTAAACGGTAAAATTCCTAGCACGATTGTATCTCTCATAGCAGATCCAGTTAGTGCTGGTGCATTTAAGAAGTACGTATACATTGGTAAAAAGACAAAATAGTTAAGAACACTCATACCAATTGTCATCGCTAAAACGCCAGCTACTAATCCAATTAATAAGCCTTTGCTACTAGAAATTTTACGATAGATGGCATAGACAGGAAGCATAAACAGAATGCTCGTTGCGAAATTCGCCATTTCACCCACTGGAACCCCTGTAGGACTTCCACTGAAAATCCAATACAAGACATTTTTAAATAAAGCGACTAAAATCCCAGCGACTGGCCCCATTGTAATGGCCGCAATTAATGCTGGTACATCACTGAAATCCACTTTCAAAAATGGTGGTAAAGCAGGTAATGGGAAATTCAATAGCATCAATACGAATGAGATACTACTTAACATTCCGATTACGATCATCGATCGTAGTTTGTTGTTCTTCATGTAACTCTCTCCTTTTGCGATTCACTCCACAAGAAGAAAAGTTCGTTCGTTTTGTCCCATCAAAATACCCCTAAGCCGTTATCGCTTAAGGGAGTAGAAAGGCGCACTTAAATAGGCGTCTCGTTAAATGACAGAACGAAAAACGACCGCACCTTCACCTTCTCCCATCCAGACTATACTGTCGGCTTTGGAATCGCACCAAATCCTGCCTTACGGCTCGCGGGCTTAAGAAAATTATTTTCTATTACCGCCGATCGGGAATTTCACCCTGCCCCGAAGATGAATCAATATTTACTTACATAGACTACTATAAGAAAAAATAGACCATTTGTAAACTACTTGAGCCTACAAATGGTCTATTTTATTGTATGTTTTCATAATACATTTTGTTCGGTCCTATTGGTATTGGCATTGGTTTAGTAAAATCAAAGCCATTCCAATTCGATTGAACAACATTTTCAAACTGAATGGACTGTTGAAAACTTCCACCAGTTAACAAAATCCCTTCAATCAAATGCGTAGCTACTTTAGGATCCATTGCCTCTAAATCTAATGGTTCAGCAAACGTAATTCGCACCACTTTATCTTGTTCTTGAACTTCATATTTAACGCCTCTTGGTATTACAGTTGTATATATATCATTTGGTTTAGTTTTCATTGCTTCTAAAGCTTCAGCAATAGTTTCAAATGATTGACCAAAACTTGGGCTCAAATATTCACGACCATCCGCAGAGGTAAATAAATAATAATTTTTCATTAATTTATCTTTTGTTAATGTCATAGGTTCTTTTGGTTTTCCTACCTGGTCAAATTCGACAGTTGAACCGTCTTCATTTTGAAAACGAATCTCTTTGTATTCATCGAAAGTATACTTTAATGAAGAACCATACACTTCTATTGTTCCACTCGCTAAATCATAGTCGTGATTTTCAGGTAACACATGAATTATTGAATCTTCCTCTGTTGTGAATTCACCCTTATAAGGATGATATTCAGAAAAACCAAGCGCTTCTTCATTAATTAGAGGTGCATACTGTTGATAAACTTCAAGCTGAGATGGCGTATCATTTGCAAAATCATTTTGAATCATCTCATTTGGTATTAAAATTGTCACAGGCACACTATTTGCTTGGTCTCCTGCAAGACCAATTTGAAATGGTGTATAATTTTGGACATCTTCTTCATAAACAGCTTTGCTGAATTCCATATCACTTGAACCCATCGCTATTACAGGTTCTTCATTGGAATTGTCTAAAGTACTCATTTCACTACTTGTTTCAGCCTCTTCATTCATTTTCAGCATGCTTGAGCTTTCGTCTGCATTCGTTGAAGCACTTTCTTTGGCATCATGTTGAACTGCCATTTCATTTTTTGATGAAGAGTTATTGATATAAGTTACTCCAAGTAATGTTAAGGTGATCATTGCAGCGACACCAACTGCTGGAGGTGCCCAATACTTACGTTTCTTCTTAGGTATTATAGATGCATCAATTTCTTGCTGTAATCTTTTGAAAACATCTTCTTTCGATCTTGAATCACTTGGTTTGGGCATTTGGCTAAGTAACTGTTCAATTTTTTGTTCATTCCAGTTATTCTGACTCATGTTGAACGACCTCCCCTCTTACATGCCCAGTTAATTTATCACGTAATTTATGAATGGCTCTATGTTGTGTCGTTTTTACTTTACCTTCGGACCAACCCAATATCTGGGCAGTTTCAGCAATAGATAGATCTTGGAAATACCTCATGATGACGACCATCTTTTGATCTCCCGTACATTCATCTAATGCTTGCAACAAATCCTTCATTTCATCATTCATGACCGCCAGTTCTTCAGGCAAAGGACCTATCGAAGGAAGTTCTTGAGTTTCCCAGTCAAAAAAATCAAACAAATGTTTTTTTCGGACAGCTGTTTTGCGGAAATGATCAATCGCTACATTTTTAGCAATTGAAAATAGCCATGTCTTTTCAGTGCTTTTCCCTTCAAAACGACTGTATGCCTTTAAAACTCTTACATAAACTTCATGCATTAAGTCTTCTGCGGTCTGTCTATTTTTCACCAAATAAATTAAAAACTGAAAAACGTCCTGGTGAAACTCATCATACAATCGATTGAAAACGGAGTCATTCATATACTCCCCCCGTTCATAATAGTAGTCGTGTAATGGGTGTGAAAAGTTACACGTTTTTTATCGGTAAATTAAATTCAAAAGTGGTTCCTACTTGTTCTTCGCTTGTCACCCAAATTGTCCCATCATGTGCTTCTACCATATTTTTTGCTATCGCTAAGCCTAACCCAGTGCCACCCTTACCTCGAGTACGTGATTTGTCAGCTTTGTAAAAACGTTCAAATACAAAAGGTAAGTCTTCCTTTGGAATGCCAGACCCTGTATCTTGAACCGTAATTTTTACAAATGCATTCTCTTGTTCGACAAGAACGTTCACTTTTCCTTCTTGAGGTGTATGACGAATGGCATTATCAATTAAGTTGGTTAGCACCTGTTCAATTCTGTCTTCGTCTATTTCAACCTTCAGTTCATCTGATACAGTTGATTCAAATGTCAAATGTATCGATGATTCCTTAGCCGTTTGAGCAAATTTTTGTGTAATCCTTCTGATGACTGACTCTATAGACACATTTTCTTTATATAACCTCATACGACCAGACTCCATACGTGCAAGATCTAATAAGTCTGTAACTAAGCGTCCCATACGTTGAGATTCTTCGTAAATGATTTTCATTATTTCGCGTTGTTCTTCTTCGGACGTAACCAAATCATCCACAATTGCTTCACTGTAACCTTGTAACATCGCAATTGGTGTTCTAAGTTCATGAGAAACATTGGCAATGAAATCTGATCTCAACTTATCCAGTTTATGCTGCTCTGTCATGTCACGCAAAACTGCTACTGCTCCACGAACAGAATCACCGCTGTATAGCGGACTAATAGATATAGCATAATAATTACCTTGCATTTCAAGTTCTTCATTAATTTCTTCTTCTAGGTGAAGAACATGATCTAACATATGATCCATTTCAACAGGGATTGGTTGCCCTTTTGTCGTACCAATTTGGAAAAACCATTTTTGTAATAGCTTTTCAGCTTGCGGGTTACTTAATAAAATCGTGTGATCACGATTAAAGGTAATCACAGCATCTGTCATCGATGTTAATATACTCGACAGTTGTTCCTTTTCTTGATTAATTACTTCTAAATGATGTTTTAATTGTCTGCCCATCTGATTGAAAGCTGTTGCTAATTGACCAATTTCATCATTTTGAAGTGATGGCAATTTGGTATCAAAATTTCCTTTTGACAATTCGAATGCAGCTTCACGCATTTTTCGTAATGGCGATGTAATACGTGTAGATAAGAAAAACGCAAAAAACGTCGTTAAAATAAATCCGATAAAGGCAGATAAAAATACGATGTTTGTCGTTTCTTTTGTTGTTTGGTGAATTACATCTAAGCTTTGGTAAATAAATACCGCGCCATGCAATTCATTTTCAACATTCAACGGGCTAGCCAAAACAATATATGATTCCATTTGATTTTCGTTCTTAATAGATGGCAAAATCATTTCTTTAATAATTGGTTCAGAGGATTGAAACACTTTTGAAAGGTTTTGATCATTTATTAACGCTTGTTGAATCTTTTCCCCATTTAACCCCTCATGTAAGGTAAGTGAAATTTCTTCAGGTTCTTTTGCAATAATTGCATTTGTTTCAGGGCCTAAAATTTCCGAAATAATCATTAGTGATGAGTTGACGGTTTCGTGTTCATCCACAATACTCGCTATGGTTGTGGCTTCTTGGCGTAAGGAGGCTTCAGCTTGCTCACTATGATAATTACCTAAAAATTCAAGGATTAAAATGGTGATGATAAACAATACAAAACAAACGAGAAGCAATATGGTAATCCATAGCTTCCCGACAACACTGTTCCATATTCTATTCATTGATAACCTCGAATTTATACCCTACGCCCCAAACAGTTACAATCATTTTTGCAGCTTTTTCAGAAACTCGATTTAACTTCTCACGCAAGCGTTTTACATGAGTATCTACTGTACGCAAGTCCCCAAAGAAATCATAATGCCAAACTTCCTTCAAAAGTTGCTCACGATCAAATACTTTATCAGGTGCTTTAGCTAGGAAATAAAGCAATTCGTATTCTTTCGGAGTCAAATTCACTTCAGTCCCATCCGCCGTCACCCTGTGTGCATCATGATCTATTGTTAAGTGTGGAAAGACCACTAAATCTTTTGATACTGATGTGTTTGATACAGGTGCAAATGAAACCGATCTTTTTAAAACCGCTTTCACTCTTAATACGACTTCTCTAGGACTAAAAGGTTTAACAATATAATCATCAGCGCCAAGTTCAAACCCTTGTACTCGATTTGCCTCTTCACCCTTAGCTGTTAATAAAAGAATCGGTGTGGCTTTATGTTCACGTAACTCAGCAATAACTTCCATACCATCTTTTTCTGGCATCATCACATCAAGAATAATGGCATGGTAATCTTTTTCGATTGCCTTTTCGAGTGCTTCTGCACCATTTTCAGCTTCATCTACTTCGTACCCTTCACGTTCTAGATACATTTTTAATAATCGACGGATACGATCCTCATCATCTGCTACTAATATCGTTATATTCTCTGACATTAAAATTACTCCTTTCGTGCCTATCACTACCATATATTGTACAAGTTAGACATCCAAAATGAAAGAAAAGCCTTCTCCTCAGAAGGAAAAGGCTTGAAAATTAAGCGTACGAATGTAATCCTGCAATAATTAAATTAACGGCAATTAAGTTAAACATAATAATGATGAAACCAATCACTGCTAACCAAGCAGATTTTTCACCATGCCATCCTCGAGATAATCGAAGATGTAAAAATGCTGCATAAAATAACCACGTGATAAGAGCCCATACTTCTTTTGGATCCCAGCCCCAGAAACGAGACCAAGCTTCCTGCGCCCAAATCATAGCAAATATAAGAGCACCCAGAGTAAAGACCGGGAAACCAATTAATACTGCACGATAACCGATTTCATCCATTAAGCTCGAATTCGCTTTTTTCACTAATGGTTGAAGTAAAGCAGAAATTGACTTTCTAGCAATCAGTCTAATCAATCCATATAGGATTGTACCGAATAGAAACGCCCAAGTTACTGTCGATAACTTCTTCGCATTAATGATAGGGGGCATTTCCGCTAATGGTTCCATCTGATTGGAAGTCAATGCTTTATATTCATTCATCCCAAATAACGGAGGTGTGTTATACGTAATTTGACTGTCTTTTCCTTCTTTATCAACATACGAATAGGAAGCTTCGTAATCCATTACAGAAAAAGTAGTAGTAGAAGCTACGAAACCAAGCACTAATACGAGTGTAAACATAACAGCTTCTAACCAAAATCTTTGTTTCGTGCGTTTCGTAACATCGACATGTTTTAATAAATAAATTAATCCTGCCACAGCACTAATAGCTAAAATCGCTTCTCCAAGAGCTGCTGTTATTACATGAACGTATAACCAGTAACTCTTAAGAGCCGGGATTAACGGGTTTAATTCACGCGGGAACATACTTGCATATGCAATAATGATAACCGCAATTGGTAGCGCAAATAGTCCAAGCATAGGTGTTTTATAAATAAAGTAAATTAATATAAACGCACCCACCACCATCATGCCAAAAGCAGTCGTAAATTCAAATAAGTTACTAACCGGAGCATGTCCAGCTGCAATCCAACGAGTGATAAAGTAGCCTAAATTTGAAATGAATCCAAGTATGGTAACAAGAATCGCTAATTTACCCCAACGCATTTCAGAAGCACCAGATTCAGACTTCGATCCCTTTACTGCTCCACCAAATAGCAAAGTAGCGACGAGATAACAAACAAAGGCAAAGAATAATAGATTTCCACTAATTTCTACAAGTGTCATGACAATGTTTCACCTTCCTTTTTATCAACTTCAGAATCTATATCTTGTTGATCGGTATATCTTGGTAAAAGTGCAGCCTCAGTAACTTGGTCTAATTCTTTTTTAATAGCAAACCAGTTTTTATTCGTATGAGCTGCAATGGCAATTTCACCATTTTTTGTTTCATGAATCCAAATTCGACGATGATTGAAATAAGCTCCTTGCACGACACCAATCATAAAGATTAAACCACCAAGTCCTAAAATCCAAAGTGTTTTATCTTTACGAATCGTTAATCCAGAAACGTCACGCGTTTCAACATTTTCAAATGCTAGTTTGTATTCATTTTCACCAAGCGGTTCAACCGTTTGTTTAATGGCTACAAAGCTTGTCTCTCCTTCAGGTGTATCAGGAGTAATCATTTTAATTAAAAATGCTGGGTTGTTTGGCAAAGGAGACTTTGTTTGAGGCTCTCCATTTTCAAAACCACTAAAATCAGGATAATACCCCAATAGTTCTACAGAAGTACCTTCTCCTAAGTCATACTGATTTTCTGGATCGATTAAATCAATTGACACATCACCAAGCGATTCTTCTGTTTGTTTATTGATTAAGTTAAAATTCATTGTTTTTAGTTCGTCTAATCTGAAATCCATTTGATAAACGGCAAACCCGTCAAATTTTAATGGCTGATTTACTTGAATAGACTCTTTTTTAACTTCTTTTAGATTTTTTGTGTCACCAGGTAAAGCATTCTCTGGATTTTTATATAACACAACATCGGTTTGATAATTAGAAGCAATCGTTCCAACTCGCTCAATCGCGTCGCCAAATACTTCATCCGTTTGGTCTTTATCATATGTTTCTAATGTGAATTCTTTGCTCTCAAGGTAGTACCCTCCAGTTTCAGGAATGGCACGTGTCTCTCCTTCTCGAATCCACATCGTTTCATCCACGTAGAATCCAGGAAGCGAACGAAGCATTACGGCACCTAAGAATATAATTAGTCCCGCATGATTTACATATGGACCCCATCTAGAAAATCGCCCTTTTTCGGCAAGTAAAGCTCCATTTTCACGTTTGACATTGTATCGCAATGCTTTTAATTTCTCTTCACTTTTAACAAACGTTTCTTCGTTTAAATGATTTTCACCAACACCATAAAGACGCTGACGTTTCATAAAGCTTTCGTGTCTTCTTGTTCTTTGTTTTTTCAAAGATTTATACAAAGGGATGACACGATCTAGACTTGCTACGATTAATGAAATACCAAGCATTCCAATTAACGTTTGGAACCACCAAGAACCATACAAATCTGAAAGACCTAGTTGGTAATAAAGCTTTCCAAACGTACCATATACACGCTCATAATAAGCCGCAATATCACTTTCAGTTGTTGCAGGTACGTAAAGAACTTGAGGTAAAATCGTTCCTATAGCGGCTGCAACTAATATAATCACGATAAGCCAGATACCGACTCTCACACTTGAGAAAAAGTTCCAAATCTTATCGATTACTGTTTTATTGTAGGTTTGAGATCTTCTTGCAGAACCTTCATAACGCATATCCACCATTTTTTGGTTTTCAGCTTCTGCCGTAAGAGGTCTACCACAATTCCCACATAACACTGTTCCTTCTGGATTTTCATGCCCACAAGCACATTTAATGTTGTTCATATGATTGACTCCTTATTCAGGTTTAATCTGCTCCATAAAAGTAGCGATATCCTGTTCTGTCATTTCTCCAGTAATAATGCGTTCAATTTTACCTTCAGGGTTCACTAAAATAGTTGTTGGAAGAGGATCCACATTATATGTGTGCATGACACTTTTCGTACGATCTAAAACAACTGGGAAATCCAACCCATATTGATTAGCAAATTTTTGGACCTCGAAATTAGATTGCGCAATATTAATAGCAAGAATTTGAACACCTTGGTCTTTATATTCTGCATATTGATTATTCATGGCTGGCATTTCTTTTGCACAAGGTTTACACCAAGTTCCCCAGAAATTCAAGAATACACCTTGTCCTTTATAATCAGATAAACGATGCTCCTCACCATTTAAATCTTCCAAGGTAAAATCAGGTGCTTCATCTCCAACACCTAAAATTTGAGTTCTTTCCTTCGTTGCATTGGAATAAATGGTGTAGATAATAGCTGCAGCTAAAACTGTAAGAATGACAGTTCTTAAAATAAATCTTTTTTGTTTCGTCTGTGTCACTTTGTTAACCTCCTACAAGACGTACGAATGTAAACTTATTATAACAAAGAAAAAATCGTACTTTGCCTATACATTTGAAGGGTT
Organism: Paenisporosarcina sp.; assembly: GCF_057785155.1. Taxonomy (NCBI): domain Bacteria; kingdom Bacillati; phylum Bacillota; class Bacilli; order Caryophanales; family Caryophanaceae; genus Paenisporosarcina; species Paenisporosarcina sp. The sequence goes on from NZ_JBYNRN010000034.1 coordinate 76,980, forward strand.
TGTGAACGTTTAGTTATTTAAATCAAGAGCCTATTTTCCCTGTTTCAGCTTGAACTCGAAGTAATTTCACTTCGTGAGAAGTAAGCTCGCGAGATTCTCCTGCATTTAGGCCGTGCAGATTTAAAAAGGCAAAACGTTCTCTTTTTAGTTTTTGAACGGGGAAACCGATCGCATCAAACATACGACGCACTTGGCGGTTTTTCCCTTCATGTATCGTAATTTCAATAATAGCTTTGTCCGCTTTTTTATCTGAAGAAAGCATTTTAACTCGTGCAGGAGCTGTTTTGCCATCTTCTAACACGACACCACGTTCAAGTGGTCGCAATTGTTCTCTTGTCGGTATGCCTTTAACACGAGCAACATACGTTTTATCAATTTTAAATTTCGGATGTGTAAGCATATATGAAAAATCACCATCATTTGTCATCAAAAGAAGACCAGATGTTTCATAATCTAAACGACCAACCGGGAAGATTCTTTCAGGTACGAAAGGAAATAAATCCGAAACGGTTTTTCTTCCTTTATCATCCGTAACAGCTGAAATAATACCTCTAGGCTTGTACAATAAATAATACACCTTTTGCTCTTTTTCCAACTTTACTCCTGCTACTTCGATGGTGTCTGATTCAGAAACCTTCGTTCCTAATTCTCTAACAACTTTCCCATTAACTTGTACTTTTCCTTCAAGTATTAATTGTTCTGCTTTTCGTCTAGATGCTACACCTGCGTGGGCTAGCATTTTTTGTAATCTTTCCATGGTTTCACCTCATTATAATTGCTTTCTAATTAAAAAAAGTATGTCACACTTTCAACCAAATTAAAAGAAGACCGCTTTTAGAAAAAGCAGTCTTCATCTACGATTCCGCTCAATATGCACTTGTTGTGAATAAACAGGTTTTCCATCTATTTGAACAGTCCATTGACCCGTTCGAATTCCATTGTGTGATCGATTTAACAAGACCACATGCTGTACCTGTTCTTTATCTTTAACAATCAAATGAATTGGCTTATTTAGCCGGACAACTAAATCACCTGGTAAGTCATATGCACCTTCTTGAACTAATTGTACCATATTATATTGTTTAAACGCTCGATCAGCTAGTTCTTGATGGGATTTCCAATCATTTGAATCATTCAGCGTCACAACAATAATTTCTTGCTCGTCTTTTTTGAAGTATGTAGCAAGCGTTCTCCCCGCTGCTTTTGTATATCCTGTCTTTCCTGAAATAGCTAACGAATTTGAACGGACGAGTTTATGTTTGTTTTCCCAGTGTACACCTTCGCTTCGATAATAATCAGTGCTCATAATTTTTTTCAGTTCTGTATTCCCCATTGCATTTTTCAACATTAGAGCTGTATCAAAAGCCGTAGAGAGATGTTCTTCATGATGAAGACCAGATGGATTTCTAAAGACAGTTTGTTGAAGTCCAGCGATTCTTGCTTTTTCATTCATCAAATCAACAAAGCCTTCGACAGACCCGCCTACATGCTCAGCTAACGCTACAGCTGAATCGTTTCCAGATCGAAGCATAAGACCGTATAACAATTTTTCAATTCGTTGATTATCGCCTGCTTTTAAATAAATGGAAGATCCCTCTTGGGTAGCTGCATTAGAAGAAATTTGGGCTTCCTCTTTCATATTCACTTCTTCTGCAGTGACATAAGCCGTCCAAATTTTGGTTAAACTCGCAATTGGCATTTGTTCATGAGCGTTACTACCAAATAGCAATCGACCTGTATTCGCATCAATAACCGCATAAGAAGATCCATACGCTTCCGTATTGGGACTGACATAAAGGAACATAAGAACTACTAACAAAAAAATAGAGAAGATTTTTTTCAAGCATGAACACCTTTCGTTTTTTAATCTTGTTGATCTCCAAACGTTTCTTGAAACTTCGTCATAAATAAATCCGTTTGCCCATCGTCTTCTGAGTCAACCACTTCATCTGGTAAAGGCGGTAGCTCTTGTAAGTTCATTAATCCAAATGCATTCAAAAATTCATTTGTCGTTCCATATAGAATTGCTCTACCCGTCCCTTCAGCTCGACCAACTTCATGAATCAAACCTTTGGCTACTAATGTATGTATTGGTCTTTCACTCTTAACACCTCTTAAATCTTCCACTTCAATTCTCGTAATCGGTTGTTTATAAGCAATGATTGCTAATGTCTCGAGTGAAGCTTGAGAGAGTGATTGATTTGTAGGATTTTCAACTAACTTTTGAATAATTTCAGCATTCTCTTTTTTAGATATTAACTGATAGGTTCCTGCTAACTCTTTTATCTCAATTCCTCGTACCTCAGAACTAGCATAGTCGTTTTGAAGGGCTTTAATCGCTTCGATCAGATCCTTCGAATTTTCTTCAGTAATAATTTCTAATTGTTTAATTGTCAGTCCATCATCGCCTGTTACGAAAAGTAGACTCTCTATTTTACTCATCAACTGTTTCAAGAGATTCATCCTCCCACTTTTCAATCAATAGTTGTACGTCTAAATCTTCAAAGTTCTTTTGTTGGGAAACGGTAATATACTGTCGCTTCATTAACTCCAGAATGGATAAGAATGTTACGACCAACGTTGTTTTATCATGCACTGGAAAGAGGTCACTGAACGAACAACGGCCTCCTCTTGTTTTAAGTGTGTGAAAGACGGATTGCATTTGATCTTTCACGGAGAGTTCTTGTCGTGCAATCTTTGTTGTAAGTGGAGCTTTTAAAACATTTCTTCTCAGCATTTTTTGAAAAGCACCAAGCATATCATAAACATTTAATGAATCATCAAAAAAAGATAGCTGAGATATTTGTTGAAGATCTGTCAAATCACTTGGAGGTCTTGTGAAATATTGTGCCCGAGTTTGCTCCAGTTCTTGAAAAGTTTCAGCAGCTTCTTTATATTTTCTATATTCGATTAGACGACTAACCAGCTCGTCACGCGGATCTTGCCCTTCCATTTGAAGGTCGAGATCGTCCACTTCTCCTTCATGGATTGGTAATAACATTTTACTTTTTATAGCTAAGAGTGATGCGGCCATGACCAAATATTCACTTGCTTCATTCAATTCCATTACCTGCATTGCACGTATGTGGTCCATATATTGAACTGTCAGTTCTGCCATTGGAATATCATAGATATCAATTTCCAAACGATGTATTAAATGCAATAATAAATCGAGAGGACCTTCAAACGCCTCTAATCTAACTTTGTAAGACACAGTCTCTCCCCCTAGCAATATATAATCAAACTTTAGTATAGAGGAATGGTGAAAAGAATGCATCCGTTGTTTCATCCACTTTTTTTGCAATTTATTCTTTATTTCAATGAACAACAAGATTATTTTGAATGTCATGAAGTATTAGAGGAGTATTGGAAAAGTGTTTCACCGAATGATAAGTCACATGCTTTAACTGCGTGGATTTTACTTTCAACAGGAATGTACCACTGGAGAAGGAATAACAGAGCGGGTGCAAAACGGTCATTAGAAAATGCACAAAAACGATTTTCATTGGATCTAACTAGTGAATATTATAGTGGAATAGATATGGCAGAAATGCATTTGAACTTAGAAAATTCTATTGCCCTCATTAATCAATCAAAAGAGTTTAAACCGTTCACCCTTTCGATCCTTTCCGATGAGTTAAATCAACGGATTCAAAAGCAACAGATGCCGTTAGCCTTAATTGGTGAAGAACTTATACACAAACATATGCGAAGAGACCGCAGTGAAATACTAAAAGCTAGAGAAGAAAAAATGAAGGGTTGTTCCAAAAGTCATGAAAAGTGACTTTAGGGACAACCCTTTTCTATATAAGAAATGGAGGATTTTCATTGCGGTGGACGCTTTCCGGGGGGCACGGCTTTAGCCGCTTCCTTCGCTTCGCTCAGTCCAGGGTCTTCAGCTCGTGCTGTTCCCCCCTGGAGTCGCCACCTCCATTAAAATCATCGGTCATAAAAATATTTTCATAAACAACTATATATGTACATCATAAATTATCATTGGCATACCCCTGATTTTATTCTATTTAGTAAACTGCTTTTTCTAGTTGACACTAGACTAAAGTGGAAGACTTATCAAAACCTCTGTTTTTGGTTCAGAATCGCTTTACTTACTTCGAAATATATAATTTCCTTAAAACTGAAATCATTGCATTAAAAAAGGGACCACCACTCAGTCACTAATGACTTAGCAGTTAGTCCCTTCTTTTTAGTTCATGCATTTATCAATGAATGGCTTAGTAATTTCAGTAGAAGTTACGACCGTACAAGGTAAAAATTGTTGAACACTGTTCACCATTGCTTTGCCTATACCATCTCCACGATGTGACGGATTAACCGTAATGTGCTGAATCACACAAACGTCTTCAACGGACTCTACACCTATTAAGCCAACAAAGTCTTCTTCTTTTTTCCACATGAATAAATGCCAATTCGGATTTGTCTCATATAATTGCATGGAAACCTGCAATTTTTTCAAAGCTTTTTCCTCTGGCATAAACGATAAAAGACCCATCGCTATTTTTTCACATGTTTTTTTATAACGTACTAGCATATTTGATATCCCTCATTTTTGATCCCTTTAAGCACCATGACAATCCTACATGATAAAGAAAAGAATTTCAACTAAAGTTCCATTCATTAGCGATTTGGAGCAATGAAAACCCAATATATAATACCCCATATTATCGCGATTAAACCTATAAATATGAACAACATGACATTTTGTTTTTTCATTTTGCACCACCAATTGAATCATCGTATAAAGAAACATCTAAACGTATTAAATCTTCTAATGATTCTCTTTTAATGACTAAACGATGGTTTCCATTTTCAACAAAAACAACAGCTGGTTTAGCAAGACGATTGTAGTTACTTGCCATAGAATAGCCGTATGCACCGGTGCAAAAAACAGCTAAATAATCACCTGCATTCGCTTTAGGAAGATTAATTTCTTCAATTAATTTGTCACCAGATTCACAGCATTTCCCTGCAATCGTATAAGTTGTATCGGCCGTAGAAAGCATATTATTGGCAATCGCTGCATCATATTTAGCTTGATAAAGTGCTGGTCGAATATTGTCTGACATTCCTCCGTCTACCGCTAAATAGGTACGGGTTGATGGAATCTCTTTTTGAGAACCTATTGTATACAACGTAGTTCCAGCGTCACCAACTAACGAACGACCTGGTTCAATCCAAATCTCCGGCATTGGATAATCGACTTTACTTAACTCATCTCTGATCGTTTTAATCATATCTTCAACATATACCGATGGCTCTAGCGGATCATCTTCTTCGGTATAACGAATTCCAAATCCTCCGCCTAAGTTAAGAACCTCACATATAAAATCATCTTTTTGATGCCAATCCTTCATTTTATTCATCAGTTTTTTAGCGGCCAATGAAAAAGCAACGGTATCAAAAATTTGAGAACCTATATGACAGTGCATACCTAATAGATGAATTGATGAATGGTCTTTTACTGATTGAAATGCTTGATCAGCTTGTCCATTCATTAAGTCAAATCCGAATTTCGAATCTGCTTGACCTGTCGTAATATAGTCATGTGTATGGGCTTCAATTCCAGGAGTAACACGTAGTAAAATTCGCACCTTTACGTTTTGTTCACTTGCGATTGCTTTTAAACGATCGATTTCATGGAAATTGTCTACAACAATACATCCAATTTTGGAAGTGATGGCAAACATAATTTCTTCATCACTTTTGTTATTTCCATGAAAATGAATTCGTTCAACCGGGAAACCCGCACGGATTGCCGTAAATAGTTCTCCACCTGAAACAACATCTAAAGATAGCTTTTCTTCAGCTGCAAGTTGGTACATTGCAATACTTGAAAAAGCTTTACTAGCATATGCAACTTCTGCTTTTACGTTTGCTTTTTTAAAAGTTTGAATAAAAGCTCTCGCTCTTTGTCGAATTAAAGAAGTGTCATAGACAAATAACGGAGTACCATATTTTTTAGCTAGTTCAACAGTGTCAACCTGTCCAATTTGTAATACGCCTAAATCATTAATTGATTGCGTTCCATATAAATGCATCTTCATCTCTCCTGGTGATTTTTCAATATATGAACCTTACCATAGGAAAAGACTTAGATGCAATGTATGGACTACGATCTTTTACGATTAGGAGACTGAACAATAAATGGCCTTAATGCACCTGAAGATATCGGAAACCTCACTAATATTCGGCTAAATGCTTTCGGGAAAAACGGGACGAGTGGCCATAAATATGGGACGCCCATAGGTTTTAAAGAAGATAAATACATAAATAATAGGAGTAAACCTACAAAGTAACCTACTCCACCAAATATTGCGGTAGCAACTAATAACATATTTCTAAAAATCTTCGTTGCAACGCTGAGCTCATACGAAGGAATAGCGAAAGTAAAGATAGCGGCAATTGCCGAGTAAAGTACAACCTCAGGAATAAACAACCCCACATCAATAGCGATTTGACCAATAATAATAGCAGCAACTAATCCCATAGCGGTAGACAAAGGTGTAGGTGTGTGAATGGCTGCCAACCTTAAGAATTCTAGTCCTAAATCCGCAAACATAAGTTGTAAAAACAAAGGAACTTCAGACATTTCTTTCGGTCCAATAAATGCAAGGAAATCTGGTAAGTGGTTTGACTCTTTTACGAGCAAATACCAGAATGGCAAAAAGGTTAAACTCATCCAAAAACCAGCCATTCTAGTCAATCGGACAAGCGTACCAATTAGTGGTGCTTGACGGTACTCTTCAGCATGTTGTAAATGATGAAAAATGGTCGTGGGTACAAGTATGACCGAAGGAGAAGTATCAACGATGATGGCAATATGTCCTTCCAGCAAATGAGCAGCACAAGTATCAGCACGCTCGGTGTATCTCACAAAAGGGACCGGATGGAATTTTTGTTTAAAAAGCCACTCTTCTAATGATTTATCTGTCATTGTCATGCCATCGTGATGAATTTCTTTTAAGCGTTTTCTTAGGTAATTAAGATGCTCTTTACTTGCGAGACCTTTTATATACCCAATAGCTATATCTGTTTGACCCCTAGTCGAAATTTTAGTTAGCTCAAATCTTAACGAAACATCTCGAATTCTTCTTCGAATCAAAGCTGTATTCTGCAATATATTCTCTGTAAATCCATCCCTTGCTCCTCTAATGACCTTTTCATTATCTGGTTCTTCAGGCTGTCTTCCAGGATAAGATCGAACATCTATGCTAAAAACAAACCCCTGTGAGGTTACAACTCCTAATTGACCACTTAATATCGCAGATACCCAGGCATCCTTAGAATCGTAAATTGTTACGGAGTGGTATGGAAAACAAGTGTTCATCGCTTCAAACTCGTTTAACTCCTGTTTCCTTCGTAATTGATTCGATGTAGGCTGTGTCAATGTCAGTAATTGAGTTAACATACTGCCATCGATTAAGCCGTTCATATAAATCAATAGAGTGGGCATGGACCAAATATGCATGTCCTTAATGCCCACATCAAAGCTTTCGCCATCACCAAATTGGTCTTTAATAAAATTTTTAGCAGCTTCAATATCTGTAAATAGAGACTGTTTTATCGGAATTCATCCTTTGCAGTTGTCTGTTTTGGTAACAACCAACTCTTAAGCTGTATCAATATTTTCTTTTCCAGTCTTGACACTTGAACTTGTGAGATCCCTAACCTTTCAGCAATATCACTTTGTGTACAATCTAAGTAATAACGCAAGTAAATGATCATTTGTTCACGTTTGCCTAACTTTGAAATAATATCCCGAAGAGGTATGTGGTCAAATGACCGCTCTGACCTTTCATCTCTAATCTGATCCATCAAAGTTAAAGCATCGCCCTCACTTTCAAATAATTGCTCATGCAACGAGGCTGGATCTCTTAAAGCATCCGAAGCTAAAACGATTTCATCCATTGTTACTTCTAACTTTTCAGCAAGCTCAGTTAATGTTGGTTGTCTTTCATGCTGCCTAATGAAATCATCTGTAGCATGACGTATTTTAAAACTCAGTTCACGGATGGAGCGGCTTACCTTGACCATTCCATCGTCTCTTAAAAATCTTTGAATTTCTCCAATAATCATTGGAACCGCATACGTTGAAAACTTCACTTCATACGATAAGTCGAACTTATCCACAGATTTCATTAATCCGATACATCCAATTTGAAACAAATCTTCTAAATCGGCTCCCCGCGAAGCAAATCGTTGCACAATTGACCAAACAAGGCGCGTATTTCCTTCAACCATTGTTTGTCTAGCTAACTTGTCTCCTTGTTGTGATGCATAAATAAGTTCTCTCATTTTCTCCTGTGTCAACAACACGGGTTGTTGTTCAATCGGGGCTGTCATCGTTCACCCATCGTGATTTTAGAGTGAATGGGTGAAAAATCTTTTGAAAAGGTAATCGCAGTTCCTTTCTGAGGTTCTGACCATACCGATAAATGATCTGAAAAACTTTCCATAATGGTGAAGCCCATTCCAGAACGTTCTCTTTCAGGTTTAGTCGTGAACAAAGGTTCCATGGCTTGTTCTAAATCGGAGATTCCACGACCTTCATCGCTGATTGTCATGGTGATTTTTCTTCCATCTCTTTTCGCTCGAATCGTCACGATTCCTTGAGCGTCCTCTTCGTACCCATGAATGATTGCGTTTGTAACCGCTTCTGAGACGATTGTTTTAAACTCAGCAAGCTCATCAATCGTAGGGTCTAAAGATGCGATAAAGCTGGTCATAACCATTCGCGCTAAACCCTCATTTTCACTAATGGCAATAAACGATAGCGTCATTTCATTGTCCATTTAAAATCCCCCCTAACGCATCAATTGTTTCTTGTTCTGTTGTTTCCCAAACATATGATCCCAAACCAGAATATTGAAAGATTTTTTTCATAGTTTCAGATGGATGCAAAATAACCGTTTGACCATTGGAAGGTACAAAATCTCTCATTCTTCCTAAAATTAAACCAATCCCTGAACTGTCCATGAAATGTAACTCTTGTAAATTCCAAATAATTGCCCTTAACTTACCTCTGTATAAAGATTGTGATATTTCTTCACGAATTAGTTGTGTCGCATGATGATCCAATTCACCTCGTAACCGGATAATGGCGATGCCGTCTTCGACAAATAACAGTTGATGTTTCATTTCTCATCCTCCTTTCGGTGTTTATTCGAGGTGATTAATCGTTATTCCTTCGCGTTGACAAATAAAGTAAAAACTTCTTATTTATCGACAAATCCTGCACATTGCCACCACCCCTAGTATGGAAAATCTTTCTTACATTTAAACAACCCAGATAAAAAAAGACCTTCTTTTTTTAAAAAAGAAGATCTGAACCTGAATAAAAATAAAATGATTGATTTCCATATCAATGGATGCTTTCCTGGAAGGCAAACACCGAGCGACTCTCCACTAACAGAAACACCTGCCTAGCGGAGCGGGCATGGCTAATTTGGGCTGCACGCGTAGCTTTCGCAACCTTTTCGGTTGATTAGCCTTTCTTCGGAGATTGTGCTACCTCAACAATTACAACTGATGGCGATTTTTCTAACCAAGAATGCCTTTTTTCTAACTGAGAATCCCCTAATTCTAACCGAGATCGCCAAATCTTTAACTGAGCGAACATTCACCAACAGAAATACCTGCTTAGCGGAGCGGTCAGGACTAATTAGGGCTGCTTGCTCTGCTTTCGGAGCCCTTCTGTTGTTGGATAGCCTTCATCTGAGATTTCATTTCCTTATAGACACAAAAAAGAGGTGTTCTAAAAGTCACTTTTCACGACTTCCGAAACACCTCTTCTTACTTATTTTATTCGGTAATAATTTCTTCGATTAAGTTTGGTGGTGTAACAGGTTCTGCAGAGAACTCAATATGCTTATACAAAATCTCCAAAACCTGCTGGATGTTTTCTGTGTTTGCGTGAATGGTTGCTAATGATTCCCCCGCTTCCACTGAATCCCCTACTTTTTTGTGAAGAACAATACCTACAGCTAAATCTATTTCGGATTCTTTGGTCGCTCTTCCAGCACCTAGTAACATCGCCGCCGTTCCTACTTCGTCAGCTTCGATGAATGACACAAATCCACTTTCCTTTGAAGGGACTTCGAATGTAAATGCTGCTTGAGGGAGTAATTCAGGTTGATCCACAACTGCTGGATTTCCTCCTTGAGCTTGAATGAAGTCTTTAAAGACTTCTAATGCTTTTCCATTTTCAATCACTTCAAGAAGCATTTTTCTCGCTTCATCTAAATCTTTCGCTTTTCCACCAACAACAACCATTTGGCTTCCAAGAACTAAACAAAGTTCCGTTAAATCGGCAGGACCTTTACCTCGCAATGTATCAATTGCTTCTTTCACTTCTAAAGCATTTCCAATTGCAAAACCTAGAGGTTGACTCATATCTGAAATAATCGCCATTGTTTGTCTACCAACGTTATTTCCAATTTGAACCATCGCTTTAGCTAAGGCTCTCGAATCTTCAACCGTTTTCATAAATGCACCTTCACCCGTTTTAACGTCTAAAACGATTGCGTCAGCACCTGCAGCAATTTTTTTACTCATGATTGAACTAGCGATTAACGGAATGCTATTCACAGTACCTGTCACGTCGCGTAAAGCATAAAGCTTTTTATCGGCCGGTGTTAAGTTACCACTTTGTCCAATAACAGCTAATTTAAACTCATTCACTTGTTTTGTAAATTGCTCGGTCGTTAATTCGACATGGAATCCTTCAATTGCTTCTAATTTATCAATTGTTCCTCCGGTATGTCCTAAGCCACGACCACTCATTTTAGCTACAGGAACACCACAAGCCGCAACTAATGGACCAAGGACAAGTGTTGTTGTATCGCCAACACCGCCAGTAGAATGCTTATCTACTTTAATACCTTCTATTTCAGTCAAATGAATTTGATCTCCTGATTCGACCATCGCAAGAGTTAAATCAGCTCGCTCTTGATCGTTCATATCTTGGAAATATATAGCCATTAATAACGCACTAACTTGATAATCCGGGATTTCACCTTTTGTATATTCATTAATGAAAAAACGAATTTCTTCATTCGTTAATGCAGATCCGTCTCTTTTCTTTTCTATTAAATCCACCATTCTCATGAATGATCACCTATCCTCTATTTTAAATATGAAAGAAAACTACGACCGAATTTCGGCATTGGCACTTGGAAGTTTTCTGCAATTGTAGCACCTATATCAGCAAACGTTTCACTTGCAGGAAGTTCAGTTCCTTTAGTAAATCTTGGTGAGTATGCTAAAACCGGTACAAATTCACGTGTATGATCCGTTCCTTCAAATGTTGGATCATTTCCATGGTCCGCAGTAATAATAAGTAAGTCGTCATTTGTTAACGCTTCTAAAACTTCTGGAAGTCTTGCATCGAATGCCTCTAATGCCTCACCGTATCCTATTGGATCACGACGATGTCCATAAAGAGCGTCAAAATCAACTAAATTCAGGAAACTAATGCCATGGAAAGGTTTTCGAACAACTTCATTTAATTTGTCCATTCCATCCATATTGTCTTTTGTTCTTAATGATTCAGTTACGCCTTCACCATTGTAAATATCAGCAATTTTACCGATTGCAATGACATCATAATTAGCGTCTTGAAGTTCATTCATCACCGTGCGTTCAAATGGTTTTAAAGCATAGTCATGACGATTTGTTGTACGTTTGAAGTTACCTGGCTCTCCTAAAAACGGACGAGCGATAATTCGGCCTACTAAAAATTCAGGTGATAATGTTAATTCACGAGCAATTTCACAAATTTGGTAAAGTTCTTCTAACGGAACGACCTCTTCATGTGCAGCGATTTGTAACACAGGGTCAGCTGATGTATAGACGATAATCGCACCCGTTTTCATATGTTCTTCACCAAGTTCGTCTAATATCTCAGTACCACTTGCAGGTTTATTCCCAATGATTTTACGTCCTGTCTTTTCTTCTAATGCTTGAATTAATTCTTGAGGAAATCCATTTGGGTAAACTTTAAAAGGCTTATCAATGTTTAAGCCCATGATTTCCCAGTGTCCAGTCATCGTATCTTTACCTACAGATGCTTCTTGTAACTTACCAAAATGAGCGGTTGGCTTATCCATTGGGGAAATCCCTTTAATCGGTCTAATATTTGATAGACCCAACTTTTCAATATTAGGCATCTTCAGTCCACCCATTCGCTCTGCAATATGTCCGAGCGTATCTGAACCTTCATCTCCGAAGCTTTTAGCATCTGGAGCTTCTCCAATACCTACTGAATCCATTACAACTAAATGTATGCGTTTAAATGTTAGATTTTCCATTAGAATCCTCCTTCAAGCTTATAAATGTATCTTAACAAAAGTTTGGGAATATTACACTTCAGACTTCTGACATGTGCAATTAAATTAAGCTCTAGGATGAAATTTTTTATAAACTTCTTTAAGTCTAGTTTTACTAACATGTGTATAAATTTGAGTAGTGGAAATGTCAGCATGTCCGAGCATTTCTTGAACCGCCCTTAAATCCGCTCCATTTTCAATTAAATGCGTAGCAAAAGAATGTCGTAAAGTATGCGGTGTGATTTCGTTTTTTATCCCTGCTTTTAGCGCGTGTTCTTTTAATAATTTCCAAAACCCTTGTCTAGTTAGTCCAATCCCACGCTGATTAATAAAAAGAGCATCCGTTCGGACTTCTTTTTTAGCTAGTTTTGGTCTACCTTCACGTAAATATTCTTCAACTGCTCCTAAAGCTGTTCGACCTAGTGGAATAATACGTTCTTTGCCACCCTTTCCGTAACATCGAACGAAGCCCATCGTTAAATGTACATCCTCTATTGCAAGCGATATACATTCACTAATACGCATGCCACTTGCATATAGAAGTTCTAACATTGCTCGGTCTCTTAACCCTTGTGGTTTGTTACGATTTGGGGCTTCCAGTAATTCTTCAATTTCTTCAAGCGAAAGGATTTTTGGAAGTGTTCGATCTTGTTGAGGCATTTCTAAATGAACGGTTGGATCACTAGATGAAACCTTTTCTCTAAGCAAAAATTGATGAAATGAACGAATAGATGATATATGCCTAGCCAAAGTTCTTGCCGAATGACCAGATGACTTTAGATTTTGTAAATGAGCTAAGATATGATGTCTTTCAACATCTTCAAGAGACTTAATCTGTTGTGATTCTGTAAGATCGGATATGTAGGATTTTAAATCTTTTTCATATGAAACGAGCGTGTTTTGAGCTAATTGCTTTTCAACTCGTAAAAAATGCAAATAATCTTGAATTGAATCGGTCATATTTGTCGTCATTTATATGTCTCCTTAAACGAAAAAAGGACAGCTAGCAGCTATCCTTGTTAGTCGTTATTTTTCTTCTTCTAAAGGCTTACTTTCATTATCATGACATCTCCAGCAAATACCATGGAATGTTAAGCGATGATCTTTAATTTGGAAGTTCCATCTTTTTTCTACGATTTCTTCCACATCTTCTAGCAAATCCTCCTGGATTTCATCAACAGCACCACATTCAATACAGACTAAGTGGTGATGGAAATGTGCCGCTCCTTCTTGTCTTAAATCATATCTAGAAACACCATCACCGAAATTGATTTTATCAACGACTTTGAGTTCTGTTAATAATTCTAATGTACGATAAACAGTAGCTAATCCAATATCAGGTGCTTTGTTTTTAACAAGAAGGTACACATCTTCAGCGCTTAAATGATCTTCTTCATTTTCTAATAATACTCTAACTGTCGCTTCACGTTGTGGCGTCAGTTTATAGCTCGCACCAGAAAGTTGCTTTTTAATTCGGTCAATACGGCTTTCCATGTGACGCCCCCCTCAAACTTCCTTCATTATAACAAATGAACCTTTCTTTTTTCAAGATAGAGAAAGGCTTATAGATTATAATGATTATTATTATAATTTAATAGAAATTATAATACGTGAATGTAAGGAAGAACAAATAATTCAATTGCGATAATCAATAAGTAGATGCAACCCAATACGCCGATGACCTTTAATTTTTGATTGGTTAACTGAGGATGTAATGCATGTGGCGGGACCATCAAATAGCCAATTAACAATAAAAGGGAGCAATAAAGTAATTGGAATGGAAACCACCATAGCGCATAGGACCAAAATTCAGTCTCTTGAGCAATCAAGTACCCTGAGCAAATCCCCCAAAATACTGATCTCATTGTACCAATCAGCAAAATTATATACCTTAAAATCAAATGAGTAGCAAACAGGAGAAGCAGAAAAATGGATACTAATTGAGGAAGGATAGACGATAACTTACTTGGTACTTTATCATCCAAGATTCTAGGATCCATCCACTTAATCAACTGATTCACTTGTTCATTTGGCATATGCGAAAATAGCCATAGCCCACCTAGATAACCAACAACCAATAATCCTAGTAAATAAATAAGAGGAAAAGAACGGTTCAACATTACCCACCTACCTTTCTCGATAGAGTAATGTATGCATGTCCTACCTTATTTATTTCGTAAATATTCTTTTGTCCACAAAATACTAAAAGCAGTTTTGGCATCATAGATTTCACCATTCGCCATCATTTTTTCTGCTTCTTCGATAGATGTATGGAGAACATCCAAGAATTCATCTTCATCAAGTTGTGCTTTTTCTTCAGGAACATACAAATCTTCAGCTACAAACAAATGAATAATTTCATCTGCAAATCCTGGTGAAGTTGCAAAGCTTTGAATATACGTCAATTTGTGGCAGCCGAATCCTGTCTCCTCTTCTAATTCTCTTCGTGCAGTAACCTCAGGTGATTCACCAGCTTCTAATTTACCAGCTGGCGTTTCAATAATTGAACGTTCAAGGGCTTTCCTATATTGATGCACTAAAAGAATTTTACCCTCGTCCGTTATGGGAATGATTGCAACAGCCCCTGGATGTTTAATTAGCTCTCTTTTTGACGTTTTTCCATTTGGCAATGAAACCTCATCAACTCGCAAGGATATTACTTTCCCATCATATATCGGGGTGGATGTAATTGATTTTTCTTCGTATTTTTTCATATGTATCATCCTTTCTGTTTTACTAATCAGTAGCGTAATTGTACCATGAATGACATGAGGAGGATGCTTAATGAAGAAACGAGAATTAGGTAATAGTGGTATATATGTTTCAGAAATCGGTTTAGGTTGTATGTCCTTACCGACTGATATGAAGGCAGCTAAATACATAGTAGATGCTGCAATTGATCAAGGCATTTCCTATTTTGATACGGCAGATTTATACGATCGAGGAAAGAATGAAGAAGTAGTCGGCCACTCTTTAAAAGGAGTACGAGATCAAGTTATTCTAGCTACAAAAGTCGGCAACAAATGGAATTCTGATGGGTCGAGCTGGTCTTGGGATTCATCAAAGATATATATCAAAAACCAAGTTAAAGAGAGCTTAATGCGATTGCAAACTGATTACATGGATTTGTACCAACTTCATGGCGGAACAATGGATGATAACTTGAATGAAGCAATTGATGCATTTGAAGAGTTAAAAAAAGAAGGTCTTATCCATGCATATGGAATTTCATCGATTCGACCGAATGTCATTAAACACTTTTTAGAGAATAGTCATGCTTCCTCCGTCATGATGCAATATAGTATGCTTGACCGTCGACCTGAAGAGTGGTTTGAAACGATTTCTTCTTATGGTGCTTCAGTGGTTACTCGTGGTTCGCTTGCAAAAGGTTTATTAACAGATGAAGCAATTACACGGGCATCTTCTTCTGAGGGGTATGGGACGTATTCTAAAGCAGAGTTGTTAGAAATGCTTCAGCAATTACAAAGTGACTCAATAGATTTGCATTCAGAAGCTACAGCCTTTGTTCTAAAAAACTCACAAATTTCGAGCATTCTAGCAGGTGCAAGTTCGGTAGATCAATTAAACGAAACAATTCGAGCTTATAAAAGAACTGTCTCCGACGAGCGTTTGCTGGAAGTCTCCCATTTATTAAAACAGGATGTCTATAACGAGCATCGAGATTAAACATATTTTCAATTACTTTTGTTTCTACTAGAAGCATGCGTTTATTTTAAAAAAGAAGAGCGAATCAAAGTGAAGTTATCACTTTGATTCGCTCTTTGCACTATATTTCTAATACTTATTGCCCTTCATACCGTAATCGTCTAGTAATTCTTCGAAGGATTTATTCTTTTCACGTTGTACTCGTTCAAATTGCAATTGAGCTTCACGTTCTTCTTCTTTTAATTTTTCTGCTTCCTGCAATTCTTTCTTAGCCAATTTGAGTTTCTCTAAAACATCCATATTTAAATGTTCCGAATATGATTCTTTTGGCTTCTGTGATGAAGGTGAAGATTGATTTCGTTTTTGTTGTTTCTTTTTCGCCATGTTCTCACCTACTACTTAAGGTCTTTTAATAATTGTTGCCACTCCTTGACCGCCACCGATACAAAGCGTAGCTAGTCCAGTTTTAGCATCTTGTTTAATCATTTCATGTAAAAGTGAAACGAAAATACGAGTACCACTTGCTCCGATTGGATGCCCAAGAGCAATAGCTCCACCATTGACGTTCAATTTTTCATGATTAAATGATAATTCTCGGTCAACTGCAATAGACTGAGCAGCGAAAGCTTCATTGGCTTCCACTAAATCCATATCAGCCATCGATAATCCGGATTTTTGGAAAACATTTTTGACTGCTTGAACTGGTCCAATACCCATTACTGATGGATCAACTCCTGCTGAGGCATTTGCAATAATTGTCGCTAATGGAGTTAATCCTAGTTCATCAGCTTTTTCTTTTGACATAACCACAACAGCAGCTGCACCGTCGTTGATACCAGATGCATTACCAGCTGTTACACTGCCTTCTTTTTTAAATGCAGGTCGTAAACCACCCAGTTTTTCAGCCGTCGATCCTTGTTTCACATACTCATCTGTATCAAAAATAATTGGGTCACCTTTGCGTTGTGGGATTTCTACAGGAACGATTTCTTCTTTAAATTTACCTGCTTCGATCGCCTTCACAGCTCGTTGTTGAGAGCGAGCTGAAAACTCATCTTGTTCTTCACGAGAAATTCCGTAACGGTCACATAAATTTTCAGCTGTAATTCCCATATGGTAATCATTAAACGCACACCATAATCCGTCAGAAATCATACTATCTACGACTTTTTGATCGCCCATACGGAAACCTTCACGAGCATTTTTTAACAGGTAAGGAGCTTGACTCATATTCTCCATACCACCCGCAACAACGATATCAGAATCTCCCGATACAATCGCTTGTGTCGCTAAATGAATTGCTTTAAGACCCGATCCACATACTTTGTTTATCGTCATGGATGGCACTGTATCGGGTAAACCTGCAAAAATGGATGCTTGACGAGCAGGATTTTGTCCAAGCCCGGCTTGAAGAACATTCCCCATAATAACTTCGCTTACTTGTTTTGGTTCAATTCCTGCTTTTACTAACGCTTCTTTTATTACAAGTGCACCTAATTTTGTAGCAGGCACATCTTTAAGTGACCCTTGAAATGAACCGATTGCTGTACGAACTGCACTGACAATTACAACTTCTTTTGTCGACATGAAAATCCTCCTTCAACCCTTATGTAAAATATATTTGCTAGAGACACCATCCCATCATTACAATAGAGGTAGGAGGGATGATATGTTTAGTTTACCAAACAATGTGACAATTATCGAGGTAGGTCCGCGTGATGGGCTTCAAAATGAAAAAAATCAAGTATCGACAGAGACAAAATTAGAATTCATACATTCTTTACAAGACGCAGGCATTCAAGAAATGGAAATCACATCATTTGTATCTCCAAAATGGGTACCACAAATGGCTGATTCTTCTCAAATTGTTCAACTTAGTTCAAAAAAAGGGCGACAAATTGTTCTAACACCAAACGAAAAAGGAATAGAACGTGCGCTTGAAGTTGGTGCTGATTCCCTTGCTGTATTTGTCGGTGTGAGCAATACCTTTAACTTAAAAAACATTAACAAAACGACTGAACAAAGCATGCAGGATTTAAAACCGGTCATAACGAAATTAAAAGAACAAGGAATTTTTATCCGAGCTTGTATCTCTACTGCTTTTTATTGTCCTTATGAAGGAAAAATAAATGAAGCAGATACAATAGCATTATGTAAAGAGTTCGCTTCATGGGGTGTTGACGAGCTAAGCGTTGCAGATACTATAGGTATGGCTAATCCAGTAGAGAGTTACCAACTATTTTCTAAATTAGCTGAGCTTTTGCCAAATGTATTGATGACCGCACATTTTCACGATACACGTAAAATGGGCTTAGCTAATATTTTCGCTGCTTTACAAGCTGGAATCACGAGATTTGATACATCTGCTGGAGGTCTTGGCGGCTGTCCATTCGCTCCAGGCGCAACAGGAAATGTGGCAACGGAAGATGTTGTTAACATGTTGCATACAATGAATATAGAGACAGGAATCGATTTAAATCAATTATGTAAAGCAGTTTCAATAATAGAGCCTCATGTTTCTAGACCAATCGACACAGGTATGTATCGACTGTTTGCCATAAATCATTCATAGGAGGAATTATTATGAAGCGTCGCATTCTTTGGGTTACGAGTATTCTGTGGAGTATCTTTACGGCCAGTGCGGCGATTTTTGGTTTTATTTTCACGAATCGTCTCATGTATTTAAAGAAAAAAGATGATGCATTTATTCTTGATCGTGAAATAACTGCGAAGCGATTTGATGAAGTGTGGTTTAATACCGTTCAGAAAACAGAAAAGTGGATTGACAGTCCAAACGGGTATCCGATAAAAGCGATTTTTCTAGAACCTCTGAAAACAACTAATTTTGTCGTCATTTGCCACGGTGTTACTGAGAATAAAATAAATTCAGTTAAATATGCAAGGTTGTTTGAAAGATTAGGTTTTAATTCGGTGGTTTATGATCATAGACGGCATGGGGATTCTGGCGGTAAAACAACGAGTTTTGGCCATTATGAAAAAATGGATTTACAAGCTGTTGTTAATGCTGTTCACGATTATGCTGGCGAAGAAGCTATTATCGGGATACATGGAGAATCTATGGGAGCAGCTACAACTATTTTGTATGCTGGAACAGTTGAAGATCATGCCCATTTCTACATTTCGGATTGTGCTTTTTCAGACTTCACTGATCAATTGCTGTATTTAATGAAAAAAGAAACCCCTTTACGTACGCGATATGCCATTAAATTAGCCGATGTTTTCTTACGAGTTCGAGATGGTTATTCAATGAGACTTGTATCCCCTCGTGAAGCGGTTAAACATATTGAAAAACCGGTCTTATTCATTCATAGCGTTCCAGATGATTTCATTTTGCCGGAAATGACAAAAGAATTATACGAACTGAAAAATGGTCCAAAACAATTAAAACTATTTGATAATGGTCCACATGCGCAATCATTTAATCAAAACCCTGAAGAATATGAACAAACAGTAGCAGATTTTTTATATACGTATGATTTGTTGCCAATTAAATAAAACAGCACTCACAAAGGAGTGCTGTTTTTATTTTTGCATTTTATTCATTTGATTCATCATTTGTTTTACTTGTTTTTCAGACGGTTTACGACCCATTTGAGCCATCATCATGCGAAGCATTTGCTCGTTAACCGGTGGGTTATCTTTTAAATACTTCATCATATATTGACGAGCAGCAAAGAAACCAATTGCAACTCCAGCTGCTAATGCAACAACAATTAAAGTTATAGCTAACCATAATTCCATAATTTCATATCCTCCTTCTTGAAAGTTCCACTGAGAAGTTATCTCCATGAAGGATTATACAGTAAAACACATAATCTTTCTATACGAAGTCTAGAATTTCTGAAAACGAATGCAATGAATCAATTTTAATTGGTTTTAGCCACCCAAATGCATTCTGTTCTTGCTGGAATGCTAAGTAACAATCACATGTATCTGACAAACCAGCAAATAGATCTAAATCTAACATTTGTGAACCTTCACAACTCACGTGTAAATAATAAGGGGAAAAGGACATCTCGATCGACCCCTTTACAGGGTGCTCAAAAAAGATGTGATCCTGATTAAGTGTCATATTCGTAAATACGCGTTGCAAACGTTCTTGAATACATTCTTTCATGTTCTTCGTATTTAAGCTTTCACAAACAAATTTTAACTCTTCAGGCTCTTCCGTAACGAAATGCGATTCATCAAACAGTAATTCATGCAACATTTTCTCTCTACCAATGACAAAGGATTGATATTCTTTTTTGATATGAATTATTTTATATGTGCGCATATTCATTCCCCCGTTTTTTCAATAGTATAAAGGATACTTCAAGAATATTCTGTCGAACGGAGTAAGCTGTTTGTTACTATTTTCAGCGAAAAAAAACAAGTAATGGCGAAATTTAGCCATTACTTGTTTTTACTATTTATTCATTAACGATTTCACACGAGCTACAACATTTTCAACTGAGAAACCAAATTCTTTCATCACTATTTCTCCCGGAGCACTTGCCCCAAATCGATTAATAGCTAAAATACTTCCCTCATCACCAGAGTAGCGTTCCCAACCAAATGGCGTTCCCATTTCAATTGCAAGGCGCTTCTTAATTGTTTTCGGAAGTACCGAATTTTTATATTCAGCATCTTGTTTTTCAAAGCGATCCCAAGAAGGCATTGAAACAACAGCAACATCAATTCCATCTTTCGCTAATTGTTTTTGAGCATCTACTGCTAACGAAACTTCAGAACCTGTCGCTAGAATTAACGCATCCGCTTCTTCTTTAGATGCTGGTGAAACAACATATGCTCCTCTAGCAACCCCTTCTTTAGCTAATGCCGCACTATGTTCAAGTATAGGCAAGTTTTGACGTGAAAGGATAAGTGCTGTCGGCATATCCTTCGAAGAAATGGCAAGTTTCCATGCTTCATTCGATTCGTTACCATCAGCAGGGCGAATAACGGATAGATTTGGCATTGCACGTAATGAAGCCAGTTGTTCTACTGGCTCATGCGTAGGACCATCTTCACCAACAGCTATACTATCGTGTGTAAACACATAAGTAACAGGTAATCCCATTAATGCAGACAAACGAATAGCTGGGCGAACATAGTCACTAAAGACAAAGAATGTTCCACCAAATACACGTAACCCACCATGAAGTGCCATACCATTTAAAGCTGCACCCATCGCAAATTCACGAACGCCAAACCAGATGTTACGGCCTTCATACGAACTTGCTGAGAAATCACCAGCATTTTTAAGATTTGTTTTGTTTGAACCAGCTAAATCTGCACTACCACCGAACAAAGAAGGGACAGTTTTGGCAATTGCATTTAAAGCATCTCCAGATGTCGAACGTGTAGCATGAGAAGTTCCAACTTCGAATACTGGGAACTCGGAATCGTAGTTTTCAGGTAAATCCCCTTTAATCGCTAATTGTAATTGAGCTGCTAATTCAGGGAACTCTGATTTGTATGCATCAAATGAAGCATTCCATGAAGCTTCATTGTCGCCGCCTAATTTTTGGGCAGCTTCTTTGAATGTAGCGTAAACTTCATCAGGTACATGGAAGTCTTCTTCAAAAGTCCATTTGTACCCTTCTTTCGTTAATAAAATCTCATCTTTCCCTAATGGCGCACCATGAACATCTGATTTCCCAGATTTATTTGGCGAACCAAATCCAATAATTGTTTTAACTTCAATTAAAGTTGGTTGACCTTTATGGTTTTTCGCTGATTCAATTGCGTTATTTAAATCTTCAATCGAATTTCCATCAGCTACATGTATATAATTCCAACCGTTTGACTCAAAACGTTTTTGAATCTTTTCAGAGAACGATTTATTTAAATCACCATCTAATGAAATATCATTACTATCATATAATACAATCAGTTTATCTAATTCTAAATGCCCTGCAAGAGAAATAGCTTCTGCTGCAACACCTTCCATCAAATCACCGTCACCACATAAAGCATATGTGTAATGGTCAACCACTTGATGGTTTGGTTTGTTATATACAGCAGCCAAGTGTCTCTCGGCCATTGCCATACCTACAGACATAGCAATACCTTGCCCTAAAGGACCAGTTGTCGCTTCAACTCCAGAAGTATGTCCAACTTCAGGATGTCCTGGAGTCTTAGAATTCCACTGACGGAAATTTTTAATTTCTTCCATCGGTAAGTCGTACCCACCTAGGTGCAATAAACTATATAGCAACATTGAACCATGACCAGCAGAAAGAACAAATCGGTCACGATTAAACCATGTTGGATTTTCAGGATTATGACGTAAATGTTTTGTCCAAAGGGTATAAGCCATTGGTGCAGCACCCATAGGTAAACCTGGATGACCTGAATTTGCTTTTTCGATTGCATCAATGGATAACGTACGAATAGTATTAATAGCTAACTGATCTGCTTGTTGAGTCATAAACGACACCCTTTCTGAAACTAAGTTTTCTTCTTCTCTTAGTGTAGTCAACTTTGAGCATGCTGACAATGCTAACTGAGATGTTGATTAATTTAAAAACTTTTTAGATTTTGTTGCTTTTACTTTATCAGGTGTCACATCATTGCCTTCAGGATCAATAACTTTAACATGTTCAATCGTATCTCTCATTGTAGATCTAAAAGTTTCTAGATATTCTTTTCGGAGATTCGTTTGTTCCTTAGCTTCTTCCATTGTTAAGCCGCTTGTTTTTGACTTTTTAGATAGTTCATTGATTCTTTGGAGTTTTTCCGGTGATAACATAAATATTCACGCCTTTCTTAAATTAACCTTTATTAAAGGTATGCAAAAAAGACTTGAAGCGCAAGCATTTAGCCTTCAAGTCTTTCGGAATATTCAATATATCGACGATGAACAGTTGCTTTACTAACCGAGTATCCAAACCCTCTAAGTGTTGACGCAATTTCTTCATATGTTAACCCATTCTTTCGAAGATTTACAATTTCTTGGATTGGGATATCTTTTCTTTCTCTACCTTCTGGATTGCCTTGATTTTTTAAGTTCTTCTCAGGTTTGAAACCATGAGTAACAGCTCGCTTCATTCCTCTTCTAATTTTAGCGTTATGAAGCTTACGTTGATATTCCTCAACTAATGCCAATATCTCTAGCATCATCGAGTCCATCTCGTTCATTTGCAGTGAACCACCATCATTTATTGAAACAACTTGTACATTCGTTTTCTTTAATAAATGCAAAACAGCCATTCTAGAGTTACCTCTCCCGAGTCGAGTCTCGTCTTGAATGCAAACAACTGAAATGCTATGTTCCTTTACGTAATCTAACATTTCAAGCAAGCCTTCTCTTTCAACAGAATAGCCACTGTGTTGATCTGAGAATGTTTCTTTTACAAAGTAATTATTGTCTGCTGCAAATATCCTTAATTCTTCTTCTTGTCTAATTAAGGATTTTTCTTGCGTCTCTTTATCCGTACTAACACGTGAATATATAACTGCTGTTTTCACTGAATTGTTCATTCAGTTTCACCAGCTAATTCAACACCATGATCTGGAGCATATTGATGTAAGGTTTCAGGAATTTTTAAAACATCACCAGTTTGAATCATTTGAGTAGGTAAATGATTAGCAGCCATTACTTCCGCAATCCATGCTTCTTTAGGAATCTTTCCTCTATATTGATCAGACAATGACCAAAGAGTATCACCGTCATTAATAAAAATTTCATTATATGTTTCATTAGTTTCTACTATATTCGTTACAAATAAGATTGAACAAACAAATACCACACCTATTAGCAAAGTAATAAATTGATTATTTTTTATCCATATCATTGTAAATCCCTCCAAACAGAATGTGTGTTCGTAATTTATAAATTAACTATAAACCGAACACTTGTTTCTTGTCAACAAATAATTAGAACCTATGTTTGCATTTTTCATTCTGAATTGATATACTATCTTTAGTTAAAGACATTATTATAGACAAAAGAGGTGAACCAGTTGAAAAAAGTATCTAAGCGTCAAGAAGATATTTTAACTTTCATTAAAGATGAGGTACGTAAAAAAGGGTATCCGCCTTCCGTTAGAGAAATTGGTGAAGCTGTTGGTTTAGCTTCTAGTTCTACAGTTCATGGGCATTTAGCTCGATTAGAAAGTAAAGGTCTCATACGTCGAGATCCAACAAAACCTAGAGCAATTGAAATACTAGATTTAGATGAATTCGCTTCGTTAAGCCCAAGTGTTCTACACGTCCCACTTATCGGTAAAGTTACTGCTGGTTTACCTATTACAGCGATTGAAAACATAGAAGAGTTCTTCCCTCTGCCGAATACATTTGGATCAACAGAAGATAACTTATTTATGCTTGAAATCATGGGAGATAGTATGATTGAAGCAGGAATATTAAATGGAGATTATGTTGTCGTAAAACAACAACAATCAGCTAATAACGGGGAAATCGTCGTTGCTATGACAGAGGATGACGAAGCTACTGTTAAACGCTTCTTCAAAGAAAAATCGTATTTCCGATTACAGCCTGAAAACTCATCTATGGAACCTATTATCGTGAATCAAGTATCTATTTTAGGTAAAGTAGTTGGCGTATACCGACATATTCATTAATACATCAAACCATCTACCTTTAAAGGAGATGGTTTTTTATTAATCTCTATTGAATTTACGAGATAAAAATGCTATAGTATTAACGAGCCGATATCATGCTGACTGACATTTTCATCCTCAGTCAGCCAATATTATTTTTTTGTGGAAAGAGACCCAATCAACCACCCTTCTGGGATGTTGATTGGGTCTCTTTATTTTGATACGTTTTCATGATTAGTCGTAATAGATTGGATTTCCTCGGTGATGCATTCATATGACCTTCATTACTTTCTAATTTCATCTTTAATAATCAAGAACAAAAAAGAGATGAAGCGATTTCGCTTCATCTCTTTCTTTATTAATACATTTTCAAATACTGCTCGCGTTCCCATGGGTGTACAGATGTGCGGAACATGTTCTAACTTTATATATGCTTATTTACATTAATTAAATCCACTTTTTTTTCGTATTCTTAATTTACTCTAGTGTATAATTACGTAAGCTTTTAATATTATTGGGGAGAACGCGGGGGGTTATTCATGGGGTAATAGACTCATTCACATTAATCCTCCCAATGATAAGAATTTTTAACTTATTACATGCGAACACCTGTTCTTTGTGCAACAATTAAAAAATAGCACCTCATTTGAGATGCCAAAAGCGAGCTATTTTTAGACGATATTCAAAAAAGTATCTATTAGGCCCATATTTATTTTTTTAGAAAAGAACATAAACTCTTGTCCTTTTGATGGAGTAGCGATTGAATAATTAAGATAATATTTCTTATGGTCGTTTTTATAATAAAGCCTTTCAATTTCAGTTGCTACATCATAGGTTAATATCCAGTATTTATTTAACATCCTTGATTTAATTTTTTTTGCCAATTCAACATGGTCTTGATGTTCATAAAAATTGGTATATAAATCTGGCCCTTTGCAGTAATATGGCGGATCAAAAAATGTTAAAGACTTATGGGTGTACTTTATTTCCTTCTCAATAAATTCCAAAGCATCATAATTACAAACTTTTATTTTATCTGAGTATTTAGAAATAGTATAAATTTTTTCGATTATACTTATTTTATTAAATCGACAATCCATTTTATAATTGCCGTTTTGATTTTTTCCACCAATTACTCCAGCCTTAATTATTCCAGATCTATTTGTACGATTTAAAAATAATGTCGAAAAGGCTAAGCTCAATTCATCAACGTAATGTTTTCGGTCTTGTATTGCTCTTTGTTTATACCATTCGTCCATTGTTACTGGAGTAGACTCTATCAAACTGATTAATTCCTGTGGATTTGTTAGGATAGTATTCCACAATGCATAAATACTTCTATCAAAATCATTAATTATTATTTTATCTACATCATTATTAATCAAAAGCCTGATTGCAACGGCTGCCCCACCTGCAAATGGCTCTATATAAGTATTAATATTATTAAGTTGTACCAAATGTCTAACATAATTATAAGTTTTATCTTTTCCACCAGGATATCTAAGCGGGGATAAATTTGCCATAATATCACCTCGAATTCTATTTTACATCAATGAATTATTTATGGCCATTTATTTCTCCAATCATGATTGCAATTGCATCAAACCATCTTCTTTCTATCTCTAGAAGAGCAACTTTTGAAGGGAAACGGTAATTTCCGTGTGTTACCATATTTAGCTCATCTTGATCCCTCTTTGAGTTGGATTCATTTATTATTCTGCTGATAACACCATTTTGTTTTTGTAAATTCTTAAAATTCCCGTTATTATCAGTCGTTGTTTGCAATAAAGTAGCGATTGATAAATCTTTTATATCTTTCTTGTCTTTAATAATTAATTGTAGATTTGTAACTGTTACATATTCTTGTAGAGTACATTCAATTAGAGTTCTGAAAAGAGTAGTAACCGCTAGAGGATAACTATATATATCAGGAATATGATGTAATTCGTGCAGTGCACTACTGATACCTGGATTGGATCCTTTATAATTAATTCCTTGAAAAGGGTACATTCTTCTTTTGGGTTCCCCTTGTCGGCGGGTCGTTGTTCTTGATGGACCTACTAATGGAGTTGGTATTTCAGAAACCGGTTGTTCTCTTTCGATAAGTTCATTTGGAATTACGCTTGGAATATTTTCAGTATAGACTTCTGGAACTTCTGATTTGCTAGGTTCATCATTCTTTAAAATCTCTTCGCTTCCACATTGATTTTTACCTTTTAAATATTCTATAAAGTTTAGTCGATCTTGTTTTGAATGAAAGTCTTTTACTTTGTATTTTTTTTCACTTAAACCTTTTATCACATAGTCGAAAAAGTTTTTTCCCTCTTTGGTTCCAAACTTAATAGATGGTACTTTTTTATCAATGATAATTGAAAATGATTCCCTCATATCGGGATCTCCAAGAATTCGCTCTATGGTAGTGAAGTTATAACCTTCCGTCTTATTTGTTACTATTGAATTAATTAAGTCCAATAAATATCTTCTATAAATATTTTTTCTATCAAATCTTATTTGGCTTTCTGTATCCCAAGATATTCTTCCGGCACCTTCATTAGCACCGGTGTGTTTAAGTGTAATAAAATGTTCTAATAATTCTTCATCTTCCATGATTACACATTGTATTTCAGATATTTCTTTAAAATTATTTTCAGATTTTATTTTTTTTACTCTCTCAATAAATGCTGGTCTATAATTTATACTTTTAGGTACTACGTTAGGATTATTCAGTATTTTTATAGCGGTAATTCTACGATTTCCCTCTTCTACAATATAGCTTCCGTCATCGTCCTTGGTTACAAGCAGATTTTCACTTGGGTCTGTCCCATACTTTGAAATATCCTTCATAAGCTGCTCAATATTACCATTTTCAATAATCAAATTCATCTCTTCTATTTCTGAATCTTGAGGCACATACCTCGGATTGAGTAAGTTAACTTGTATGTCTTCTATTCCTATCATTTTAAACTCCAAAAATCAAAACCCCTTTATGAAAATTTTGTTATTAACTCAATATAACAATTAATTTTAAAATTTATATAAATTCGACAAAACTCGACAAATCGAGTAGAGGGAAAATAAAGTAATTTATTTTCGCCCCTCTCACAACACCGTACGTACGGGTCTCGTATACGGCGCTTCAATTTATATTACAGTGTGTACTTTTAAGTAACGTTCCAAAGCAGAGGGAAGGCCCCTCTG
>NZ_JBYNRN010000035.1:0-121366 GCF_057785155.1 Paenisporosarcina sp.
CCACTTTGCTCTTCTTACGGTTTATAGTCAAACCGAGCTTGCCCTCGACGAATTTTGTGGTTGTCTCAAACACTCTCTGTCCAGCACGTATACTCTTCACAAAGATGACGAAGTCATCTGCGTAACGGATGAAACGATGTCCTCTCTGTTCGAGTTCCCGGTCTAATCTGTTAAGATAAACATTAGCCAGGAGCGGAGAGAGTGGGCCTCCTTGCGGAGCACCCTCCGTCGTGTTCGTCAGTTCGAGAGTTTGCGTCAGACTTCCTTCAGATTCCTCCTCACGGAGGACACCCTTGTCTTTCGCTAACAGTTCCTACTGCCAAGCCTGTAGTGGACTTTCACCACCGAGTTATCGCCCATGCCGGGCACACAATAGAAAAACCTCCTATATATAAGGAGGTTTCGGAATGATGACAAATAAAAATGTTGATTTCCATTTTAGCGGACGCTTTCCGCGGGGCAAGGCTTTAGCCGCTTCCCTCGCGGTGCTCAGTCCAGGGTCTAAATCTCTTGCTGTTCCCTCTGTAGTCGCCGCCTCCATTCCATTCAACTGTAATCCCTATAACTATGTATGAGATATTCTTCATATTGTTCATATTGTTCATATAAAGGTATACGAATTTGGAAATACAGTTGTATATAGACCTGGTTAATCAAGTAAAAGCTATCATAACTACACTTCAAGAAAGTTGTAAAGGCACTATCATTTTCCACCTTAAATCAACACTCTTAATCGCTTATGAAAGCATAGACACTGCATACTTTTTTTTCCAAAAAAGCGGTCGACTATTTCTGAAGACTCCTACGGAAAACCGAAACACGCTAGACCCCACAGACTTGCGTTACGGCCGCGGAAAGCGAAAGAAATAGCCGACCACCTTGTTTTTTTATCAGAGGAAATAATATTAAAAAGTCGAATTTTATGCAGTCTGAAAACTCCTACATAAAAGGAGGTTTTTTCAAATAGATTTTATGATTTTAAAAAGTGTTGAATTTCAGATATTAGCGCTTCAGGTTTTTCCATCATACTCATGTGCCCTGCTCCTTTAATTAAAGCTTGAGAAATAGAGTCTTTACGGACAGAAAACGTCTTTTCCGGAGGAATGACTTGATCCTTTTCTCCAGCAATTAATAAAGCCGGAAGTCTACTGTTTTTTAAGACATGATTACGGTCTGGTCGCTCTTTCATCGCTTGTAACATGCCAATTGCGCCTTCTTCAGATGTACCATATCCAATTTCTTTGGTCTTTTGAACATCTGCAGCATTCGTTTCTAAATTTTCTTCAGCAAATAACTTTGGTATTAATCCATCAACGAATTCAGTAATTCCCTCTTTCTGCACTTTTTCAATTGAAGCAACTCGGCCATCCTTTGCTTCTTCTGAATCCGCATGAGCTGTTGAGTGAATTAGTGAAAATCCTAGCAAACGTTCTTCATATTTTTCTGCAAACGCTAAAGTTATATAACCACCTAATGAATGTCCAAATAATGTTACTTTTTCAATGCCTAACTTATCTAAAAGCTCTTTTAACGTATCCGCCATATACTCTAACTGGTAATTTCCTTTTGGAAATGTTGAGTCACCATGCCCTGGTAAATCAGGTACAATAACACGATTTTTCTTTGACAGAACCGGCATAACTTCATCCCAATAGGCGTGACTTCCACAAAAACCATGAAGTAAGACAACGACTTCTCCATCGCCTCGATCTTGATATGATAATGAAAGGTTAGATAATTCGATTTGACGTAGACTCATTCAAACAACTCCCGTATTCTTGATTTCTTAATGTTTACCCTTTTTTGACAAAAGATAAGCATGAATTCACGACTTGAGACAAAATGAACACAAAGTGAATGAAAACACACCAAACTATACTCCTTTTTCCCTAGAGCAGTAGAAAACATAGCTTAAAAATGGTGGAAGGTATGTTTCTTCTTATACTGATATCCCAAACCCGATACTTTTTAATCAGCACAAAAAAAGCATACGTAAAATTTCTACGTATGCTTTCGCTTATTATGAGAAGAATTTAATTAACTGGTTGCTTGATGGTTCTTGTAAAGGATATGACTCTTCAGGGTCAGCTTGACAAACCACATGAGGAGTTGGAGTTTCTTTTACGATAAACTTCCAATGGGAAGACTTAGAAGTACTTGCTGCTTTTAATTCCTCACGCATCATTTTCTTTCTGAAATTCGCAAGTTTGGCAATTAAGAAACGTTCTTTATAACGAATCAATAAATAACCATTGTGTGCAATACGGTTATATTTGTTCAAACTAACTTCTCGTAGGTCAAAAACATTTGTTTTGTTTTGGACAGAAGGAGAAAGAACAAAAAAGTCGCGTTTCTTAAAGATGGTTGTATTTAAATGTTGAATAAGCCCTAATTCATTTGTCAAAAAGTCCTTGTTAACGGCATTTGGTACTTGAGTATTTTCCATTCTTCACCTCTTCTTAAAAGTTCTCTTGTTTTAAGTATACTCCTATTTGACGAAAATTGCACTTTGTCAAAAAATGTCACTAGTATTGTTTAGTTCAAATGAAAAAAGGAAGCCACCTTTTCATAAGGTCGCTTCCTTTAGTTTATGCGGATTAGGCTTCGTATATTCGCTTTAATGCTTCTTTTAATTGAGGTTTTACATCAATTTCAGGGCGTATCATCTTCACTTTTGCTTCAGCTTCATCAATCGTATTTGCTAAACGGAGTTCCATTAAGGTTGCTACAGCCATAGTTCCTGCTCTTCCACGACCTGTATTGCAATGAAAGAAAACTTTTTTGCCATCTTGATAATCCTGCACAATTTGTTTGACACCAGTACGTATGGATTCATCTTGAAACTCACCATCATCCACAATCGGTTGATGCTTACTAATATCACTTGATGATGCAGAAACTTCCGCTCTCAAATCGTACACAACATCTATTTCTTCATTTTCAATTGCATTAGGAACATCTGTTACGCCACCAATAAAAATCCGATCATCGACCAATGACTGATATGTTTTTGTGCTCATGCGTTTTCCTCCTAAAGAAAATTTAATGTTATCTTACCATTTGTTAATTCCAATTTCACATTAAAGGTCTTTCCGGATTTTGCTACAAAACCGTTTAAAACGTCCGTTGAACCTTTCACACACAAGTCTTCTATATGCTTTGCACTTATCCTTTTCTTCAAAAAAATCGCAGGGAATGTTTGTTTACAGCCCGTTTTATAAGCTGAACATCCATAAAAATTCTTCCTTAAAATGATCGTACCTTTTTTACAAGTTGGACATGGAGCAACTTCTTTTCTTGTTACGGGATTTTCAATGGTCATGTGAAAGGTTTTTTCATTTAATTGAGTCGGCACATCTAGAATGAGTTGGTTTAAATACTTAGCAATACTTCCTAAAAAGAGCTCAGATGATCCTTGACCATTACCAATTTTCCGTAAATAGGTCTCCCACTTCGCAGTCATCACTGGACTAGCTAATAAATTGCCATCAATGGCTTCGCAAAGGACTCTTCCCTTTTCAGTAATATTCACAATATTTCTTTTCACTTCAATATAGCCGTGTCGTTTGATTGTTTCAATTATTCCGCTTCGTGTAGCTTCCGTGCCTAGTCCTTCCACCTCTTTTAATATGTCCGTATCTATTTGGTCTTCAACAAATTTCCCACAAGTTTTCATCATGGCAATCAGTTGCCCTTCGGTATATGGCTTCGGCGGGGAAGTTTTACCTTCTTGAATAGTTGCTTTACTTTTTACTTCTTCATGAAGTTTCAATTGAGGTAAAGTTGGTTCTTTAATTGATGCAGATTCCTTTTCATTTGAAAATAAAGATTTCCAGCCTTTATCAATTTCTGTTTTTCCAGTGGAATGAAAAGCCAGTCCATTTACGTCTGTTTGAACTGTTGTTTCTTGATATAAATAATTGGTATGGAACATCGCGAGAGTCGTTCGAACCACTTCTTCGTATAAATTACGTTCGTCAGGTGCCAATCCAGCTAAAACTTTGTCACTTGGAATTTTTTTGGTGGGGATAATGGCGTAATGTTCTTGAACTTTCGTATTGTCGACATATCTACTATTTGCTTTTCTCGATGCCACTTCAAATGGTTGTTGGATTAATTTTTGATAAGATTCTAATTGGTTTTCGAGATATGCAAACTCATTTAGTGTTATAAATTGTGTGTCAGTTCTCGGGTAAGTCACTAATTTCTTTTCATACAATTTTTGCATCGTTGAAAGAACTTTTGCTGGACTATACTTCCACTTGCGATTTGCCGTTGCCTGCAAAGTAGACAATGCATGCAATTTTGGTGGAAGTATTCTTTTATCTTCCGTTTTAAGTTTTGTAATCACACCAGGAATTGTTCCATCAATTACGTGTTTTGTTAATAGTTCTTGGGCTTCTTCCCGCGTCTTATACTTACCTTTGACTTTACCTTTAAATACACCGTGTTGGGCTTTAAAGACTCCCTCTAATTCAAAAAATGGCTCTGGATTAAAACGTTCGATTTCTAAGGCACGTTGATATATCAAATAAACAGTAGGTGATTGCACTCTTCCAATTGAAAAAACTTCCCGAATTCCTTTTTTCTGAATGAGCAGTGTATACAATCTCGACCCATTCATGCCAACTAGCCAATCGCTAATTTGTCGAGCTTTTGCTTCTTCATACATCAGTAAGTCTTTGTGGTTATCTTGCAGATTTAAAAAACCCTTGCGTACTTCATCTACTTCCAATGAATTAATCCACAATCTTTTAATGGTTTTATTACGAGCACGCGTATAATCGAAAATGCTGTAAAAAATATTCGACCCTTCACGATCCACGTCACAAGCATTTATGACCGTATCTGTTTCATGTATTAACTTTTTAATAATCCCATATTGCTTCGCTTTTCCTTTAGCGATTTGAAACTGAAATTCATCAGGAATAATCGGCAATGTCTGTAAAGACCATTTCGTCCACTTTGCGTTATGAGCCTTCGGATCTCGGAGCTCAACTAGATGCCCGATTCCCCAAGTAATAAAAGCTCCACTCGGAAAAATATCGCAAGGCTGCACGTCAAAAAAACCTTCCTGTTTCTTGACTTTGAAGGCGTCTGCATATGCTTTTGCTTGGCTCGGCTTTTCTGCAACAATTACTGGTTTCATGTGAACACCTCAATTATTTATCTTTATATTTTCGCACATACGTTCCCATTCTATCAACTTTAACAAGAAAAAATTAACTAAAATTAAATCTCATAAAAAAGAGAATAACGGTTTACAAGTAAGATTTTAGGTAAAAGTAATTATAGTACACAAAATCAAGGAGGTTTTCAAATGAACAATTATGCAAAATTTGGAGTAATGATTTTAACATCGACCGTTATTATGTTTGGACTTATGTACTTAAATACTTACCAAGTGAATCATCTATTCTTTAGTGAAACGCGTCTATATATGGCACTTATGATGGGCGCTGCAATGGCGATCATTATGTTGGCCTTCATGTTAAAAATGTACACAAACCGCAAAGTAAATATGGCTATATTCGCTGGAAGTGCTTTAGTATTCATCATTGCTATTTCACTAGTACGCAGTCAATCTACAATAGATGATACTTCATGGATGAAAGCAATGATTCCTCATCACTCTATAGCTATTCTAACTAGTGAACGTGCCAACATTTCCGATCCACGTGTTCGTGATTTAGCGGATAGTATAATCGAGGCTCAACGAAAAGAAATAAAAGAGATGAAGGCACTTATAGAAGAATTAGAGGAGAAAGAATAACCATTTAGATTAATAATTACTGATTGTAAGAAATGAAAAGCAGGCAAAAATCTTAATTGATTCTTGCCTGCTTTTATTCTATTTTCAAAAGCCTTTAAGCATTAAATTTTCGAAGCTCGACTCGACGAATTTTGCCTGAAGCTGTTTTTGGTAGCTCATCTAAAAATTCGATTATTCTAGGATATTTATATGGAGCTGTAATTTCTTTTGTATGATTTTGCAAATCCTTAATCAATGCTTCCTTATCTCCAAGAGCACTGGAATCACGTAACACAATATAAGCTTTGACTACATTCCCTCTAATTTCATCAGGAGCTGCTACAACTGCACATTCTTGAACCGCACTATGTTTCATTAGTGCATCTTCCACTTCAAATGGTCCAATCGTATAACCCGAACTGATGATAATATCATCGCTGCGGCCTTCAAACCAGAAGTAACCATCTTCATCTTTAGAAGCTTGGTCACCCGTTAAATACCAGTCTCCACGGAACGCCGCATTTGTACGTTCAGGGTCACGGTAATACTCTTTGAATAAAGCAGGACAGCTTCTGTGAACAGCGATGTCTCCAACTTCACCTACAGCAGTTGATACACCATCTTCATTAATAATATCGACCGGGTTTCCTGGCGTAGGTTTCCCCATTGAACCCGGCTTCACTTCCATGTCTTGAAGAGTTCCAACTAGTAATGTATTTTCTGTTTGACCATAGCCGTCTCGAACATTAATGTCAAATGCGTTTTGGAAAGCTTCAATTACTTGTCTATTTAGAGGTTCACCAGCAGACACAGCACTTCGCAGATCTTTTAATTCATACGAATTCAAGTTTTCCACTTTGGCAATAATTCGATATTCAGTTGGTGTACAACATAAAACATTCACTTTTTCTTCTTTTAAAATACTTAAATACTTAAGAGGATCGAATGCACCATTATAAACTAATGCAGTCGCGCCTAACGTTATGGTCGATAAGAAAGGACTCCAAATCCATTTTTGCCAACCAGGTGCTGCCGTTGCCCAAACGATATCTCCACTTTTAACACCTAACCATTGAGTGGCAGCTGTACGAACGTGAGCATAGCCCCATCCATGAACATGCACGGCGCCTTTAGGATTTCCAGTTGTGCCGGAGGTATAAGATAGAAATGCCATATCGTCGCGATGTGTGTCCACAGCTTCAAAAGATGTACTTTCGTGTTCCGCCAACTCTTCAAAAGATTGCCAACCGTCTTCTTTTCCTCCAACGATCAACTTATTATGTAAAGCTTCTACATCTTCATCAATAGAGTTCGTTTCAGTAGTCGTTTTGTAGTGAGCAACGATTCCTTTAGCTCCCGAATGATGCATGCGATATAGTAAATCTTTTTTTCGCAGCATTTCTGAACATGGAATAGCGACAATCCCTGCCCTTAAACAAGCTAGGTATGTCATGTATGCCTCTGGAATTCTTGGAAGAATGATCATTAAACGGTCACCTTTTTTAATTCCAAGTTTTAATAATGCTTGTGCATATTGATTCGTTTTTTCAATCAACTCTTTGTATGAAATGTCTCTTCTATTATTTGTATCATCAATCCAACGAATAGCTAGGCGTGTATCATCATTTTTGTACTGTTCTAATTCTGAAGTAATATTATATAGTTCGGGTGCTAGTAAATTTTCGAAAGTCAATTTCCATTCCTCCCAATGATTGTTTAAGAAGTCGGTGACAATAAACTCGACAATTTCCGCTTTGACTAAGCATTCGCTCAGTTATTGAATCCTATTACGAAATAACTCTTTGATTGTAAACGTTTACAAGTTTAGTAGTCAACTGAATTTTCTAATAATTACTCCTATTTGAGTCTTTTGAAGTAAAAAACGCCGAAAAAGATTTGATTTAAAGAAGGCTAATCCGTCTTAAATCTAAATTTTTTAGGCGTCTTTTCATGTATTTATTTTTCTAATAAAACATTCAACTGATGCTCATTCGATTTTTTCCTTGTTGTTTCGAATCATACATCGCCATGTCCGCGTGTTTTAAAATTTCAATATAATCGTTTCCAGTCTGCGGATAATAGGCTATCCCAATACTCGTAGATGTTTGAATTAAATGGCCTCTAACTTCCCACGGCTCATCAAACAACTCTAAAATTCGCTCAGCACAGACAACAGCATCATTTTCTTCATTAATATTTGGTATTAATAAAGTAAATTCATCTCCGCCTTGTCGAGCAATCGTGTCTGTTTTTCTTAAACAAGTTTGCACTTTTTCAGCAAATTGAATTAATACCTGATCACCAATCGCATGTCCATATTGGTCATTAATATCCTTAAACTTGTCCAAATCCATATATAACAACGCAAACATCTCATTGTTCTTTAAACTATGCTTTATGGTTTCTTCCACTTTATCTTGGAAGTACATTCGATTCGGTAAATCTGTCAATGCATCATGATAAGCCATATGATTTAGTTTTTCTTGTAATGCTTTTCTTTCCATTACATCCCGAGAAACGATAATAATCCGTCTCTCCGATGTTTTTTGATCCATAAATATTTTCCCTTTTGCCTCTACCCATATCCAGCTACCATCTGCATGCTTATGTCTAAATTCCGCAACTCGACTTTCATTGGAACGAAGAATTTGTTCAAACTCTGACAGCATATAGGGTAAGTCCTCAGGATGAACGACTTCAAAAGCACTCTTGCCTAAATAAAAATCGGGAGAGTGTCCAAGAACGGCCGCATGAGATGGTGAAGCATACCTCATAAGACCTGACTCATCAACAATTGAGACTAAGTCCGTCATGTTATCTGCCATCAATCGATAATTTTCTTCGCTTGCACGAAGAGCTTCCTCTGCCTGTTTACGATCCGTTATATCTCTAAAAATAACTTGTATGGCTGGTGAGCCAAAGAACTTAGTGACTGTAGCTGACACTTCAGTCGCAAATTCCGTACCATTTGCTCGAATCATTTGATGCTCAAATCGATCATCTTCATCAAATCCGTGGAGGAAGGCACGTTTCATACGTTCTTCTACCTTTTGACGCGAATCAGGATGATAATAATCTAAAATGGACTTACCAATTAACTCTTTTGGATGGTTAAAGCCCAATGCTTTTGCCCCTGCTTCGTTCATATATTTGATAATGCCTTCACACTGAACATAAATAGGTAATGGAGACATTTTCAATAATTCACTATAAGAATTTCGACTATCTTGTAAGTCTCTTTTCATTTTTTTATATTCAGTTACATCATGAAACATCGCTAAATAGGCTGTTTCATTGTCATAAGGTATTTTCATAGTCCCAATATTGGCGTAAAGATGTTCGCCATCTTTTCGAACTAACTTCAAATTAACAAACTCAATTGGAGAACCTTCTGCTATTCGAGATAATCGTAACTCAGTAAATTCTTGAAAACGCGGATGGATGTAATCGAAAATAGAACTTCCTACAGCATTGTCTACTGCAAATAATTTTTGTACCGCATCATTTGCATACAGAATTTCGTTATTGCGATGTACCACTATACCTGTTGGAGACAGTTCAACCAATTTCCGATATCGTTCTTCACTAATTTTTAATAAGCGTTCAAGATTTTTACGCTTGGAAATATCTCGAGTGATTCCTGAAAATCCTACAAGATCGCCGTTTTTATTATGTATAGGTGACAAAGTAAGACTAATTTCTAGTAATTCCTCATTCTTTTTTACACAAACAGTTTCATATTGAACGACAGAATCGCCTGCCTTAATTTGTTCAATTAAGCTTTTGGCTTCCAAAAATCTGTTTTGTGGAATAGTCGGCAAAAATTGACCCTTAATTTCATCAATAGACCATCCGTACAATCCCTCAAAAGCCGGATTGACATCTATCACATGTCCTTCTAAATCAAGAATTTCAATCGCATCCGCTGTGGACTCAAACAAGGCACTTAGTCGGTCAGTCGTTTCATTTAAAGTTTCCCTCATATTAACAAGCTCCGTTATATTTCGCGCGACACATAAAACACCTTTTACTTGTTCCTCTTCTATTAATGGATTTAGGGTTACTTGAATGTGAAACAAATTCCCATTTTTATGTTGGGCTTCTGCTTTAAACGTATTGCTAGTTCCTTGTAAAGCTAGCTCAATTTGTTTCATCACCATCTCCATGTGAGTGGGAAGTAACATATCCGAGTATTTTTTTGATTTCAACTCTTCTTTTGTGTAGCCAAACATATGAAAAACAGCTTGATTCATTTCAATTGCATCTCCGTTTAATGGGATTAATACAATTGCATCAGGACTATTTTCAATAAATGTTTGATACATGTCTAACGACACCATTTCCCACATGAAGTGGATGACCTCCTCCATTACTCAACTTCCGAACCGT
The DNA here is from genome assembly GCF_057785155.1 of Paenisporosarcina sp. Lineage (NCBI taxonomy): Bacteria > Bacillati > Bacillota > Bacilli > Caryophanales > Caryophanaceae > Paenisporosarcina > Paenisporosarcina sp. Next base: position 10,142 of record NZ_JBYNRN010000035.1, read on the forward strand.
TTACCTTTACACATTCATACCATATTTCATCGTATATTTCTATATTACTTTTTTGAACGTTTTCATTTTAATTAACTAGGTGATTCTTTATCAGATTGACGCACATATCTTCGAATAAAACGACGTCCATCTCATCAATTCCTCCACCTTGCACAAAGCTTTCCGAGCCTCCACCTTTTCCATTAATCAAAGGTAAAATTTCCGATAAAACCTCTTTCATATTCACATTCAAATTTTGACCCCGACCTAACACCACTTGTAGACGTTGCTCATTTCTCGCAATGAGTAAAACAATAACACTCGGAGACTCCGCTACCACAAGTTGAGCAAGCTTTTGCAGATCTTGAATGGTCCTATCATGATAATGTGCATGAATTAAAGGAAAAGCCTGTTGCTGTGATCCAACTAATTCACGTGATTCATATTCGATTAACAGCTGTTGTTTTTCTGCCAACTGTTTCTCAAGTATTTTTTTATGATTGAGCAGAACTTTAACCGTATCTCCCAATTTTTCTTCAGACGAACTTAATAAATGGACCATCTCTAAAATTGTTTTTTGTTTTTTGTGAAGTTGTTTTCGAATTCGATTTCCACACACAAAATGAATTCGTATTTGACCATTTTGTTTTTCAACTTTCAATATTTTTAACATGGCAATTTCAGCTGTATTTCGCGGATGCGTCCCGCCACATCCGTTGTAGTCAAATTCAGGTATAATCACTAGACGAATGTCTTGATCCACTTTTACTTTTTTACGAAGAGGATATTGCTCCAGTTGTTCCTTCGTCACCCACTTTGTCTCAATCGGTCTGTTTTCCATTATAATTCGATTAGCCAACTCTTCGGCAGCCAGTAATTGAGCGTCGTCAATTTCAGAACAATTCAAGTCAATCGTTACGGTTTCTTCGCCTAAGTGGAAACTGGTTGTCTGAATATCAAAAAGTTCAACAAAAGCTGCTGTTAGTACATGTTGTCCAGCATGCTGTTGCATAAAATCGTAGCGTCGACTCCAATCGATTTTCCCATTAATCTCATTATGATTGGTGAAAACTGGGTTTTGGATATAGTGTCGAATTTCGCCATCTACTTCTACAACGTTCGTAACCAATTCTTCATTTATAAATCCGATATCATGAGGTTGACCCCCACCTGTGGGATAGAAAGCTGTTTGCTCGAGCGTTACATACCAGTTCCCCTCTAAATCATGGTGCTGCTCTTTTACGCGTGAAGAAAAATGTTCGATGTATGCATCTTGATAGTATAATTTGTGTTCCATTTCCCAACTTCCTTCCGCTCGTCATTTCCTTATATTGTAATCTTTTTTTCGTATCATGTCAGAAAAATATATGAATTTAACTAAAATAATTAGATAATGAATTATGCTTGTTTTCGCCAAACCAATTCTTATAATCTTTTCTATCGTTTACTTAGAGAACTTGAAAAAGTGTGAATGTGATTGAAACCTTACAATACTTCAATCGTATTATATTTTGCGCGAATGAAAGGATGATATAGAGTTGGCAACAGCCTCATTAGAATACCGATTATACAAAGGTCTACACTCTTTTGAACCACTTTTTCATTACGATTCAATTGAACTCGATCAAATACTTACTCGTAGAGAATGCGAGTTCTTTGTTAAGGGTGGAATTACGTATCAACAAACTTCTTCAGCAATTGAAGGAAATCTACATTTGATTTATGTAAAGAAAGTAGAAGAATCCGAAAAAGAAAAAGAAGTATTTAATTTGAATGGTAGACTCACATTAGAAATTCGAGAATTTAATTTAAGAGAAAACCACCCAATCATTCAGAAACATGAGTTCGATCAGCATTTGGAGATTCTGAGCCAAATCGGAAGTGTTTACTTGTACATCGATCAGATGGAATGGGAACGTGACTCTGCAGAGATCGATGAGGATCGCCTTGTATATGTACTTTATATGATTAAAACTGGTTACAAATTGGAGGGATATTAAGATGAGTAAAACCAAGAAGCTAATGGCAGGAGTTGCCACATCTGTTTTAGCACTAGGCATGACTGGCTGCAGTCAAAATGAATCTTATCAAGACGAGCCAACAGGCTATGATTGCGATGACTGGGAATGGGATGATGACGAAGGAACGTACTATTGCGATGACACACGCTCTGCTCATTATGGAGGTTATTACTTCCTTGGTAATATGTTTAGCAGTAAAAGTGCATTTAAGAAATCGAGTGGGTACTCTAACCATATTTCAAGCTACAAATCCGGCATAGGAAGCGGCACTAAAGGAGGATTTGGAGGGTGATTAACTCTTCATTTTCTAAAGAAAGAAATCAAGTATATAGCGAAATCCCTTATTTTTATCCCGATTTAGAAAAAGAAGAATATGCTTTATTGGATATTCATGTGCAAACCAAAGAATATTGGGAGAATGTTCGACAGGCTGCAAGAGAAGTCGGACTTATTTTCGAAAAGATAGCACCTCTTCTTCGGACCCTTGAGGATTCAACGTTATTGCAATTAGGCTTTCCAAAGGAAACACTTGCCTATATCAAAGTGAAATCTATTCCTCAGGAATACATTATTGGAAGACTCGATTTCGTCATAAACGGGTCATCCATTAAGCTTCTTGAATTTAATGCAGATACTCCCACTTTCATAAAGGAAACGTTCCACGCAAATTCTTATATTTGCAGACATTTTGACTTAAAAAACCCAAATGAAGAATGTACGCAGCTTTTACATATGGAAATGAGAAAAGCCATTGCATCCAGTTGGGTAGCTTTAAATAAACCTGGGACACCTAAGATCGTCTTTACGTCGCATGATGATCACATTGAAGACAAATGGACGACCCGTTACCTGCAAGAACAATTAGATCTGCCTTCTGAATATGTAAGCTTGGACAATTTACGAATAGTCACTGAGGACGTAATGGAAGATGGCGATATTTTACAAGCGGGTTTGTATACACCACTCGGTGAGCGAATTGATATTTTGTATCGTCAAACATACCCAGTAGAACATTTGGTGAACGATAAGGATCCAATATTAGGTGATGATGTCGGTCAAGCTTTGATGAAATTAGTTGAGCAAGGACATCTGAGCATCCTTAACCCACCATCCGCTTTTCTACTTCAATCAAAAGCGGTTCAAGCACTAATTTGGGGATTACATGAAGAACAAAATTTTTTCACAGACTCTGAGCACGCTATTATACAACGTTATTTTCTCCCCACTTACTTAGAGCCTGATGTTTTTATTGAACGTCAAAAACCCTTTGTAAAAAAACCTTGTTTTGGCCGTGAGGGGGATACAGTAGAAATTTTCAATGGCTTAGGTGATTTAACGATGGAAGAAACGATGAAAACGTACAGTGATACTTTACCGATATTTCAAGAATTTTGTCCACTTCCCGTTTCCAATATAACAACCACTAAAGGAACGAAAGAAGCTCATCTCATGGTAGGGTGTTTCTTGATTAATAAATCAGCTGGTGCTATAGGAATACGAGCTGGAAGTGAAATCACAAACAACGAATCATATTTTTTACCAGTAGGAATTCAACGAAAAGATAGAGAGGATGATTAATATGTCAATATTGACATTAGATGCAATAGGTAGTTTTTTAGCACACTTTGGTACTGGAATTGGGTTAATGTTTTTGGGGTTAACAGCTTTTGCATTTACAACAAAATTTTCTGAGCTTAAATTAATTCAAGAAGGAAACATTGCGGTCGCTTTAAAACTTTGGGGTAAAGCGATTGGTTTAGCAATTGTTATCTATACTGTTTGGGCAGATAGCGTGAATTTATTAGATGCCTTTCTTTGGGGATTGGTCGGAATAGCTACTCAGGTAATAGCTTACTGGATCATCGAATTTGTATTAACACCAAAAATGCAATTAGCTGATGAAGTTGAAAAAGGAAACAAAGCTATTGGTTTTAGCCTTTTCTCAGCTGCAATAGTTGTCGGAATTTTAGTGGCAGCTAGCTTAACATACTAATAATAAAAGAATCTCGTGTTTCGTGGCTTCTACTATTAACAGTTTAGTTCAGCACACCCCAGTAATTAGTAAAGCCGTATCCTTTAGGAATTAACCTAAAAGGATACGGCTTTTTTGTTGACTACTTATTTAAATCTACGGGTTTGTTGACCATAGTCCCGCTTCTTTGATGAAAATACGTTTGTTTAATTTCAATTGCGACACGATAAATTCAGCAATGTCTTCCGGTTGCATCACTTTATCAGGATTACCATCAGTTAAATTATTATCAATGGCTAAATCGGTTGCGACAGTACTTGGTGTCAACGCAGTTACTCGAATATTATGCTTACGCACTTCCATTGCTAACGATTCTGTAATACCAAGGACACCAAATTTCGAAGCACTGTATGCACTCGTAATAGGTGCACCTTTTTGGCCAGCTGAAGAAGAAATATTAATAATATCTCCAGACTTTTGTTCAATCATCCCAGGCAAAATAGCACGAGTTACATAATAAACCCCCATTAAGTTTACTTGAATGATTTTTTCCCACTCATCAATCTCTAAATCCATGAAATTTCCGAATTTTGCAATTCCGGCATTATTAATGAGTATATCGATTGCACCCAGTTCATTTGTTATGAATTCAGTTGCCTTTGTCACTTCCTCATTTTTGGAAACATCTGCAACTGCGAAAGCAGCCTTCACACCTAACGCTTCAACTTCTTTACCGACTTTTTCCAATTGTTCTTTTGAGCGAGCGACAAGTCCCACATTTACGCCTTCTTTAGCTAATGCAATAGCAACGGCATAGCCAATCCCTCGTCCTGCTCCCGTAATGATCGCGTTTTTTCCTTTTAATGATGTAGCCAAATGTATCGCCTCCTCTTCCAATAAAAACAAATATATTGCTATGAAAATGTTACGTAAACCCCTTAAAAACCTCCTTAGTATAACCGATGAAAAATATTCTTAAAAGAAAATTGCTTCTGTCTAAAATCACTGCGGAAACCTTCATGTCAGAAAAACTTACACGAATTTTAAAAATAGTTTGATTTATTTCTATTTTTGAATTATCATGTTAGGAAACCTAACATATACTAAAAGTAAAAGAGGGGGAGCTTAAAAAAATGAAGAAAATTGAAGCAATTATTCGTCCAGATGCGTTTGCAGATGTTCGTAGAGCATTAGCTCTAGAAGGAATTGATGGATTATCTGTTACCGAAATTGCTGGATGCGGTAGACAAGAGGGCCGCACAGGTCTTTTTCGTGGGAATGTATACGAAATGGAGTTTTCTGCAAAATTGAAATTGGAAATGGTTGTAGACAATCATTTGGTGGAGCCGATTGTTGATGCAATTTTGGAATATGCAGCAACCGGTGAGGTTGGTGATGGGAAAATCTTTATTTTACCCGTAGATGAAGCGATACGTATTCGAACAAAGGAACGCGGCGTTGTCGCCGTATATTGAGGAGGAAAACGAATGGAATCAATCGAAGCTGTACAAAGTTCTGTCGACATGATTTGGATGATGATAGGAGCTATTTTAGTATTTTTTATGCACGCAGGTTTTGCCATGGTTGAAACTGGATTCACTCGATCAAAAAACACCGTTAATATCCTAATGAAAAATTTATTAACTGTCTCGATTGGTTCAGTGCTTTACTTTATTGTTGGTTTTGCATTCATGTTCGGCCCATCTACTTTTGGACTCATAGGAACGGAAGGGTTTGCATTATTAGGTCGTGAAGATATTGGCTTCTTTGTTTTCCAAGCAGTTTTTGCAGCAACATGCGCAACCATTATTTCAGGAGCTGTCGCTGAACGCATGAAATTATCTTCCTACCTTCTCCTTGTTATTGCCATGACAGGATTCATTTACCCAGTAGTTGGACATTGGGTTTGGGGAGGCGGTTGGCTTACAGAACTTGGCTTCATTGACTTCGCCGGATCTTCCGTCGTTCATTTAACAGGAGCTGTCGGCGCATTAGTTGCCGCGTGGATGATTGGTCCACGCCTCGGAAAATATTCCGGTAAAACCGTTCATGTTATCCCTGGACACAGCATCCCACTTGGAGCATTAGGTGTCTTCATTCTATGGTTAGGTTGGTTTGGTTTTAATGGAGGAAGTACTTTAGCAGCTGATTCAACTCTAGTACCACTCGTTATTGCAAACACACTTCTCGCAGGCTCTGCTGCCGTATTATCTACCGCCCTGCATACAAAGCTTAGATACAAACAAATTGATGGATCTTTAACTTTAAACGGTGCGTTAAGTGGGCTTGTCGGAATTACAGCCGGATGTGCAAATGTTTCATTATTAGGCGCAATTGCAATCGGATTAATTGCGGGAGTTATCATGACTGAAAGTATTCGCTTTTTTGATGTCAAACTTAAAATTGATGACCCTGTAGGCGCTATTTCTGTCCATGGTATCGGTGGGATTTGGGGTACGCTTGCCGTAGGTTTATTTGACACAACAAACGGAACCTTGTATGGAGGTGGACTCAGCATTCTTGGCATTCAACTAATTGGTATAGCGACCATTGTTGTTTGGACTGCGCTTACAGTTGGAGGCAGCCTATATGTCATACGACTATTCACTTCACTACGTGTTTCAAAAGAAGAAGAAAAGATGGGACTAGATTATGCTGAACACGGGACAAACGCTTATGAAATACATGATGTATTAAGAGGCGCTCCAAGTCGTTCAGAAGATTTCGCTTCACGTCTTACACAGCTCGGTAAATCAATTCAAGTCCGTTAATCTTCAACAAAAAATGCCAGAAATTAATTTAAAGGAGTTTTAAAAACCCTCTAAATAAAATCTCTGGCATTATCTTATGAATGTTGGCTTTCTAATTCAGCAACAATCGATTCAACTTCATTTCTCGAAATTTTTTCACGACCGATTTTCATCGCTTTTAATGTACTATTCGCAAGAGCGAGTGGGACTTTACAAAACATTGTAATTCCACGGTTATTAATATCTTTTACATAATCGCTACCCATCGATAAATTTTGCTTCGCGTAACTGAACAGATCATCTCGATCCCAGCCATCTGGTAAGAAACGAACCCCACGCTCGAAATCTTCATCCTGATTTCGAAGAATATTCACCGCTTGCAAGCCTCGTCCAAATGCAATTGCTTTTTCTCGATCAGTCTCTGTATTATCATGCCATTTCCATAAATCCGATAGCATGCAACCCACTAATCCCGCTACATAATACGTATAGTCGTCTAAATCTTCTTTTGTACGAATTTTCCACTCTTGGTCTACCCACTTAGCCATACCTTCGGCCATAATGCCAGTCGATTCTTTCACTTTACCTACAACCTCTGGTGGACAAAGTAAAATCCAATCTGCAAGCCTTTGGGTAACATCAGGCAGAATGTGGCGATAAGGTTGAATTAATGCGCGATACACCTCAGGATCAAATGTAGTTTTTAAGCTTGTACTAATAGATGTAAGTAAGTGCCGTTTTGTCTCCGCTAACATACTAGGATGATCTTCAATTTCATCAATCGCACGCATACACAGATAGGCTGACGCCACTGTTTTACGCAGAGTAGGTTCTAAGAAATTGATTGGAATAAAAAACGTTCTGCTTGTTTGCTTTAACATGTCCATTGCTTCTCGATGTAAGACAACCGCTTCGTTCATATTCTTTTCCTCCCGTTCAGCTCTCAGTGTACATGTATTACCACTTTTTGTTCTTCTATCATACATCAAGTTTCAATTGTAAAACGACAAAAAATAGAAAATTCACTAAACTAGGGACTTATGACATATGAGACGTCTATAATTACAATAAATAAAACCCAATCCCCATAATTAGGTACGCAGCTAGTAATGTTAACCCTTCAAACCAGTTGGATTCTCCATCATTCGAAACACTAATGGTTAGTAAAACCGCTGTTGCCATGGCCACTAATTCTGGAACTGTGAAAACCAAAGGCATCGCTGTTGGCATGAATAAAGAAATAAGAACCAAAACAGGTGCTACAAACATCGCAATTTGCAAAGTTGATCCAATTGCAATTTCAACTGCAACATCCATTTTGTTTTTCATCGCCATTAATATGGCTGATGAATGTTCCGCAGCATTACCTACGATGGCTACAATAATGACACCAATAAATAACTCGGACCAACCAAACTGTTCCCCAACCGCTTCAAACGTATGAACTAAGTTTTCAGATACATATGCAACAGCCAGTGTAGATAGAAGTAAAATTCCTAAAGCTTTCTTTTTAGACCACTCCGGTTCCTCATGTTCGCCATCCGGTGTTGGTTCATCATGCGCATAAACGCCACGGTGCGTAACCAGTTTGAAAAATAACCCAGCTAAGTATAAGACAATCATGATAATTGAAATTCCCACACTCATTTGTAACGTCTTCTCTTCATTCATGGACATCGAAAAAATTTCCGGAATGACAAATGCTACGATCACAGCAAAAACTAATAGACCTGAATTGTGTCGCGCATCATGAATACTGAACTTTTGACGTTTAAACTTAACGCCACCCAAGAAGAAAGACAAGCCTCCAACTAAAAGTAAGTTCCCAAGGACAGAACCTGTTAACGAAGCTAACACGACCCCAATTAGACCTGCTTGCAAAGCAAAAATAGAAATAATTAGTTCGACTGCGTTACCAAATGTCGCGTTTAATAATCCACCAATTCTCGGTCCACTAACAATGGCTAACGATTCAGTTGCTCGTCCCATAAAACTAGATATCGCAATGATCGTGACAGAACAAATAACAAACATCGTGATACTGGACCAATGCATGAGAGAAGCTACAACTGTTAATGGAACTCCTACAAAAACCAGAATCGTAAATATTCGATTGATCATATACATTCATCTCCTTTTGAAAAACCTTTAGAAAAAAATAATTTTATTCAATAATACTCCTTTTCATTCAAAGAAGAAATTTTGAGTGAATGTGACATCTAAAAACACCAAGTGCCCAGCGGATATTCTCCGAAGCACTTGGTGCTGATTATTGATCTTTTAATTTCAAGTTTAGATCGGTTGCCGTAGCAAATGCCACTTGGTCGACTAAAATATCGCCTGGCCGACTAGCTTTTCCTAAAACATAACCTTCGAATGAAATGCCCATAAACTCAAAAATGTAATTGAACTGCTGAATCAACGGCAATCCTTTTAAGCGAGGATTATCTCCACCAACGGCAATTACATATGCTTTTTTTGTTCCTAACTGTTCCTTGAAATTCGGGAAATTTGAATCGCGCATCGTTTGTGACCAGCGATCCACGAAGTTTTTCATTGTCCCACTCATGCTATACCAATAAACAGGTGTCGCGAAAATCAGTGTGTCATGTTTCATCATTCGTTCTATTAAACTGTTGTAGTCATCCTCAATCGGCGTGAATCCGCCCTCCTCATGGCGTTGGTCATGAATCGGTTTTATTTCGTAGTTCCGCAACACGATCTTTTCAACATCCAAATCCTGAATGACGATTTCCGTTAATTCTTCTGTATTTCCATTTTCACGTGTACTTCCATATATAACAGCAATACTCATATTTTAATCTCCTTTACGCAAATGATAAAAATACATATGCCAATTGCTAGTATATGCCAAATAGATGACATTTAGTTTTTTCTTTATTTAGCATATGGTAACAAAGGAATTAGTAGAATTAAACCCAGACTGTTTAAAGAATATTCTCTTGTTCCGCTACAAGTGGACGCTTTCCGCGGGCGGTCCGTGAGCCTCCTCATTCGCAACGCTCACTGCGGGGTCTCACCTGGACGCGCTATTCCCGCCGGAGTCGCCACTTTCCGCTACACTCAACAAAATCTCAAATTAAATAGCGACTACAACTGATAAATTTAAAATTACAAAAAAGTATATTTAAGAAAGCACATTTTTATCAATACATTTTGTTAGGAATCCACTCATAGCAGAAGCCATGAATGCTTCAATAGACGTCCATTTTATAGTATTACTCTCCTTTACTTCTTCTTTCATGAGATACAGCATAAGCATGTTTTCGGAATAATAGAATCTCATCATCCGAACACTCGATTCCATTAGGTACTACCGTTGGATTAAATATGATATCATCGCTAACTTCAGTCGCGACTCTTTTAATCGATAAAATCCCTGCATGTATTCTTTTACGATCCTTCGGCCACTCCCTTGTTGGATCATCGGTTAAGTCACCCGGTTCACCTAATACAATTTCCAATCGAAACTTCACTTGTTCATTTTCCAGTCGGTTTTCTAATTCTTTTTCTAAATAGTCTTTCGGTAAACCAACCATTTCTTTTACAGTCAACGTCTCGATCCCAGCTTCAGGAATCCATTCGAATTTTACGGGTACACGATTCCCTTCTTTATTAACCAAATAAAATGCATGCATCGCATAATAGGCAGCTGTTGCATAACTTTTTGTGTTTTCCAGTTTGCGAATCATTTGTATTGCTGCTCGACTTTCCGGGTAGGATGCAAATAGTTTTACCATGTCTCTAAAATGAGGCTTTCCCTCTTTAAAAGAATTAACTGTATTTAAAATCTTAAAAAATGTTTGTGGTGATTTGGTTACAAAAATCGGAATCGTAACACCTACTAAATTAGCTATTTCTCCAGAAGGTAAGCGAAACTGGACAGACATTCCTTTAATGATGGATAACTGATCTGGTGTCGATGGATTAGGTGAAGCATTGGAAAAGCGAACAATAGCCTTCACATTAGTGTTTTGTAAATGTTCAGCTGTAGTAAACGAAGCAGCTGCTCCAGAAGGTGAAAATTCAGCTTCATAGATTTCACCTTTTGCATGTGCACGTCGATACCCTGGGTAAGTCCCTGCTATTTCTTCTATTCGATTGACCGTTTGTTTTGCCAAAACGGTCTCATTTGTGTTTTCAATCATGGAAATTCCCCTTTTCTAGATAAGCGCTATTTGGTTCTGCTTCTTTTCACGTGTACAATATGTAATAACATGCTTTTTAACAAGATACCCATGAATGCACGTTAACTAACTACAATTAAAGGTGGAAAAACACATGACAAATCAGCACGATACACATTTACCAGCAAAAACATGTTCAATCGAAAAATTAGTGACAATGAAATCTGATGTTGAAAAAGTATTAAAAGGCGAAAAAACAGCCACACGCCGAAATGGTCGATATGCTGATGTGGGCGAGATTATGGTGTTAGATGGCCATTCGTTTAGAGTGGATCAAGTCTACCATCAATCACTCGGAGAACTAACAGATGTACATGCACAACAAGAAGGTTATGATTCCGTAGAAGCTTACAAACAATCCATTTTGTCTTATCATCCAGGAATGCCTTGGTTACCTACTATGAAAGTATGGGTTCATGAATTCAGTCAGGTTAAAGAATAATTATGAACAAGATTTATGTTTCAATTATTTTCATTCACGTTTTGAGTGCCGTTGTTTCAATTGGTCCTCTATTTGTTTTATTTTCACTAATAAGTAAAATGCATCATTCTAATGATCACACTGACAAAGCATACATTTCGATTTTTCGTTCTATCGTACGTTTAATTAAACATGCCGGTCATGTGCTCGTTGGATCAGGCATTCTATTGGTTATAATGGGTCCATGGAGTTGGAAAACCCCTTGGATTATTTCAACCATTGCGTTAATGGTCATTTCGATTTTCTTTTTAGCCCGTGCATTTTCGCCAAAACTAAAGAAAATGGAAGAATCGAATTCAGATAAACACATGTTGCTTAAACAATTGAAAACGTCGACATGGACTTATATTGGTCTACTTGCACTAATGTTAGCTCTAATGGTAATCAAACCTACACTATGGTAAAAATAAAGTACAAAGCTACATACAACAGAAAGAGGTGTTTGAATATGCAAGAAGTACCTAAAGAACTGGACGGTGGATTAGTCATCAAACATACCGTAAGTCCTGAAGATCAAAAGCTAGGCATGATGTTTTTTGAAGAAAAGGATGGATCAACAACAGAAGTAACAATTATGAGTTTAGCGATTGTTCATTATGAAGAAGAAAACGACTATTATGTTTTCATGTGTGATCAAAATTGGGATGTTCAAGATGATTACAAAGTGGATTCCGTAGACGATGGCATCGCTTGGGCAGAAAAGAATTTTGATGTTGAAGAGAAGCAATGGGTTTAAAAAGAGTTTAAAATGCTTAGATTTGATAAAGATCATTGGTTATTGAAGTCTTCTTTGGGTATAGATAGAAGAGAACTTACTTTAGCGGAGGTGCTTCACTAGTGGAAGAACAAACAAGATCGATTATTCAACAATCTTTGGATGCATTAATGGATAATAAACTGTTTTTACCTGATTTAAAAGAGGACATGAGAGTCAAAGCTTTCAAATCCTTAAACGCCATTCTATCGACACCTAACCAAATACATAAATCGTTTTTAAGGTTGCCTTTAGAAAATGGCGAAGTCGTACGAATTCCTTCTTATCGCGTTCATCACAATGACGCTTTAGGACCTTATAAAGGCGGGATTCGTTTTCACGAGAGCGTTAACGAAGAAGAAGTGACGAACTTAGCATTTCTGATGACGTTAAAAAATGCGCTTCATAATGTTCCTTTCGGTGGTGGTAAAGGTGGAATCGTGGTTGATCCTAAATCTTTCTCAGATAAGGAATTGCATCGAATTTGTGTTAAATATGTCCGATACTTTAATCATGTAATCGGACCTGATAAAGACATCCCCGCTCCAGACGTTGGTTCAGGTGAACGTGAAATGGATTGGATGATGGCAGAATACAAAAAAATAAATCACGGAAAACCTTATTTAGGTAGCTTTACCGGCAAGAGTGTCGCAAACGGCGGATCTCTTGGACGTCGCGAAGCAACTGGTAAAGGGGTATATTTCACATTCCGTTATTTAATGCATGACTATTTGAATGCGAATGCAAATAATTTATCTGTATCGACAAATCCATTTGCTAAAACAGCACTTTCATATGCTAATCGCCCGTTAACTGTAGCTGTTCAAGGGTTTGGTAATGTAGGTTCTGTCACAGCACTAGAAGCTTATAATTGCGATTATATAAAAAATAAAGTGGTTGCGGTGAGTGATCGGAATGCAACTTTATATAATGCGGAAGGACTTGATATTCCAGCATTAGTTGCGTTCACAGCTTCAAACCGTGGCGATCTACCAAGCACAGAAGAACAATTGAAATCATCCGGTATCATAGCGACTATTCAGCCTCGTGAAGATATCTTAACGATGGATATTGATGTTTTATTCTTAGCTGCATTAGAAAATCAATTACACGATGGAAATAAAGCCGATATTAAAGCGGGAATTATAGTCGAAGGGGCAAATGCTCCAACAACTGAAGAAGCCGATAACTATTTAAGCCAAAAAGGTGTCGTCATCTTACCAGATATCCTTGCAAATGCCGGTGGTGTAATTGTTTCTTATCTAGAATGGCTTCAAGGTCGTGAAACGCAGTTCTACAGCGAAGAAGAAGTTCATAATCAACTAATCGCGAAAATGAAACATACGATGGATACGATTTTGCCACAATATTTTGGGGATCCATTCCCACTTCGTCAAAATTGTTTCATCCATTCGGTCATGCGTCTATCGACGGTGCTTTATCGTCAAGGTAAGCTTTATTAAAAGTGCTCTGTTATATATTTCGCATAAAACAACTGCACAAGAACGTAACCAAAAAGGGGCTGTATCAAGATTCACTTTTCGTGACTCTTGGGACAGCTCTTTTTCTAACTAGAGGAACTGGCTGATTTCCATTTCAGCGGACGCTTTCCGCGGGCAAGACTTCAGCCGCTTCCTTCGCGTGGCTCAGTCCAGGGTCTTCAGTTCTTGCTAATTCCGCTGGAGTCGCCGCCTTCATTTCAATCAACAATACAAATACAATCACTTTGGTACATCTTTAAAATCTCTAACCTCTTCAGTAGAATGATTCTGCAAGCTTTTTTAGCAAGAAAGTGGTTTTCTGAAGACTCCTGTGAAAAAACCAAATACGCTAGACCCCACATGCTCAACTGTCGTAGACAGATGAGTCGAGGAGACTAGCGTTTCGTCCGCGGAAAGCGAAAGAAGTAACGAACCACCTTCGTTATCCATTATTTTAAATTGCTTTTTCCTTTTGAAGTTCTATCAAAATAGGATCTGTTGTATGTGCATAATCTATTTGCATCTTTTGAAGTTCAAGTCGCATTTTTTCTGTTTCGGCGATGAAGTTTTGCTGTTTTACTTTTTCCAATTCGAGTTCTGTAGCAAGCATCTTAGCCTTTTGCTTCGTATTTGATTTTAAGTGATCGCTCACTATCGCAATAATTGGTATTGAAAAAACCATGATAACTGCAATTGTACCTGTCATCTCTCCACCCCACTTTTATTATGTAAGTCTATCTTCATGATTAAGTATTTACTATCTATTCTCTTCTTCATACGCATGCTCCTGCAAAAAGGTTTCAAAACTACAAATTATTCGGTAAAAAAACCGCTCGGATATTAATCCGAAGCGGTTAGGTTTCATGTCTATTTATCTATATTGGAAACTTTCACAAGTGACTTCCCAATATTCGCACCTTCAAATAAAGCTAAGAATGCGTCAATTGTTTGATCGAATCCTTCTGTTATCGTTTCTTCATATTTGAGCTTACCTTCTTGCAACCATGTCGCTAAATCTTTCGCCCCTTCACTATATCGAGACGAGTAGTTACCAATTGTAAATCCTTGCATCAATGAACTCGTTTTTATTAAATAACCTTGAACGCGAGGACCAACGTCTAATTGTTCATTGTTATAAGAAGAAATAGCACCGCAAACTGGAATTCGCGCGAAATTATTGAGTAGCGGGAAGACTGCGTCTGAAATTTCTCCCCCCACATTTTCGAAGTACACGTCTATTCCATTAGGACATGCATCCTTTAAAGCTTCTTTCACATTTTGAGTTTTATAATTAATTGCCTCATCAAAACCTAAATCATTAAGCAAGAACTTCACTTTTTCATCTGAACCTGCAATTCCTACTACTTGTGCACCTTTAATTTTGGCTATTTGCCCTACGATAGAGCCTACTGCACCTGCAGCTCCAGAAACAACCACCGTTTCACCTGCTTGTGGTTTTCCAATATCTAATAATCCGAAGTATGCTGTTAAGCCTGTCATACCCAACACACTTAAATATGTTGAAGCAGGTGCTATTGTATGATCAATTTTTCTAACAGATTTTTCATTTGCGATTGAGTATTCTTGCCATCCGAGTGCCCCTAAGACAACATCACCCTTTTCAAAGAAGGATGACTTGGATTCTACAACTTGCCCAACAACTCCACTAGTTAGAACTTCGTTCAATTGAAATGGTGGAATATATGATTTTGCATCGTTCATTCGACCTCTTAAATATGGATCAACTGAAATGTAGACTGTTTTAATTAGGACTTCTCCCGCTTCTGGTTGCGCGATTGGCACATTAACTACTTCAAAATCATTATGTGTCGGCGTTCCTTCAGGTCTATTTTTTAATAAAATCTGTTTTTGCATTGGATTCATCCTTTCTCCCTTAAGTATTACTTCACCATTTTCGACGGATCTACAAATTGATCGAATTCTTCTTCTGTTAAATACCCAGTTTCCATTGCGGCTTCTTTTAACGTTAAGCCTTTTTCATGTGCAAGTTTCGCGATTTTTGCAGCTTTTTCATACCCTACATGAGGATTTAGAGCTGTAACGAGCATTAAAGAATTATTCATATGCTGTTCTAGTTGCTCCTTGTTTGGCTCAATCCCTACCACACAATGATCATGGAAACTACCGATGGAATCGCTCAGTAAGCGAACGGATTGCATGAAATTATAAAAAATGACTGGTTTGAATACGTTCAGCTCAAAGTTCCCCTGGCTTGCAGCTATTCCTATCGTCACATCATTGCCCATAACTTGAGTTGCAACCATTGTGATCGCTTCACTTTGAGTTGGATTCACTTTACCAGGCATGATGGAGCTACCTGGTTCATTTGCAGGAATCGTAATTTCTCCAATTCCACTACGCGGCCCACTCGCTAGCCAGCGTACATCATTCGCAATTTTCATGACGTCAGCAGCCAAGGCTTTCATTGCCCCATGAACATAGACCAATTGGTCATGACTCGTCAGTGCATGAAATTTGTTTTCTGAGGAGGTAAATGGATAGCCTGTTTGCTGGCTAATCTCTTTAGCTACGCGCTCACCGAACTCTGGATGTGCATTAATTCCCGTCCCAACCGCCGTTCCACCTATGGCAAGTTCCTGTACATGAACAAGACTTTCCTGAATCATTTGTTCACATTTCGCAATCATATGTTTCCAGCCACTCACTTCTTGTCCAAGTGTTAAAGGAGTTGCATCTTGCAGATGAGTTCGGCCGATTTTAACGATGGATTCAAAAGCTTTCTCTTGATTAGAAAGCGTGTCATGTAAAACTTTTATTTTTGGCAATAAATTCTCATTAACCGATATGACACCTGCAATATGCATGGCTGTTGGAAACGAATCGTTTGAGCTTTGTGATTGGTTGACATCATCATTAGGATGTAAACGTTCGTCACTATCATTTTCAACTAAGAACTGATTACCCCGATTAGCAATGACTTCGTTCACATTCATATTGGTTTGTGTACCACTTCCAGTTTGCCAAACAACAAGAGGAAAATGATCATTCCATTTACCTTCAATAATTTCATTAGCCGCTTTAGATATGGCATCTTTTTTACTAGCTGATAAGTTGCCGAGCTGATGATTAACGATTGCGGCAGCTTTTTTCAAAATGGCATAGGCAGAAATCAATTCCATCGGCATTTTTTCAGACCCTATCGCAAAATTTTCTTTACTTCGTTGCGTTTGGGCACCCCAAAGTTTATCTGCAGGTACTTGAATCTCTCCAATAGAATCTCTTTCAGTTCTGAATTTCATGAATAAAAACTCCTTCCTTTATCTACGTATTTTCTATTTAAAAGCCACACATCTTAAGTAAAATCATACGCCACTATACTGAATTATTAAAACCATCCGACTCCGTACCTATATGACACTTGTCATACTCTTCACTTGACGTTTGTGTCTTTTATTAGCTGCTCCTAATGCCTATTATTAAGGAACAGGATTTATTTATGAAAATTCAAACATTACAGATATTCAAGGAGGACGCTATGAGTAAAGAAAAAACAATGCAATTACGCAAACAAGTAGCTCAATTTG
Source organism: Paenisporosarcina sp. (assembly GCF_057785155.1). Taxonomy (NCBI): domain Bacteria; kingdom Bacillati; phylum Bacillota; class Bacilli; order Caryophanales; family Caryophanaceae; genus Paenisporosarcina; species Paenisporosarcina sp. The sequence continues at coordinate 27,354 of NZ_JBYNRN010000035.1, forward strand.
AAAAGTCAGATACGGCTGCTAGTGTTAAGCAAATTATTAACACGATTCCACCGTTCTTCATTTTATGGTTTTTGGCTTACCAAGCTTTAGACATCTCCATTTTCTTAACAATTGCTTTAGCGATTGTAGCATCAGGTTTCGTCGTTCGTGTATTCATCATTTTCCACGATTGCACGCACGGTTCCTTCTTTAAAAACAAAAAAGCAAACGCTATTTTAGGCACAATCACAGGGATTATGACCCTGTTTGCATATGAAAAGTGGAAACGTGATCACTCTATTCACCATGCAACTAGTAGTAACTTAGACAAACGCGGAACAGGCGATGTATGGGTTATGACAGTTGATGAATATATCGAAGCATCACCAGGCAGACGTTTTGCTTACCGTTTATACAGAAATCCTATCGTTATGTTTGGTCTTGGGCCGTTATTTTTATACTTAGTGTCTAACCGTTTCAACCGCAAGGATGCTCGTCCTAAAGAACGTAACAACACATATTTCATTAATGCAGCAATCGTTGCATTATATGGCGGTATGATTTGGTGGATCGGCTTGCCAGCATTCGCGATTATCCAAGGTACTATTTTAATCGTAGCTGGTTCATTTGGAATTTGGTTGTTCTACGTTCAACATCAATTCGAAGATTCGTATTTCGAAGATGAAGATCAATGGGATTATGTGAAAGCAGCAGTTGATGGTAGCTCATTCTACAAGTTACCAAAAGTTCTTCAATGGTTAACTGGAAACATTGGCTATCACCACGTGCATCATTTAAGCCCACGAGTGCCAAATTACAACTTAGAACAAGCTCATGAACTAACACCACCTCTTCACCAAGCAACAACCATAACGCTTAAAACAAGTTTGAAGTCAATTCGATTCCGTCTATACGATGAAACGAAAAAAACATTCGTTGGATTTAAAGAAATTCAACATTTACTGAACAACACGAAAACAACACTTCAACGCTCTAGCGTTCAAGAAAAATAAGAGTTTAGAAAACCATTCCGCTCATGGAATGGTTTTTCTGTCTGTTATACTATTTAGAAAAGCAGAATGTGACTGTAACAACAAGATTAATTCTTGAAATTCTTTCATAATCAATTCAACCATTTTCATGTCCTGGAGGTTCCTATGCAAAAGTGGTATCACATTTTCCCTAAAAATCCTTACATCAGTATTTACGTATGGATTATTTTTTGTATTTTGCCCTTATTTTATATATTCAAGTCTTATTCACCATTAGAAAGTTTACTGGGACTTTTACTCGTTGTAGGTTTCTTTCTTTCTTATAGACAATCTTTTATTTCCAAAGGATGGCGCATGTATGTCTGGGTTGCCTTTCAAATTGTAATTAGCATCACCCTCATCATTCTTTTCGGATACTTTTTCTTTTCATTATTCTTAGCCTTTTTCATTGGAAACATTCGAAACAGAGCTGGTTTTATTACGATGTTTGTTATTCATCTCGTGACGACAATGATTTCAGTGAGCATTGGGTTTTTCACGCAATATGAACTTTTCGTTACGCAATTTCCTTTCATTCTAATCGGAGTGATTGGTGTGATTTTGTTGCCCTTTAATTCTCACAATCAAATTAAAACAGAGAAACTAGAAGGTCAATTAGAGGATGCGAATAAAAAGATTTCACAGCTTCTAGTTATTCAAGAAAGGCAGCGTATTGCGAGAGATCTTCATGATACATTAGGACAAAAACTTTCATTAATCGGTTTAAAAAGTGACCTAGCAAGAAGAGTAATCGATCAAGATCCCCTTAAAGCAAAAAATGAACTTTTAGATATAAATCACACCGCACGGATTGCTTTAAAAGAGGTTAGAGACCTCGTTTCCAACATTCAAGTTGGAAAGTTAGAAGACGAATTGGTTCGGGTTCAACAAATTCTTAAAGCCGCTGAAATAGATTTCCGCGTTAAGGGAAATCCAGTATTAAAAGATACCCCTTTACTCGTTGAAAATGTCTTAAGCATGTGTTTAAAGGAAGCCATCAACAACGTCGTCAAGCACAGCCAAGCAACATTCTGTCACGTCTTAATCAAACAGTCTTCCACTGAGTTATTTCTTCAAGTTCAGGATAACGGAGTTGGACTAAGTAGAGATAATGCCAATACAGACGGCAATGGAATAAGAGGTATGAGAGAAAGACTAGAATTTGTAAATGGTATTCTTTATGTGTCTGAAACTGAAGGAACGACGGTCAACATTCGTATTCCTCATGTAATCCTGCAATCTGAAATGGAGGAACTGTCATGATTCGAATAATTATCGCTGAAGATCAACGGATGATGCTTGGAGCATTAGGATCTCTTTTAGATTTAGAAGAAGATTTAGAAGTTGTAGGCCAAGCACCAAACGGAGCCGAGGCCATTGAATTGGTTAAACAGTTAAATCCTGATGTTTTTATTACTGATATTGAAATGCCAGTAAAGAGCGGCCTTGATGCAGCTGAGGAATTAAAAGACCATCCTTGTAAAATCATTATCCTTACAACCTTTGCACGATCAGGATACTTTGAACGTGCGAGAAAAGCAGGTGTAAGTGGCTATTTATTAAAAGACAGTCCGAGTGAGGATTTAGCCAACTCCATTCGATTGATAATGGACGGACGACGCATCTATGCACCGGAGCTTGTTGACTTAGCTTATAGCGGTGAAGACAATCCTTTAACAGAACGTGAGCATCAAGTTCTTGAATTAATTGCAACGGGCAAAAACACAAAAGAAATAGCTAGTGAACTATACATCACAACCGGCACAGTTCGAAATTACATTTCAGTTATTTTAGATAAGCTCGATGTGACAAATCGCATTGAAGCGATTTCCCGTTTTAAAGAAAAAGGCTGGTTTAAATAAAGAGCCAAAAGTTTCACAACTTTCCGAAACGAGGATTCTCCCATGGACCAAAAAATGATGACCGAGTATATCATTCAAAAATATCAAGAAGATGAACAAATTATGATTCAACTATTTGTTCAATGGTGCCAAAATCACGAGATCGATCCTTTTGCACTTTACCAAAAAGCTTATCCCACTCAAGGTACGAACGAAGCCATGAAAGTTATTATCGATCAAAACGAACCACTTGAATTAGAAATCGATACTGGAACGTTAATTGAAGTTCTTCAGCTGTTTGGCAATGATGACTTAGCGTTTGTGGTTTCTAAAGAGGCAGAGAGATTAATAAAATGATTGCTGTTTTGTGGAGAAAATGATGTTGTAGTGGTTATTAATCCAAATCATATAAAACGGAACCCCTTCTTGCATGGGGTTCCGTTTTTTCTTTAAGTAATATTATTGATTGAATGATTGTGACATCGCTGCTAATCCAAGACCAAGATCTAGTCCAAGTTCGCTTGATTCATTCTCATCATTCGATTGTATCCATAAACCAGCAGTTGCATTTAACATTGAAGTAAAAGAATTTTCTTCTTCAGAATCTAAACCAACCATAGATGCAACATCTACTTCAGTTCCTAAACGTGAAGAATTTTCTGTGCTTTGTGCTTCAATTAATGCCGCTACAGCTGCCATAACTTTTGCAGATCCTTCGTTATCAGCTTCTTCAGAGCTTAGACCTAAGTTTGTTAAAGACTCAGTTCCAAGTGCAAAAGATGATGAATCATTTTCTTCATTAGATTCAATAACATTTGTGATTGTTGTGTTGTTGTCAGCCCCTAAAATTGATGTTGAATCATCACTCTCAAGCATTGCATTTAGGTTTCCACCGACATTACCTTCAGTTGTTGAAGTCGTAGAATTATTTTCTTCATTGACAACAGTTTCGTTGATAAGATCAGCGTTACCATCAGCGTTTACTGCTGCTGATTCGTCTTCGCTTTCAACTACTGCATCAACTGATCCTTCTGCAGCCGCTTCTGCTGTTGAAGAAACCGTATCGTGTTCTCCATCAATGACTGTTTCATTCATAACACCAGCATTGCCGTCAGCGTTTACTGCTGCTGATTCGTTTTCGCCTTCAACTACTGCTCCAACTGAACCTTCTGTAGCCGCTTCTGTTGTTGAAGAAACCGTATCGTTTTCTTCATCAATAACTGTTTCATTCATGACATCAGCATTGCCGTCAGCGTTTACTGCTACTGATTCGTCTTCACTTTCAACTACTGTTCCAACTGAACCTTCTGTAGCCGCTTCTGTTGTTGAAGAAACCATGTCGTTTTCTTCATCAATGACTGTTTCATTCATAACACCAGCATTGCCGTCATCGTTTACTGCTGCTGATTCGTCTTCGCCTTCAACTACTGCATCAACTGATCCTTCTGTTGTTCCATCAACTGTAGTGTCAAGTGAATCATCAGTAGTCTCAACTTTCACATCTGAACTACTATTGTTTTGTGAATCAATCACTAAATTATTGTCATCATTTGAATCGAAAATGTTCAAGTTCTCTACTAAACCATCATTTAAGTTTAATAAAGAATCATTTTCTGCCGCAGATGTTGTACCTGCTCCGATTAATAGACTTGCTGCTAATCCACCTGTAATTGTTAAAGTTCTGAATACGTTTTTCATTTATAATTCTCTCCTTTTAAAATAAGTTTTTTAAATTCGACTTATCGTAAAAAGAGAAGATTGAGGTGGTTGTGACGGTGGTGCATTTAACCATTGATCAAAAAATAATCGTTCTTTTCCAAAGTATGAAAAAGTCTTATACGATTGATCAACTTCAAACGTGTTAAAAATTCCTAATGTTAGCCCAGCATTTGTCGAACTCGGACTATTTTGTGTGCTAGGACCTGAAGGAATAGTGGGAATCACCTTGATTTGTTCAATGTTTTCCATACCTCTAAACGGAACAACTGGTTGTTCATTTAGCAAATCAAACTCTTCAGTTTTAGTGTCTTCTGAACTCAATTGAATATCGTCTGTTTCTGCTTCCTCAAAAATATCAACGGACTCAGGCTTTACATTTGGTTCTACTAACGTGACTTTTTTAGTCTCTACCCTATCACTAACTTCTGCTTTTTCAATCACGTTAGTTGAAGTTTCTATGATTGGTTCCACTTTTACATCCGTTGGAACATCAACTTGAACAGGTTCAGAAACTTTAATTTCTGCAACCGGTGTTTCCACCTTCACTACTGGTTTAGTTGAAACTTCAGACTCAATTACGGGTGTATTAACTTTAATTGTTGGTTTGTCTGATAATTCCACTTCTACTAGTGGCTTTTCATCGATGACAGTTTCCGTAACACTTTGAGTGGTTTCATTTACCGTTTCTACCAATGCCGATACAGGCTCATTCGTTTCAACAGGTAACACTTCGTCCACTTTAGAAGTAGTTTCAACAACTTGATTCGTTGTCGTCTCCACAATATCAGTCGTGGTAGTTAACGTATTCTTAAGCAATCCGCCTTCTGCTGAAGCAAATGATGGAATACTGAGAACACCAAAAAGAATTACCGTCTGCCATATTCGTTTTTGCACGTCGTCATTCACCTCCTTTCAATGCATTTGATAGGCTAACGAAATTGAAGATTGTTTAAATCACTTTTATTTAAAAACATTACTTTTTTACCATTTGTTTTATAGTTTTCTTACAAATAAATACATCACTACTATAAAAAACTACACCATTTTGTTTACCCAATTCCTAATGCTCGTAACCCTTATTTTTATTTGTTACTATAAAAAATAAAAACGAGGTCTAGCAATGACTTATCTCTTATTGATTGTCGGGTTTGTTTTACTTATGATTGGTGCCAATTATTTCGTCAAAGGTGCCTCGAATATTTCTGCATTACTTAAAGTTCCACCTATATTGGTCGGTCTAACCATTGTTTCATTTGGAACAAGCTCTCCTGAAGCAACCGTTAGTATCATTGCTGCATTAAATGGAAATGACGATGTTTCTTTAGGTAATGTAGTAGGAAGTAATATGTTCAATACGTTATTAGTTTTGGGTGCTACTGCATTTATTGCCCCGTTGGTAGTAAATAGCCAAACAATCCGTAAAGAAATCCCTTTTTCTTTTTTAGCCACTATTACATTGCTTGTTTTAATGGCTGATATCTTTTTACAAGACTTCACTGGAAATGCATTGACTCGCAGTGATGGTTTAGTTCTCTTACTTATATTTGCGGTCTTCCTATACTATATTTTTGAAGTAGCTCGAAAAAGTCGCAATAACTTTGAAGAACCTGAAACAGTCTTGGAAGAAAAAGATAAAGGGTGGATCAAAAATGTAGTCTACACTATTGGGGGACTTGCTGCTATTGTGTTTGGCGGAGATTTCGTGGTAAAAAACAGCACTGAAATCGCATTGTCTCTAGGTATGAGTGAAGCACTTGTTGGGCTCACCATTGTCGCTGTAGGTACATCGCTTCCAGAACTCGTTACGTCAATTGTTGCGGCCTTGAAAAAAGAAAGTGAAATCGCACTTGGCAATATTATCGGAAGTAACATTTTCAATATTCTTTTTGTATTAGGGGCTTCTGCTACCATTTCTCCAATCGGAGTAAATGCCTCCTTATTTACGGACGTCATTGTTTTACTGGCCTTTACCGTGATCGTTCTTATCTTTGCATTAACACATTACAAAATAGGTAAAAGAGAAGGATTATTTCTAGCTTTGTCTTATATCGTGTACATGATTTATATAATTTTGCGCAACTAATTGGTGGGAAATTTTCAAAAACAAAAAGGGCTCCCAGTAAGTCAGTCTTCACTGACTTTTGGGTAGCCCTTTTAATGTACTTGTATAAGATTTAAAAATTGACGCGTGCGTTCTTCTTTAGGTTGTGTAAACATTTCATTGGGTTCGCTTCGTTCGATAATCTTTCCTTGGTCCATAAAAATAACTTCGTCAGCAACATCTTTCGCAAAGCGCATTTCATGTGTGACAACGACCATCGTGATACCTTCATCCGCTAAATCCTTCATGACTTGTAACACTTCTCCAACTAATTCAGGGTCTAGAGCAGAGGTAGGTTCATCAAATAACATGACTTTTGGTTCCAGAGCTAAGGCACGTGCAATGCCTACACGTTGCTGTTGACCACCAGATAGTTGATGAGGGAAGAAGTCGAGTTTATCACCCAGACCCACTTTAACTAATAAATTCTCAGCCCTTTTACGTGCTTCCACTTTCGAAAGTTTCTTCACGATAATCGGTCCTTCCATGACGTTTTGAAGAACAGTCATGTGTGGAAATAAATTATAATGTTGAAAAACCATCGCAGATTTTTTTCTTAAAGCATCAACTGATTTTTTGGGTACCTTCGTTGAAAAGTCAGTTGTTTGATCGTCGATTGTAATACTCCCCGACGTTGGTACCTCTAATATATTCAGGCATCTAAGTAAGGTTGTTTTACCGGATCCAGATGGTCCGATTACAACGACTACTTGCCCCTTATTAATTTTCAGATCAATTCCCTTTAGCACTTCTAATTGTCCAAACTGCTTGTGTAATCCATTTATTGTAATCATAATGTACTCCTTTCTTTTTCATCTGTTCAATTCAGTTATCTTGTTACGTATCGATCAAATCGATGTTCTAATCTGCCTTGAATGATAGAAAGGAAGAAACAAATGATCCAGTAAATGGCCGCTGCTTCAACATAAAGAAGTAAGAACTCATAATTAGTTGCTGCAATTTCTTGAGCACGTCGAAACATTTCCGTAACAAGAATTAACGAAGCTAATGACGTGTCTTTCACCAATCCAATAAACGAGTTAGATAACGGCGGGATAGACACACGTGTAGCTTGCGGTAAAATGACACGTTGTAACGATTGGGAATATGTCATTCCAATCATTTGAGCTGCTTCCCACTGACCTTTCGGTATGGAAAGAATAGCGGCACGTATAATTTCAGAAGCATAAGCACCGACATTCAATGAAAATCCTATGACCGCTGCTGGAAAAGGATCGATGACGATTCCTAATGTAGGAAGTCCGTAAAATAAAATAAATAATTGAACTAATAAGGGTGTTCCTCGAATAATCGACACATAAAATCGTGCAATCCATTGAAATATTTTAACGGTTGAAATACGAGCTAATGCTGTGAAGACAGCAAGAATTAATCCAAGAATAAACGCAATAATACTTAAAGGAAGCGTAAAGACAACTAGACCCTCCAGCAAAGGCTGGAGGGAAGTTTGAGCGATATCTATATATCGCTCCATTTTATCGGGCTCTATGTTAAAACTATTCCAAAACATTTTCGCCAAACCATTTTTCAGAAATTTCGTCGTACGTTCCATCTTCAATCATTTCTTTTAACGCTTCATTTACCGCTTCCACTAATGTGTCGTTCCCTTGGCGGAACATTAATCCACTTTGTGCTGCATCGTCTGCTTCTGCTACGATTTTAATTTTCGCATCAGGTTTTTGCTTCTGGAAATCCAATACAGAAAGTTTATCGTTAATTGTTACATCTACGCGTTTTGAATTTAGAAGCTCAATTGCTTGGTTAAAGCCTTCCACGCCAACTAATTCCGCGCCGTTTGTTTTTGCAATTTCTCCATAGTTACTTGTTAGTGACTGCGCTGCTTTCAAGCCTTTAATATCTTCAAAACTTTTTACGTCTTCATTATCTGAGTGTGTGACCAATACAGCTGCAGATGAAATATATGGCTCAGAAAAAGCATATTTTTCAAGGCGATCTTCACGAATACCTACTTGGTTCGCAATCATGTCAAATCGTTCAGAATCAAGTCCTGCAAACATAGCGTCCCATTGTGTTTCCATGAATTTCGGTTCAACACCTAAACGTGCAGCAATTTCTTCGGCAATCTCAACATCAAAGCCTGTTAACTTCCCACTCTCATCATGATAAGTAAAAGGAGGGTAAGTTCCTTCTGTTCCAATTAACAATTCGCCATCTTCTTTAACTTTTGCCAGTAAATCAGTTGTTTCTTCTTTTGAACCTATATCTTTATTGTCACTTGCATCCTCATTCTCAGAAGTTCCACATGCCGATAACATCAGGACTCCAATTAATAAAACTAACCATATTTTAAACTTTTTCATTTGTATTCCTCCTAATTCAGATAAACTTACTTGGTATTAGTTATCTTATCCGAAGTATATGCTTGCGTCAAAATAAATTGCTTATTCCTTTAATACGCGAACTATTAAGAATACTTTCATTAATTTGACGATTACTTTTAGAGTGTGTAATACAGAAAAAGTTATGATTTTTCTTTAGAAATAATTATTCTAAAGAAACAGTTTTAAACTCTTTGCTTCTGCTCCAAATTCTCGTAGATTCCATGTGTTTTCTAAGTAAATGTCAGCGAACAATTCATATCTACTACCCAATTTATGTGCTACCTCGATTGCAACTAAACTCTCATACATCCAAGCCATTTGCTTAGCAATTATTTTCGCCTCAAGGGTTTGAGTATTTTCATCCAACAACGCAAATTTTACTAGTTTTTCGTTTAAGTGAGCTAACTCCTTTTGAACAATTTCAAATCTGCTATCCTGTGTTTTAATATGTGAAAGTCTTTGTTCAACAAATTTCACGAATAACAAATGCGCATCAAATTTCCGCACTAGACGAACAAGTTCAAGCCCTAGAATATTTGCAGTTCCTTCCCAAACAGTTAGCACTTGTGCATCTCGAAGCAATCTTGGTGTGACGAAATCTTCGATATATCCGTTACCTCCGTGCAGCTCAATGGCTTCATGAGCAAAATGAATCGCTTGCTCTGCTGACTCTTTTTTCATTATGGCAATAAACAATCGATTTAGAATGATTTCCTCTGACGTTCCATTTCCAGCAACCACACGATCATACAATTTGATTAAGTCAAAAACCGTTAATAATTCAATTTCATGCTTTGCCGTTAACTGTCCAATCGTGTCTTGAACCATAGGAAAATTAATCAGTTTTTGACCAAACGCATCACGATTTTCAGTATATTCCTGCGCTTCAGTTAATGCTCTTCGCATAATTCCTAGAGAGGCAACAGCATTACATATACGTGACAAATTCAATGCTTCCATCATATATTTCAGTCCATTTGCAGGATCACCAACTACATAAGCAATTGCTCCATCAAACTCGACTTCCCCACTTGGAACAGCACGTACTCCTAGCTTATCTTTTAATCGTCGGATGGATATCCCATTCAAACTTCCGGTTTCATTACGCCATGGAACCGCAAATAGTGTTAATCCTTTTGAACCTGAAGTAGCCCCTTCAATTCGAGCTAACACCATTGCAACTCCAGCCATTCCTGCATTTGATGCAAAATACTTTTCACCATATAATCGATAGTCTTCGCCGTCCTTTACAGCGCGAACGATATTCGCTCCTACATCAGATCCCCCTTGTCGTTCTGTTAAAAAGGTGGCTCCTTCAAAAAGCTCAACATCTCCTGTGGCACAAACATGCGGAAGAAATTTCTCTTTTAACTGGTCACTTGCATAATGATCTAGCAAAAAAGCAGTGGCCATCGTCAACGTGACCGGACAATAAAACCCGGCTTCCGCCTGAGACAATACATAGCCTTGTGCAAAACTGTATAAATAATTCCCTTGGCTCTTAAGCTCAGGTATTTCTTTGTGGACATAGCCAACTATTCCCGTCTCATACGTTTCTTTGACCGTCTGTAGATAACCCTCGTTCACCCAAACAGTCGAAGAATCATCTCCGAATTTATCGTATTTAATTAATTTTGGTTCTCCCATGCGGTCGGTATGCTTTGCTCGTTCATCGATTTCATTCGCCACTTGCTCACCAAAAGCTTTTAATTCTTTATCTGCAAATTGAAAAAAAGGTGTATCCAATTCGCTGCGCAAAATATGTTGAAGTGTTTGATCTGTTAAATAAAAATTACGTCTCACCATTTCCCCTCCATTCGTTTTTTCTAAGTCTAGATTCTATGTAAATCACCTATCTACTATTATTTTACACTTTCGAAAATAAAATAATTTAATTTTCACACATTTGATATAGAAACCTTTATACTATTAATTAGTTCGTATTTCGTAACATTAAGGGGAGATGAGCAAATGGTTAAAGGTTTACCTGCACGTTCTGAAGTAACAGTTGAAGAAACTTGGAATTTAGAGGATTTGTTTTCTTCAGAGAAAGAATATCAAGATGCAATTTCTGAGCTAGTTCAGTTAGTAGATTCATTTCACTCGAATTTCAAAGGGAAGATTACAGACAGTGATTCTGCAATAGAAGCCCTAACAGGGTATGCTGCTGTTTATGAAAAATTCACACCTATTGGTGCTTATGCAAGTCTAGCTTTCAGCACTGACCAAACAGATAACGAAGCACAAATGCGTTCAGGCAAATTTAGTTCAATCGCTGCATCCATAAGCAGTAAATTATCTTTTGTAGACAGTGAATTACTTGAGTTGTCAATGGATGAGTTGAATGAAGCGATGAATAAATCTGAGGAATACGCTCATTATTTGAAAGAATTAATTCGACAAAAACCACATCAGTTGCACCCTGAGGTTGAAAAGACATTAGCTGCCTATTCTTCATCTTTCTCAGCACCATATGGTTTGTACAATACAACTAAAATGGTCGATTTATCTTTTGAAGACTTCGAAGTGAATGGCAAGAAATACCCCTTAAGTTATGTTTCATTTGAAGGGGATTGGGAAGCTGAAACCGATACAGAAATTAGACGTGCTGCTTTTGATTCCTTTTCAAAACAAATAAAAAACTATCAACACACAACTGCTAAAACGTATGATATGAAGTTGCAAATAGAAAAAACCACGTCGGATTTACGTGGATATGACAACATTTTCGACTATTTATTATTCGATCAAGAAGTCGATCAATCACTTTACAATCGTCAAATTGATTTAATTACAAGTGAGCTTGCACCTCACATGAGAAAATATGCTAAACTTCTGCAAGATGTTCATGGCCTTGATAAAATGACTTTTGCCGATTTGAAAATCCCATTGGATCCGTCTTATGAACCGAAAATTACGATTGAAGAATCTAAAAAATACATGAATGATGCTTTAGCAATTATGGGAGACGATTATTTAGATATGGTCAATCGTTCGTTTGATGAGCGATGGATTGATTTTGCTCAAAACACTGGGAAATCTACAGGTGCATTTTGTTCAAGTCCATATGGGTCACATCCGTACATTTTAATCTCATGGTCTAGTCGTATGAACGAAGTATTTGTTTTGGCACACGAACTCGGACATGCTGGTCATTTCTATAATGCACATAAGAAACAAAACGTTTTCAACTCTCGTCCATCTTTATATTTCATTGAAGCACCTTCAACGATGAACGAAATGTTAATGGCGAATCATTTACTAGAAAACTCGGATGACCCGAAATTCAAACGCTGGGTTATCTCCTCTATTGTTGCTCGCACGTACTATCACAATTTTGTGACGCATCTATTAGAGGCAGCCTATCAACGTAAAGTTTATGAGCGTGTGAATGCAGGTGAAAACGTAAATGCTGGCATTTTGAATGAAATCAAAAGAGGTGTGTTAGAAGAATTCTGGGGAGATGCGGTTGAGATCACTCCTGGAGCAGAATTAACTTGGATGCGTCAACCTCATTACTACATGGGATTATATCCATACACATATAGTGCAGGTCTTACAATCTCAACTCAAGTATCAAAACGCATTTTATCTGAAGGCGAGTCGGCTGTAGCGGATTGGTTAGAAGTACTTCAAGCAGGAGGAACTAAAACACCTGTTGAGTTAGCACAAATGGCTGGAGTCGATGTAACAACTGAACAACCGCTTCGTGATACGATAGCTTATATCGGAGAATTGGTTGATGAATTAATTAAGCTTACAGAAGAAATTGAAGGCGTAGCAACTAAATAGACAAAAGCCGATTGCCCTCTTTAATGGGACAATCGGCTTTTATTATTCTTTCTTCAGGGCTAATGACGCCGATGAATCAGCGAGAGGAATGCGTTTCCACTCGAACCTCTTTAGCAATCGAAGATGATTTGATTTAACCATCGTAAACATAATACTACCTAAAATAACGGTTAAGCTTCCGATACCTTGTACCACCGTCATACTTTCACCTAAAAACACAAAAGCAAGAATTGCGGTGAAAACAGGATTGAAATTCAAGAAAATACCGGATGTTGTTGCTCCTAGTTTTTGAACACCAATATTCCATAATAGCATGCAAACGACTGTCGAAATTACTCCAGTATATAGAATCGATTGAACAAAAGATCCATCGATTTTTTCGATTGTAAAATCACGAAGATGAAACGGGATTAACATGATTACACCAAATATGCCGGAGTACATGGTTGCCATCAAAGGAGTGGTGTAGGACATTGCCCACTTACTACATACAGCATATAAACCCCAAACAGCTACAGCTGCCATCATGAATAAATCTCCTCTATTAAATTGAAAAGTTAGTAATGTTTCGAGATGCCCATTTGTCAAAACTAATAGAACACCACCTAGAGAAACCAACATGGCAATTAATTGAAACAAGTTGATTTTCTCTTTCAAAAACAAATAGGAACTTAAGGCAATGGAAAACATATTTAAAGTCGAAATCAGTCCAACATTTGTGGCTGAGGTAAAATCAAGTGCAACAAATTGAAATAAATTAAACATTACAACGCCCGTACCCCCCATTAAAACTAAAGGAACAATCGCTTTTTTGTTTGGCCTTAATGATTTTTCTTTCCACCATACAATTGGAATTAGACAGGCAACCGCAATGAGCCAACGTAATAAGGTTAATGTAGACGGTGAAGCATGTTCAACAAGTGATTTGCCTACAACAAAATTCCCACCCCAAAGTAAGCTCGTAAATAATAACAACAAATAATAGATATACGGCATGATGATTGCTCCTTCGTCATTCTTACGATAGAATAATTCTAGCATCAAAGGATAAATAACCATATATCATTTCGTTAATGTGAATAAATTCGAAACAAACGAATGTAATTTCGATAATAACTTAATTTTATTCTGAATAAATATTATTTTAAGCAGATTTACAGAAGAATTAAAAAGGAGTTTTCCCAATGGAACCAACGAGTGACAAAAATTTAGACAATCTAGATTTATTTATACTTGATATCTTGCAACGTTCATCAGATATTAGTAATGCCGAACTTGGAAGACGCGTTAATCTGTCACCCCCTGCAACGCATGCGCGTATTAAACGTTTAGTAAGCGAAGGGTATATCAATCGGCAAGTCGCTATTTTAGATCAAGAAAAACTCGGGTTTGATTTACTCAGTTTCGTATTTATAAGTACTGACATTCACCATGCTGAAAAACTGGAGGTTCTTGAACAGAATTTAGTGGATATGCCCGAAGTGTTGGAATGCCAATGTTTGACTGGAGAATTCGATTACATTCTAAAAGTCGCGAACAAAGATCGACGGGATCTTGAAACATTTATTCGCAAACTAAATAAATTAGGTATCTCGAGAATTCAAACTACTTTAGCCCTCCGAGAAGTGAAACAATCAACGATTTTACCTATTATCAATTCGAGATGAATACATGTAAAAAGACATCAACAAAAGTCAGTAAGTACATGACTTTTGTCGATGTCTCCTTTATAGATTTGTTTGATAAATATGCTTGTGGAATTCTCGGAAAGCCGCTTCGCCTTCTTTTGGCTTTTTCGTAGTTCCCCCATATATTGTCAGACTTCACTTACTTGGCTTTTGCACTGTTAAACGCTTTTGTAATGATTGGTTTTCTATAAAAATAAGCGAATATATTTAAGATCATAGTGGGAATTTTTTTCGGAAACATTCTCTTTGAATAAAAGCGATAATACACATACTTTAAATCGTCCCACTGACTACAATTTTTCGTTTGATTAAATCGAGCCACATCAATCAACTTAACTTCATCATTTGTCGTAATAAACAAATTCCTCAAATGTATATCCGATGGATTCAAACCTCTTTCAGCAGCCAATGCAAGAGCATAATCAATTTCCCGAACATGAGATCCCTTAATAGCTACCCCATCATTTACACATTCAAATAGAGTACGTCCTTGAATGTAATCCATAACGATATAATTTTCTCCAAAAGCGTAGATTGTAGGAAAATAGGATATCCCCTTTAATTTCAGGTAAATTTCTGTTTCTTCTTTTGCAATATGTCTAAATTCGGGGAAAAAGATTTTAATTGCTTGATCAGATTCTTTTATTCGAAAAACATACGCACTTCTGCCAGTCCCTATTAACGTAAGAGAATCGTCATAGGACAGAAGCCGATTGTTTTTATTAGATATATTTACTGTACTAGCTAGTTGTTGATAGGCATCCATATGGTAACCCCCTATTCATCATAATGCAAAGTAAAAAGACGTTAGAACCAAATAACCGGTTTTAACGTCTCAAAATAAATAAAAGACCTCACCAAATATGCGGTAAGGTCTCGCAAACAACTTACGTTGCCAACAAAGCCGAGGATTCCCATCCCGTATTGACGACTTTGCTGTATAGCTACTCCCCTTAAAGGAAGTTAAATTTGTAGTTTTGTATTGCAAGTATATAAGCTGGTCCATACGTAGTCAATTATTATGCATTAGTTAGGTAAAACTGTAGTTCATTAGGAACAACCTTCTATCAACTAGGCATTGAAATTTCTACCTTGTTTATTCGCTATGTCAGTTGCAGGATTATTCAAATCGGTTTCTTGTTTTGAAGATTGTTGTTGATTATTTTGATCGACTTCAAAGGAATTCGTCGTTTTAAAATCATTTTCTTGTTGTTCAAATTCATGATTATGTGTCTTTTCGTTTTCATGCTTCTCATGCTCGTCGATTTTCTCTTTCTGATTCTCACGTTCTTCTTTCTTCACATGGTCAGGTTCAAATTCGGGAAAATTATCTTTTTTCGTCAATGAAATCTCCTCCTCAAATTGAATGTACTTCTTTTAGTATTCCCTAAACATACTAAATAAAAACGTTTGAAGTACATCATTAATCGACTGTTCCTTTCTCCACTGGTACGCAAGCTTCGAAACAACAAGGTTCTTTGTAAAGAAAATCACAAATTCATTAATAGAACCATTAGAGAAGAAAAGCCACCCTTTCTCGATGAATTGAGATAGAGAGGCTTAGGAAAACTAAGTGTACTTTTTAAATTGTCTTAAAAAATTTCATACGTTTTTTAGTAATTAGATGCTTCTGGTTTTCCTACTTTATCTGTGCAAAGATAGGTTCTAAACCTTGTAATTGGTCCGATAAATAATTGAATTAGAGGTCCAATTGAAAACGTGACGATAAATGTCCCAATGCCAATAGGTCCACCAAGAAGTAAAGCAATAATTAAAACCGTAACTTCCATAACCGTTTTTGAAAAAGCTAAACTTCTTCCCGTTCGATATTGGATAGCCATCATTAGTGTATCCATAGGATTGCGTGCAAAATTTGATTGCAAATAGCTTGAAATCCCAAGTGCAATAATGAGAATCGCGCCGATAAACATTAAAACACGTAGAGCAAAACCTTCTGGTGAAAATGATGCAAATACAACAATTAACCAAAAATCAATCAGAGAGCCAATAATCAAGATCGTGATGACTGATAAAAATTCAGGCATTTTTTTTAAAATCAAACTGTTTAATAGGATAAGAAAAATACCAATCAGCAAAATCCATGTGCCGACCGATAAGCCAGTGTGATCAGACAGCCCAACATACATAGCATCCCAAGCACCAGCGCCTAGGTCTGCTAAAATCATGACACTAATGCCTAAAGCTAAAAAACTTAATCCGATTATATAAAATAAACCGATAATCATTTTATTTTTCATAAGGTAAATCGACTCCGTTCAAAATCTAATTTCACCATCTTAACACGAAATCGACTTGAACTCTTATTTTTTCAATTCATTGAAAAGGAGCAAAAAAGAATTTAGTCTCATAAACGAGACTAAATCCTTTCTAAAATGATGCTTATCTATCACTCAGTTGATACTTTTATATTCGCTATCGCTCTTCCAGCTTCTCTTCCAGAAAACAAGCATCCGCCTAAAAAAGTCCCTTCCAAAGAACGATAACCATGTACTCCACCCCCACCAAATCCAGCTACTTCACCAGCTGCATACAGTCCTGGAATGTATTCTCCCGAAGCATTAAGGACTCGTCCGGATAAATCAGTTTGCAACCCACCAAGTGTTTTGCGACTAATGATGTTTAACCGGACTGCAATTAAAGGTCCATTTTCCGAATCAAGAAATTTATGCGGAGATGCTACCCGAATCAGTTTATCCCCTATGTAATTTCGAGCTCCTCTTAGTGCTGTTATTTGAAGATCTTTCGTAAATTTATGAGTTATCTCTCGATCACGAGCGAGGATTTGTCTTTTTAAATCCTCATGATTAATTAAGTTGTCGCCCGTAAGTTGATTCATTCCATCAACGAGCTCTTCAAGTGTGTTAGCCACTACAAAGTCTTCTCCCTTATCCATAAATGCCTTAACCGGGGCAGTGGGACCAGGCAAAATGCGGGAAAGCACTTGTTTTATGCTTTTGCCTGTTAAATCTGGATTCTGTTCAGATCCAGATAACGCAAACTCCTTCTCAATGACTTTTTGTGTCAGAACAAACCAGGAATAATCATATTCCGTTGCTTGAATGGTTTCGAGTGTACCTAGCGTATCAAAGCCGGGAAAATTCGGCGCTTTAAATCTTTGGCCATTCGCATCAAACCACATAGAGGACGGGCCCGGTAATATACGAATCCCGTGCTTTTCCCATACTGGATTCCAGTTTTGAATTCCTTCTGTGTAATGCCACATTCGATCACGGTTAACAATTCTTCCTCCTGCACGCTCTGTAATTCCAAGCATTCGTCCATCAACATGCGCTGGAACGCCAGAAATCATTCTTTTTGGTGGTGTACCTAATCGCTCTGGCCAATTTTTCCTAATTAAATCAAAATTCGCTCCAATTCCGCCACTCGTCACTAAAATCGATGAAGCTGTAAATTCAAATTCCCCTGTTACTTCTCGGGAACTTGCTTCACCTCGTTTCGCTTCACTTGCAATGAGAATACTACCTTTCACACCTACTACTCGCCCATCTTGCATTATTAAATCATCCACTCGATGTCTTGGTCGATAATCAACTAAGCCTTTTGCAATTCCTTCTCGAAGTCGGTCTTCAAAAGGCTTAATAATCGCAGGTCCCGTACCCCACACAATATGGAATCTAGGAACTGAATTACCATGCCCTTCAGCCAAGTATCCGCCACGTTCGGCCCATCCTATGACAGGGAAAAAACGAATTCCTAAACTATGTAGCCATTCTCTCTTTTCATATGTCGCAAAATCCAAGTAGGCTTTTGCCCATTTTCTTCCCCATTTATCCTCATCTTCTCGATCGAATCCAGCTGAACCTAACCAATCTTGCAAAGCGAGATCATGTGAATCATGTATTCCTAGACGGTGTTGTTCCGGTGTATCTACTAAAAACAATCCTCCGAAAGACCACCAAGCCTGTCCTCCTAATGAAGCTTCAGGTTCTTGATCCAATAACATCACTTTACGTCCAGCTGCTACTAATTCTGCCACCGCCACTAAACCCGCCAAGCCTGCACCAACCACCACCACATCGGCTTTCACTGAATGCACCTCATTCATTTCTATGTATTTTTTTCCTATTGAATGTATTCTAGAAGGAGTAAATAGATTCCTTTTATTTAAATAGGAATGTGATGTATTATAGGATAGTAGATATAATATTTTGAACCTTTCTCATTCTTTTGACTGAAATCAAACAAATTTTTACTTATGTTTGATTGACAAGTGGTAAACTCATATTAGTCTGATTTTAAATTAGGAGTGAATATACTTGAAAATTTATGATGTAACGATAGTCGGAGCAGGTCCTGCGGGATTATTTACTGCATTTTATGGTGGCATGCGACAAATGTCAGTAAAAATTATTGAAAGCTTACCAAACATCGGTGGGCAATTAACAGCGCTTTATCCAGAAAAGTATATATACGATGTAGCTGGTTTCCCAAAAATCCGAGCGAAAGATTTAGTAGACAATTTGTCTGAACAACTTTCTATTTTCGCACCAACTATTGTAACCGGGGAATCTGTTGAAGATTTAGCGAAACTGGAAGATGGAACTTGGCAATTAACAACGAACGAAGGCCAACATCTTTCGAAGACAGTCATTTTCACAAACGGTAACGGTGCATTCGAGCCGAAGCGTTTAGAATTAGAAGAAGCTGAAAAATATGAAGGAAAGCAACTTCATTATTTTGTTGACGATATGGGTACTTTCGCAGGAAAAGACGTTGTTCTATTTGGTGGCGGAGATTCTGCAGTAGACTGGGCATTAATGCTTGAGCCAATCGCGAAAAGCGTAACCCTTGTTCATCGCAGAGATTCATTCCGCGCGCATGAACATAGCTTAGAACTACTTCGTCAGTCTTCAGTAGTAGTGAAAACACCATATGTTGTCGATCATTTTGAGCCTAAAGACGAAGCATTCACTCATGTAGCTATTCGTAGCTCTGAAGGGGAAGTTGAATTGTTACCTGCTGATCACGTAATCGTCAATTACGGTTTCCGTTCTTCGATTGGGAAAATGAAAGAGTGGGGCATGGAGATGGAGCGTCAGTCAATCGTTGTCAATTCGATGATGGAGACGACACTTCCTGGTGTCTACGCTGTAGGTGACAGTAACACTTATGCTGGTAAAGTAAAATTAATTGCATGTGGATTTGGTGAAGCACCAATCGCAATTAATTCAGCCAAGCATTTCGTTGAACCTGAAACAAAGAAACATGTAAAACATTCAACAGATTTATTTTCACATTAAAAAACACAGGGGAGTCCAGTAAGTCATATAAGATGGCTTACTGGACTCCCCTTTTCTATGTCATATGCTTGTCGATGATACAGCTTATCCACTTCTCTTGCTCCTGCGTTTACTTGTCACAAACACAAAAACCATTCGCTATTAAGCTTTGGTGTTAAAAAAGCGCTAGATTCCCAAGAATCTAGCGTTTAACATTAACCTAATTTTTTAATTAATTCTTTTACAACTAACGGTGTTGATTGTGGGTTTTGGCCTGTTATTAGTTTGCCATCCACTACAGATTGCTCTGACCAATTTGGACCAGTCTCAACTGTAGCACCAAGTTCACGTAATTTACTTTCCAATAAAAACGGCATTAACGCATCAAACGTAGTATCTCGTTCCTCCGCATCTGTAAATGCACTCACTTTTTTCCCCTTAACAAGAGGTTCGCCATTTGATAACGTTGCTCCTACTAATCCTGCAGGACCGTGACATACTGACACGACATAGCGGTCTGCCTCGTAAAACTCACGGAGTAATTTTTGAAGCTTTTTATTTCCAGGGAAATCAAACATTGTTCCATGACCACCTGGTAAAAATAGAACATCATAATCATCCATATTTACATCTTTCACAGAAACTGTATCTGCTAAATACTTCTCAGCATCCAACGTTTCTTTAGGTGTATTTTCATCAATACTACCTGGATCGACCGGTGCTTTTCCACCTTTAATACTACTTATCGTTACATCGTAGCCTTCTTTAATAAAAGCTAAATAGGCATCCGAGAATTCAGATAACCATGTACCTGTCGGTTTGTTATCACCCATTGTATCTGCACTTGTTAATACCATTAATATTTTCTTTGTCATGTTTATTCCTCCTTAAAATTCCTGATGACCAATTACATTCAGTAAATTTCACACATCCTCTATTTACCCTTGTCACAACCAAACAAACTTTTATGAGCACATCGCATATTTACATCGTCGGATTATTATTAAAAGGTTTGTTTCGAATGAGGTTCCAAACCGCCATTCCATCGCTTGGATTCTCCCCATGCCAAATCGGAAATAGAGAAAAAAAGATAAAGTAAAAAGAAAAATAGACATACTGATATAAGAAAATGCTAGGTTCTATTTCTCTGATTAGAATCAATCCATTCAATAGTAAAATTCCCGCTAAATTAAATAGTGATCCTCCTAAATAAACGAGTATTAATTTCCATCTCTTTCGGTGTTTTGTTAATGAAATATACTCACACCAACCATCATAAAAATATAGTCGACGAATATGCAGGGGGCCAATTTTCGTTAAAATCTTCCCTGACCCTATATGCATATTGACTTTCCCCCCAAATAAACGCGCAAAAAACATATGCCCTAATTGATGAAGAATCGTTACTAAAGGTAAAACAAGGAAAAAGGAAAAGAAAAACTTCCATATATCATTAAAACCAAACATGATCTCCCCTTCTTTCTTGGTATTCTAGAATACGTCATTGTACGAAAATCAATTATGAAATACAAACAATCTCCATCCAAATCTACTGTTCATTATTTCCAAGTGGTAAATAGTTGTATACGAATGAATGAAAAGTAGGAGTACATTTTTAATATGTGTGAATAAAGGAGCAATCTTCATTCCGAAATCCACCTGTTCATTGAATTAACGGTGGATTGTTGATACCTTTTTACAAGGCTCATATTCTAATTTTAGAAATTTGTGCGTATTTTCTATCAAAGAGAATGACATCTAGGGAGGACATCATGAAGAAAAGTTTACAAATGGCAAGTGCCTTTATTGGCATCATTGTCGGAGCGGGTTTTGCTTCAGGACAAGAAATACTTCAGTACTTTACGAGCTTTGGAATCATGGGGTTTGTCGCAGCATTTATTTCGACCATCGCCTTTGGCTATCTCGGTATGCATTTGACTAGCCTTGGCAGTAGAATGAGGACCACTTCTCATAAAGAGGTCGTTTATCGTATTAGTGGAAAATTCTTTGGAAGGATTGTCGATGGGATAATCATCCTAACGCTATATGGAGTAGGCGTTGTTATGATTGCTGGAGCAGGATCCATTTTCTCTCAACAGTTTGATCTATCCGCAACACTAGGTAGTACCATCATGGCTATCGCTGTCATTTTCACAATCATGTTAAATGTGCAAAAAGTGATTGCCATTATTGGTGGAGTGACACCATTCCTTGCGTTAGTCATTGTTGGATTAGCTGTTTATAGTTTTATGACAATGGATACGAGTTTTGAAGAATTACATACAATCGCAATTGATCAACCCACTACTTTGCCTAACTGGTGGATGTCAGCAATTAACTATGTCTCGTTCAACATTGCGGTTGGTGCTTCTATGGCAATTGTAATGGGCGGTACAGAGAAAGACACAAAAATCGCCTCTCTAGGAGGCTTTATTGGCGGACTTGGTCTTGGGGTATTGATCATGATGAGTCATTTCACCATCTTTTCAAAAATTGATGATGTAGCTGGCGTTGACATGCCTATGCTCAAAATTATGGATGATATTCATCCATTCCTAGGGATTTTCATGTCCTTTGTTTTATTTGGAATGATTTACAATACAGCAGTTGGTATGCTTTTCTCCTTTTCTGCTCGATTTGTTAAAATGGGTACTCGAAAGTTCAAGATGTTTGTAGCCATTGTCGGAATTTCTGCTTACATTGCGAGCTTTGTTGGATTTACACAGTTAGTAAGCTTGTTTTATCCAATAGTCGGCTACCTCGGCTTATTTTTAGTTGGCGCAATCATCTTGGCTTCAATTAAACATAAAAAAGTAACAGCAAAATAACCATTTTAACCACACGGGGTATGTTGATTTTAATTGTGACTTATGCTATATTTATTGATTGAATTAGCATAAATGTAAGGTGGTTAAATAAAATGGAAAACAAAGCATATCAAGTGTTGTTATATTATAAATACGTTTTAATAGATGAACCTGTATTATTTGCTCAAAATCATTTGGCTGCGTGCAAAGAAATTGGTTTACTTGGTCGTATTCTAGTCTCCCATGAAGGCATCAACGGTACAGTTTCAGGAACATTGGAGCAAACCCAAGCGTATATGGATATGATGAAGAGCGACGAGCGATTTGCCGACATGATGTGGAAAATCGATGCAGCAGATGGGCATGCTTTCAAAAAAATGCATGTGCGTGCAAAAAGAGAAGTTGTACACCTTGGATTAGGCGAAGATGATATTGACCCAAACGAAATTACAGGGCAATATCTAACTCCGACAGAATTCTACGAAAAAATGCAACAAGATGACACAATTGTCATCGATGCGCGCAACGATTACGAATTTGACTTAGGTCATTTCCGTGGTGCCGTTCGCCCGGACATCAAAAACTTCCGTGACTTGCCAGCATGGATGCGCGAAAACAAAGAACAGTTTGAAGGTAAAAAGATATTAACATACTGTACTGGCGGTATTCGCTGTGAAAAATTCTCTGGTTGGTTAGTTAAAGAAGGCTATGAAGATGTAGGTCAACTCCACGGTGGTATTCACAATTATGGAACGGACCCTGAAGTAAAAGGTCAACTTTGGGATGGTCAAATGTACGTGTTCGATCAACGTATTGCAGTTCCAATCAATAAAGTTGAGCACGTAATTGTTGGTAAAGACCATTTTGACGGCACACCATGTGAACGCTATGTAAACTGCGCTAATCCTGAATGTAACGACAAAATTTTGTGCTCAGAAGAAAACGAACACATTTATATGCGCAGCTGTTCTGACGAATGTCGCACACATCCCCGCAACCGTTACATCGTAGAACATGGATTATCAGAAGAAGAAGTTCTTGAAAGATTTGATACGATTAACGAAATGAGAACGAATGTTATCGCATAAATAAAAAAGATTCCACGAGAGGAGAACTTCTCGTGGAATCTTTTTTTTGAAGAGATTTTCATGTGGCAACTCCAAGAAACGTTAGGAGTATCCTTGTTGCAGATAACATGCTGTCATGTGCCTATAGATTGATAAAATTAACTGTTTACATTTCTATATATTATTCAAAAGGTATTAATGAAAACGACACTCCTACACTAAATAATAGCGATACTTTGAATGAAAACAACCTAATTATAAGGTATAATTAGGGACACTAAGTAAGTTGGCTATAACCTTAATGAAACGAGATGTTAATTAAATGAAACTCATTACAGATAATCAAACAACACCTTTAAAATCATCATTTTTTTATGGGTGGTATATTGTATTTATTGGCGCACTAGGTGTGTTTTTTTCTGGTCCTGGACAAACATATTTTATTTCTGTATTTATTGATCAGTACATAAAAGATTTCGATTGGAGCCGTTCTTTAGTTTCCACAGTTTATTCAGCGGCTACACTTGTATCTGCGGTTTGTATGTTTTTTATGGGAAGATTAATAGATCGATTTGGTCATCGTTATATGATTGTATTCGTATCCATCATGTTGGCAATTGCTTGTTTTTATAATAGCTTTGTTACCAATATTACGATGTTGTTCATCGGGATTCTAATGTTGAGGTTATTTGGGCAAGGTTCAATGACTCTTATTCCTAACACATTAATTCCTCAATGGTTTCTGTTAAAAAGAGGACAAGCTCTCAGTTATATGGCGATTGGAGGGTTTGCTAGTTCTGCAATTTTCCCACCAATGAATGTATGGTTAGTCAATCAAATTGGATGGCAGAATACTTGGGTTTTGTGGGGAGCCTCTATTTTAATAGTCTTTACGCCACTCGCTTTTTTCTTAGTTAGAAATAATCCCGAGCAGGTTGGTTTAGAGCCAGATGGCTTGATCACACAGAGAAGCTATAAAGAAAATGTCAAAAAGGAAATATCGAAAAACAAAGAAAGTAATTGGACTTTTAAAGAAGCCATTCGTACAAGAGCATTTTGGTTAATATTATCTTGTGTGGGAATCCCGGCTTTAGTTAATACGGCCATTACTTTTCATTTGATATCTATTTTTGATCAAAACGGTCTTGGAACAGGAGTCTCTGCAATGGTTTTAGGGGGAATGGCTCTTGTTGGATTCCCCGTCACTCTCGTAGCAGGGAGGGTAATGGACCGTGTGAAAGTAAATGTCGTGTTAGCTGGAATATTCGCTTTGGAAATTGTCTTGTTGTTGATGTTACAAATCACGAATACCTTTTTTATAGCCGTTTTATTTACTTTAGTTTGGGGTTTAAGCAATGGATTTGAGCGGATTGCACTATCGTATGTATGGCCAAGTTATTTCGGGCGAGCTGCACTGGGGAGTATTCAAGGACTGGCGACATCAGTAATGGTGTTTGGCTCAGCAATTGGTCCGCTTCCATTTGGAGTTGCTTATGATATTTATGGTAGTTATACAGAAATCATTTGGATTTCTTTAGTTTTTCCGATTATCGGAATCGTGAGTTCACTTCTTGCTAAAAAGCCTAAGAAAAAATTGCCTACATTAACATAGAAAACTAATATTTTCATAAAAAAGAGCGAGTCGCTTATTGAACTGAACCCCGAATGGTGGACACTTTAAAAAAAGTGACCCCATTCGGGGTTTTTTCTATTTTCATGCCCAGTTATACTTAAAGATAACAAGTGAGACGGGAGACTTTCTAATGAGTAAAATTATTTTTAATGAACATCAAATAAGACTGTTGGAATCCAATCCGAATGTGGCATCAGTTTCTGATCGTTCGATTCAATACACACCGGAATTTAAAATTCGTGCAGTTAACGAGAACCTTACTGGTAAAGGACCGGCACAAATCTTTGAAGAAAACGGTTTTGACCTTAACCTAATAGGCATCAGAAAAGCTCAGTCCTCTTTGAGCCGCTGGAGAACAACGTTTAAGGAACTCGGTGAAGAAGGATTTCTGTTGGAACGTCGTGGAAAAGGAAGTTTAGGACGTCCTTCAAACAAAGATATCTCAGCAGAAAAGAAATTAGAGAAGGCAGAAGCACGCATTAAGTACTTGGAGGCGGAACTGAAACTTCTAAAAAAGCTGGAGGAGCTTGAAAGGCAGGCGAAGAAACGGCGCTAGAACCTCATGAAAAGTATTCCGTCATTCATGAAGTCATTCTGAAATATCAATTGAAGAATAAAACAAGATACTTGTGCGAATTAGCTGGTGTCTGTCGGAGTGGTTATTATGCGTGGCGCAATAATTTTGAGAAGCATGCCATCAGAGAAGAACGGGATTTCCAAGACTACATCCTATTAAAAAGCATCTACGATGCAAGAAATGGGAGAGCAGGTTATCGTGATTTGTACATGGCTGTGACTGACGTTTTGGAAACACCAATGAACCATAAGAAGATACTTCGTTTGATGCGCAAATTCAATTTTTCTGCGACAGTGAGACGGGCGAATCCTTATAAGAATATGGCGAAGGCAACACATGCGCACCGTACGATTCCAAATCATCTAAATCGTGAGTTTGATCAGGATGAACCTGGTAAAGTGCTCTTAACAGATATCACTTACATGTCTTACAAAGGTGGTCAGCGAGCTTATCTCTCTTGCGTGAAGGACGTGGCTACCCGAGAAATTCTAGCCTATGAATTATCGACTAGTTTGAGTATGCGTATTGTTTTTCGCACCTTAGATAAACTGGATGAAAAGATGGATGGAAACGTTCTTCCCGAAGCCATGATTCATTCAGATCAAGGCTTCCATTACACACATCCAGACTACCAACATCAAATAAAAGCTATGGGAATAACTCAATCAATGTCCAGACGCGGAAACTGCTTGGACAACGCTCCAATGGAGTCATTCTTTGGACACTTTAAAGACGAAGTTGATTTTCATGAAGCCCAAAGTCTTTCTGAACTGAAGGAAATGATCGATGACTATATGTTCTATTACAATTCCACACGTAAGCAGTGGAATTTAAAAAAGATGACTCCGGAACAATACCGGAGTCATCTGATTGCAATATAAGCTGCAAGGTCTGCTTTTATTAAACTGTCCATTAAATAGGGCTCAGTTCATATATACGACTCGCTCTTCTTTCTTCTTTTTTTCTATTTTACAATTAGCACAGGACAATCTGCACGTTTAACGACTTTATGACTGACGCTTCCAAGAACCATTTCTTGTAGTGAATTCAATCCTCGGCTACCTATGACTAAAAGTTCGTAATTTTGTTTATTTGCGTACTCTACTATGGACGGTCCTGGTACACCATGAAGAATCTCCACTCGATAGTTAATGTTTTCTTTTCGCAGAAGTTCTTCTACAGGGAGTAATTTTTTTCTACGGCTCATATCTAAATCCACGGAACTGCCGCTGTGAAGGACATCACTCTTAGCTTGCGAATAATCTGCTACTAAAACAACTGTTACAGTTGCGTTATCAGTTAATGAGGCGATTTTAACAACTTCACTCGCTGCACGAATTGAATGATTAGATCCATCAGCTGCTAATAAGATTTTTTTATACATTTAATATTCCCCCTTGTATTTAGTGTACGGATAACTTGGCATCTTTATTATTATAAATGGCTAATTTATCAACAAGTTGTTGACTTGTTGCATTTAAACCTTTTAAAGTCACTTGGTTGTGATTATCATAAAATTTGAGTACAACTTTATCGATAGCCCCAACTCCCGAATCATCCCAAACGTGAGTGTTAGAGAAATCAATGATGATTTCCTCTTTTTGTGCAGAGAAATCAAAGTCTTCTAAGAAACTTTCAACTGAAGCAAAGAATAGTTGTCCTTCAACTGTATAAATAATCTTATCATCTATCATTTTTTTCATCACAGATACTTTAGAAATTTTTGCTACGAAGAAAATCGCACTTAAAATAACACCTGCAATAACCCCTTTGGATAGATCATGCGTCATCACAACGATTAACACAGTTGCAACCATAACAATTGAATCCGTAATTGGTGCCTTTTTTAAATATTTAAAGGATGACCAATCAAACGTTCCTACTGCTACCATTATCATAATACCTACTAAAACAGGCATTGGGATTTGAATAACCAAGTCTCCTAGAACAAGAATCAGGAACATTAAGAAGGCTCCTGCCACCAATGTGGATAATCGTCCTCTTCCGCCTGATTTTACATTAATTACTGATTGCCCAATCATGGCACATCCAGCCATCCCACCAAAGAAACCAGTAACAAAATTCGCAATCCCTTGACCACGAGATTCTTTGTTTTTATTACTTTCAGTACCTGTCATATCATCCACGATTGTCGCAGTTAATAGTGATTCCAGTAGACCAACAATAGCTAAAGCCAAAGAGTACGGGAAAATAATCATTAAAGTTTCAATTGAAAAAGGCACTTCAGGAATAAAGAAGGAAGGAAGTGACTGAGTAATCGTCCCTAAATCCCCAACCGTTCTCAAATCGAAATTAGTGAAAATAGCAACTGCGGTTAAAGCTATTATCGCTATTAATGGTGCAGGTATAGATTTTAAAAACCTTGGTAAAATGTATACAATTAAGAGTGTTACAGCAACAAAAATATATGTCATATTTGAAATCCCTAAAAAGTGAGGCACTTGTGCCATAAAGATTAAAATAGCAAGTGCATTTACAAATCCAATCATTACTGCACGTGGAATAAACTTCATCACTTTTGCTACTTTAAATACACCAAATAATATTTGAATGACACCTGTTAAAATCGTAGCAGCAAGTAAATACTCAACACCATGATCCTTTACTAGTGGTACCATCAACAAAGCCATTGCCCCTGTAGCGGCCGAAATCATACCTGGACGTCCTCCGACAAACGCAATAATTACCGCGATGGTGAACGAAGCGTATAGACCCACCATAGGATTAACCCCTGCAATTATTGAAAAGGCGATAGCCTCGGGAATAAGTGCTAATGCAACGACAATTCCTGCCAAAATGTCTCCACGAATATTTGAAAACCAATCTAATTTTATTTTTTCAATCAACATCTTCATCCCTATCTTAAATTTTTTTTAATCAAGCCATTTCTACCGATCTAGCTTATCAGACATAAAAAATAGTATATCATGAAAAGTCCCAAAAAGGAACGATTAAAAGGAAACCTAATAAATTCATGTGATATAATAAATAGTACTAAATTTGTGGAGGTTCGAATTATAGTGAAGTATGGGTATATACGCTCTTTCGCTGATAGCGAAATAAATAATAAACAAAATGACGAACTTAATAAAATTGAACATTTGACTATTTTTCACGAAGATTTTTCTGATTCAAAGAAACGCCCTCAATTAGAAAATTTACTTAATACAGTCCGTGAAGGGGATCAAATATTTGTTTATAACTTGTATGCACTGGCTGATTCGACTCGTCATCTCTTAGAAATTTTACAATCTCTTAAGAAAAACAATGTATCTGTTCATTTTTCATCCAATTCTCTTGATACATCTGAATCTTCTACTTTTCCTTTTCTTTTTATTTTAGAAGAGCTCGCACAATTCCAATCTGAAGTTATAAGTGAGAAAACGAAAATTGGATTGCTAGAAGCTCAAAAGAAAGGAAATATTGCCGGGCGACCTAAAAAATCTATGTTAAGTGTTAATCAAGCGATTGAAATGTACCATTCAAAGAAATATTCTCTTGAGGAAATTAAGGCTAAAACAGGGATTAGTAAATCAACTTTATACCGTAATTTAGAAAACTAAAAATCCTATTTCTTAAGAAATAGGATTTTTATCAAAGTTATATTAGTTTACATATTAAAAACCATCATTACTTCACAACCAAAACTGGACATTTCGCACACTTCATCACTTTGTGGCTAACGCTACCTAATACCATTTCTTGCAAACCACTTAATCCTCTACTTCCCATAATTAACATATCATGTGGATTATGATTAGAATATTTTATAATTTCTGTTTCCGGATCTCCTTCAAGTATTTTCACTTCATATTCTACACCTTTACGAATAAATAATTGCTCTGTTTCCTGAAGTTTCTCTTCTCTTTTTTGAAGAAGAAAACTTTCTTCAAACTTAGAATTTCCAGCGACTTTCTTAAATTTATTCGGGTCAATAATATACAGCATCGTAATTTTCGTGAAATTCTCCGTTACAAGTTTTAAGGCTGACTCTGCAGCACGGACTGCATGATTTGATCCATCTGAAGCTAATAAAATTTTCGAATACATTGTTCTTGCCCCCTTAAATTGAAATCGCTTTCATTTAACAGAATTATCTTACTATTTATTGTACTATTAATCATTTAAAATTATCCAATAAAATATTAGGTGTCTCTCAATTTTTATCAGTGTTATTCAATCAGTATTGGAAGAGTGATTTTAGCTGAAGTGTCTGTAGAAGGATTGAGATGAGTTATTTTTACTATTTTTTCTAATTCCCCATTAAAATATACGTAGTTCCAAGTTTTTATCATTTAATTTTCATCATTTACCTTTTATGAAAAGTACCTTATTCTTCACACAATATATAAGTCCGGAGTCAATCCAAAAAATCCTCTGACAAAAATGGACATGACGATATATCTTTGTGTAAAACTAATTCAATATAAAGGGCATGGCGAATATTTTGTATCATATAAAACCCACCTGGAAATGCTTTGATTACTTTATAGGGCTCTTTTTTATATAAAATTATTTTGTTTTCGAGTTTTTTCATCATAACTCCCCAGTTCGAACTTACTTAAATTATTCTCTTCTTTTTTATAATTCCATACCCCTTACAATGTCTACATTTACGTTTAAACAAATAAAAACCAGTCCGTAGTCCTTTGCCTTTACACTTTAAACAAATAACAATATTAGCCATATTGTTCTCTCCGTTACTAAGTAATATAATCAGTTTTACCTTCACCGATTCCTATTGGTGAATAAATATCATTTCTATACGGTTTATTTAATCCACTCTTTCTTCAATAATTTCATTTTTAGTTCATCCTAATTCTTAATTCATTCTAATTAATTACAGCGGATATTTTTCGACATACATTTTTCTAGTTCCATTGCCCACAGTCCTATTTCATTTAATGTAAATGTTTTTTTGTAACGACTTAAAATTTCTTTGATTTCATAAGGATTAAAAGCATGTATATCTTCCTTTAATACGTGCGAATTTAGTGAATCCTTTAAGTGAATAATTAAGTCGTAGACTTCATCTTCTTTTATTGTAAGTGGACTAAGTCCATAAACGAAACGAGATAAATCTCTTAACTTGGCTAAAATATCTTTCAAAAAATAAAATTCATTTGAATAATCGAAGTCTTCAGTCGTGTCATCTGGCTTTAACTCAAAAAAAGTTTTCACATTTGAATTTTGTTGTTCAATAAAGTTTGCTGTTGTTTCATAATAAATATATTCATTTAATAAGGATTCTTTCACAAAATTTAGCGTTTGATATGAGTCATGATAATCTTCCTTTGAAACGGTCAATTTGCTTAAAAATTGATCCATTGAATCAATTAATTCTCTTGCGTTTCTGATTTTTAATGTTGATTGTTTTTCATTTTCGTTGTTGTAGTAAGACATATTGATCGCTAAGATTTTATTTGAATGTTCATCCTGTGGTTCGATGATAAAGTAACCTTGTGATAGCGACCAACGCACTTTCAATACCTTTGAACCCTTAATCTCCTTATTTATTGACGAATTTGTTGCTGATATATTGATGTTCGACATTTCCATTTTTGCATCCCCTTTCTCCTTCTGACCTCTCTAATTAATATAAATACTAAAGTTTCAAAATAGACCCTTTTTGAGAATGTTTTAATTAAAATATAACATCCCCACCCAAATATTTCAAACCATAATTCAAAGTTCCGGATTTTTTTAAGAAAAGTTCCATTGGCTCTTTTTTTATTTTCTTTAGAAATAATTCATTTTGTGCATACAATAGCGAAACTCATGCTTTAATTTACTAACCGCATTCGCAATCCATTTTTCTTCAAGAGTCTTGCCTATTCTATAAACAACAAGGATTAAAAGAGATAAAGAAAAACAACCGGAAAGATACCGGTTGCTAAGTCTGTATAATTCATATGATCTTAGTTATTTCACAGTCTAATTAGGGACTTATGTTACGTATTAAACCCAATAAAATTTATGAATCACACTTTAGATTATTATTTAGCTTCAGTTTCTGTTTCTGCTGAGTCTAATCCTTACTACGCCCAGTTTTCGAGTCGTAAAACCGAAGAAGATCACCATAAATAATCATATCGTTATTTGCTAGTTCTTCATTTGCTCGTTCAATAAATGGCGTACACGCTTCCATATCAGTTGGTTCTCCTGTTTCTTTCTCCCAACATGTCTCTCCCGCATACACAAGGTTTTGGGAAATAAAACGACCGTCTCTTAAGATCACAAACTGATCTTGTTCCTCTGAAAATATATCCTGACCAAATTGGATGGAATCTTCCGAATCTATTCCCATTAAGTTTTCAATTGTTGGTTTCAAGTCGATTTGACCCACTAATGAATGATTGACCCCTCCCACTCCACTATTGGGAATATGAATAAACATTGGCACTCGCTGTAATTGAGCCGTTTCAAAAGGAGTAATTTCTTTACCTAAATATTTTTTCATCGCATCATTATGATTTTCCGAAATTCCGTAATGATCACCATACATAATAATGATGGAATCCTCATAAAGATCGGACTCCTTTAAATCTGCAAAGAATTCTTTAATGGCTTCGTCAGTATATCGCACTGTTTGGAAGTACCGATTCAGTGTTCCAGAATTTGAATCAAATTCTTCAATAAACTTATCTTCTTCATCAAGATAAAATGGATGATGATTTGTTAATGTAATTAATTTCGTGAAAAATGGGCGTTCTATTTCTTTCATATGTTCTACCGACTGTTCAAAGAATGGCATATCTTTCATACCCCAGTTAACGGATTGACCTTCTTGGACACTATAATCAGATAAAGAATAGAAGCGGTCATACCCAAAATTGTCATATACTATATCTCGATTCCAAAAACTTTTGCTATTCGCATGCATGGAAGCAGTATAATATCCTTCACTTTTTAGTGACTTTGTAAGTGTATGGTAAGTATTACCACTGTGAGTAAAGAATACTGCTCCTCGGGGTAAAGGATAAAGAGAATTATCTAATAGAAATTCAGCATCTGCCGTTTTACCTTGCTCGGTTTGGTGATAAAAATTATCTAAATAAATTGTATCAGAATCTTGCGTAAGTTCATTTAAAAACGGAGTAATGACTTCTCCGTTCATTTTATTATTAATAACGAATTCCTGAATGGATTCAATTTCCACAAGAATAATATTGCGTCCTTCTGCTATTCCATGCATTTTAGTCGAAGAATCAACCTGATTTGCCTTTAAAAAGTTCACCACACTCACAATTTCGCTACTATCAGCTAAAGCACGTTGAGTTGATTGTTTGGATTGCAAATAAACATCATATAAATGGTAATTATAGATCCCTATGTTTTTAACCAGCATTTCTCGATCAAAAGTTCTCGTCAAAAGTTGAGGACGTTCTGCTTCAGCTAACCCGAAATTTAAGATTATGGTTGCAATTGTCACGATGAAATAAGCTTTACGTTCATTTGTTAAGAATTTTCTATACCCCATAAAAGATGGTCTATATTTAACTAGCGCTA
This sequence comes from Paenisporosarcina sp., assembly GCF_057785155.1. NCBI lineage: Bacteria > Bacillati > Bacillota > Bacilli > Caryophanales > Caryophanaceae > Paenisporosarcina > Paenisporosarcina sp. The sequence continues at coordinate 60,743 of NZ_JBYNRN010000035.1, forward strand.
TTAACAAGAGGATATCCAGAAAGTACAATGAGTCTGTCCAATATATGTTTTCCATAGCACTTCCACCTAAGTCACCAAAATTACTCGTTTGAAATAAAACTGGCAAAGTGATGAAGTCACTAAAAAATCGGTAGAATACCATGTTTGCAAATAAAACGAAAGTTGAAAAAAAACTTGTGATTATCACATAAACGTTTCTAGTCTTTTCTTTGTTTATAAATAGTGCGACTCCAAAAAGTAGCATTATAAAGCTCAATGGGTTAATAAATAAAATAATCGCCTGCATTGCATTTTCGATATCAATTTTAAAGACATCGTAATATGAGATGTAGGTCTTAATCCATAAAAAAATAATGGCTAAGAGGATTATTGAAATCTTAGGTAACATCTTTTTATTAATAATGTTCACTCCTTACATGACAATTTAATTATCAATCATCTTTCGAATTTGAGAGTATTCGGTTTCTAAATAGCCCCTTTTAGAGAAATATTAGTGTACCATGTTTAATTACAAGATACAAACATAAAAAAACAACCGATACAGTAAAATCGATTGCTCTGTATTTTTTACATAATTAAAAGTAGTTATTTCACAATAAGAACTGGACAATCAGCGTGTTTAATGACTTTGTGACTGACACTACCAAGAACCATTTCCTGAAGTGAATTTAAACCACGACTTCCTATAATCAAAATTTCATAGTGCTCCTGATTCGCAAATTCAATAATTGTAGGTCCAGGGCTGCCATGTAAAACTTCCACCTGGTAATTGATATCTTCTTTACGTAGTAATTCTTCAACAGGTAATAATTTCTTTCTGCGTTTTAAATCAAGCTCGACGGAACTACCACTGTGAAGCACATCGTTTTTTGCCTGTGAGAAATCTGCAACTAATACGACTGTAACAGTAGCTTCTTTATTTAATGAAGCAATTTTAACTACTTCTTGGGCTGCACGGAGTGAGTGATTCGATCCGTCTGCTGCTAATAGAATTTTTTTATACATCTTTAACACTCCTTTATTTGGTTAGTGACTCGGTAATTTTGCATTTTCATCATTAAAGATTGCTAATTTATCAACTAATTGTTGACTTGTTGTATTTAAGCCTTTTAACGTGACTCGGTTGTGATTTTCATAATATTTTAATACTACTTTATCAATTGCACCTACACCCGAGTCATCCCATACATGTGTGTTTGAAAAATCAATAACGATTTGTTCACCGTGCACAGTATAATCAAATGATTCTAGGAAACTCTCAACTGAAGCGAAGAATAATTGACCTTCCACTGTGAAAATCGACATATTATACATAACTTTTTTCGTTACAGATACTTTAGATATTTTTGCGACGAAGAAAATGGCACTTAAAATGACACCTGCAATAACACCAATAGAAAGATCGTGGGTTAGTACGACTATTAATACAGTTGCAACCATAACAATTGAATCGGTAATTGGAGCCTTTTTCAAATACGTAAAGGAAGACCAATCAAACGTTCCGATTGCTACCATAATCATAATGCCTACTAGTACAGGCATTGGGATTTGAATTACCAAATCTCCTAAGACGATTATGAAGAACATTAAAAATACACCAGCTAACAACGTCGACAATCTACCTCGCCCGCCTGATTTTACGTTAATAACTGACTGACCAATCATGGCACATCCAGCCATTCCGCCAAAGAAACCTGTAACTACATTTGCAATACCTTGTCCACGAGACTCTTTGTTTTTTTTACTTTCCGTCCCTGTCATATCATCCACAATTGTAGCGGTTAATAAAGATTCCAATAAACCAACAATTGCTAACGCCAACGAGAAAGGAAACACAATTACAAGCGTTTCAATCGAAAACGGGACATTTGGAATCAGGAAAGAAGGTAATGATTGAGTAATCGTTCCTAAATCGCCTACAGTTCTTAGCTCAAAGTTTGTGAAAATTGCAAGTGCGGTTAATACTACAAGTGCAATTAAGGGAGCTGGAATTGTTTTAATAAAGCGAGGGAAAATATATACGATCAACAAGGTAACTGCCACAAATACATATGTCATATTGGAAATCCCTAAAAAGTGAGGAACTTGAGCCATAAATATTAATATAGCTAGAGCATTTACAAAACCTATCATTACTGCACGTGGAATGAATTTCATTACCTTAGCTACTTTAAATATCCCAAAAAGGATTTGAATAACTCCTGTCAAAATCGTAGCAGCTAGCAAATACTCCACTCCATGATCTTTAACCAATGGCACCATCAGCAGAGCCATTGCACCAGTAGCACCAGAAATCATGCCTGGACGTCCTCCGATAAACGCTAAAACCACTGCAATTAGGAATGATGCATATAAGCCAACCATTGGATTAACTCCAGCAATGATTGAAAATGCTATAGCTTCAGGAATAAGTGCTAGTGCAACTACCAATCCTGCTAATACATCTCCCCTTATATTGGAGAACCAATCTAGTTTTATTTTTTCTATCATTCTTTCACCTCTTCGAATTTTTTTGACTTTTAACTCTCATAAAAGTCGCGTTGTAAAGCCACGATTGGTATTGTATCATGTATATTCCTAAAAAGGAACCTTTTTAAAACTTTTAGTTTTTTATTTTTTCACATTTCTCTAAAAATATAGAATAGACGTTTTCTTAATAATAAAAAAAAAAATCGCAATTCCCATTCCGGAAATTGCGATTTTTGCTCTTTTATTCTCCAAGCCACGCAAGACCAACTGTACCGCGACCCGCATGTGTACCAGGTACTGGACTAAATTCAGTAATAAGAAACGTTATATCCTTAAATTGTTTTTCAAGCTCTGTTTTCCAAGATGTTGCTTCTTTCAAATTATCAGCATGTATTACGGATACTTCTTTCACACGAATCTTTTCTGCTTCTAAGTAGTCTACCATTTTGGCAATCGCCCGTTTATGACTGCGTACTTTATCTGACAAAATAGCTCGACCTTCATCAAACTTTAAAACTACTTTCATGTTTAATAATGTCGCAAATACAGCTTGGGTCCCGGTCACTCGTCCACCTTTGTGAAGTTGTTCTAAACTGCCTGGTGTTAAAAACAATCGAGCTTTAGCTGGATATGATTTAATTTCAGCAACAATTTCTTCGAATGATTTTCCTTGTTGCTCTAGTTCTACTGCGCGTTCAACCATTTTCCCTAAAGGGAATGAACCAATTTGCGAATCAAGTACGAACGCATCCACACCTGTTTCGGCAGCTGCCGATAATGCTCCTGCATACGCACCAGTTAATGCTCCCGTAGCGTGGATTGCAATGACGTGATCGTACTTCCCTTTTAATTCCTGGAATAAATCGATCATTTCACCTGGAGAAGGTTGTGAAGTCGTTGGCAACACTTTTGAAGCTGCTAACATTTGATAAAACTCTTTGGATTCGATATCAATATTTTCTTTATAAGAAGTTTCGCCGAAAATGACGAATAACGGAACTACATGTATATTATGTTTTTCAATAAAATCAGCCGAAAGTGTAGCGGTGGAATCTGTAACCCATCCAATTTTTGAAGAATTCATTTATAAAACCCCTTTATTTATATGAAAAATTTCAGCATAAACGCTTCCATTATAAATTATGGGGAAAGGTCAGACTTTTGAATAGAAGCATGTATCATGCCAGATATATGATAAGTGTCATCCCATCAAAATTTAACAATTTTCAAGAAAAACGTTTATTGGAGCTATTTTGGGGAATAAAACCAGTACATCCAAATGAACAGGAGGCGTTACTCAATGAGAAGAAATACATTAACAATGGCAGCTCTAGGACTTGGTGCAGCGTTCCTCATGCGCAACAAGGAATCTCGAGACAAATTAAAAGGGCAAGTTGACCAGTTCTCTAAAAGTGGGAATGGTAAAGGAATATTAGATTCAGTACTTGGATCATTAGACAAGAAAACCACGACTCGATAAAAGTCGTGGTTTTCTTGTTGTATATGATTATATTCTTTCAAGTTTAAGGGAAATGAATGTCAAAACCCATGCACTTAACACCATGACTCCCCCAATCCAAGGAGTATGAATCAATCCAATTGATTGAATAACAATCCCTCCTATAATTGAACCCATTGCAATACCAACGTTAAAAGCAGCGATATTTAGTGCAGACGCAACGTCTACAGCCGCTGGTACATATTTTTCTGCAAGTTGAACAATGTTAAGTTGTAGACCAGGTACATTCATAAATGCGAATAAACCCATGAATATAATTGAAATCAACCCTATGACTTTAAAAGGAATTAAAAAAGTCATGACAATTAAAATTACCGCATTGATCATAAACATCCAAAGTAATGCACGAGCAGGATGATGATTAGCCAAACGGCCTCCTATTTCATTTCCTATTGCGACGGCTACCCCATAAACAAGAAGAACTATACTTACTAACTTCACATCAATTTTAACAATATCTTCTAAAATCGGCGTTAAGTAAGTAAATGCAACAAACGTACCACCGTATCCTAGAGCAGTAATCGAAAATCCTAGCAAAAGTCGTGTATTTGTTATCAATTTAAACATATCTTTAAACTTCGCTGGAGGTGATTGTTGTAGATTTTTAGGAATCAACAATGCAATTGCCACTATCGCAATAATTCCTAGTACAGCCACTCCCCAAAACGTTGCACGCCAACCAAATGCTTGTCCTATTAACGTGCCTAATGGTACACCTGTAACTGTAGCTACGGTTAATCCCGTAAACATTAGAGCTATAGCACTTGCCTTTTTTTGTGGAGGAACTAACTGCACAGCAATGGTAGCGCCAATTGCGAAAAAGACACCATGGGAAAATGCTGTTATGAAGCGAGCTACCATTAATAATTCAAAGGAATTTGACAAGGCGGCTACCATGTTTCCAACAATAAAAACGAACATCAACATCATTAATAAAGATTTTCTGCTAATTCGATTTGTAAGAGCCGTCAAAATAGGTGCACCGACTGCTACTCCTATTGCATAACCTGAAATCAGAAATCCAGCTACCGTTATCCCAATATCAAAATCATTTGCAATTGTTGCTAACAAACCCACTGGAACAAATTCAGTTGTCCCTATACCAAAAGCACTGATTGCGAGAGCCCACAATGCCATTTTTCCATTTTTTTGTGTTTCTTGAACTGTATGAGAGTGACTCATTTTTATTCCTCCTTTGAAATTACATCTTTTTGAAATAAATGCTTCCTGCTTAAGCAATCCTAATTATGCTCTCTTAAATCCTTAATGAATAGTACGCACTTTAAAGTAATGTAGGCACTTTTTAGTACCTATAGAATCTTTCGGCGAGTATGTGTAAAGTGATATATGCTAAGATTTAGTAAAGATAAAAACCGATCATCAAATGTGCCAAGGAGGTTTATAGATGGCTTACAATATTCCAGTCGAAGCTACCCTAGATGTTATTGGGGGAAAGTGGAAAGTCGTTATAATGTGTCACTTGATTGACGGGGAAAAACGCACGAGTGAATTAAAAAAACTCATGCCTAATATCACTCAAAAAATGTTGACACAACAACTTAGAGAATTAGAAGACGACGGTGTAGTGAACCGAACCATATTTGACCAAGTTCCGCCAAAAGTTATTTATTCTCTAACTAAATATGGATGGTCGCTCCGACCGATTCTAGATGCCATGTGCTCATGGGGAGAAAATCATATTGAAATAGTTGAAGACCCGATTAATCCTCAATAGTAAAAGCCATCATCTACTCCCAATTAGGGACCGGATGATGGCTTTTCAATTTCAGTGAAATTTCACATAGATTTTATTCACTTATCGCTTTGGATACATCATAAAGCAATAAATCTATCTCAACTTCTTTCCCTAACGCCAATTTTGCTAGTTGAGCACCTAAGTATGGACCCACAGTTAGACCCGAAGCACCTAGGCCATTGGCGAATAAAAGACCCGTAAATCCAGGAATTTCTCCAATGACCGGTAAAAAGTCTGGTGTAAAAGGACGGAAGCCTACTCGTGTCTCAACAAACGTACTGTCTAGTAGACCTGGCGCAACTGCTAAAGCCTTATTCAGTACTTCTTGCAATCCACCTGCTGTGACACGTTGGTCAAAATGATGGTCATCTTCATGTGTCGCGCCTACTACAATTTTGCCGTCATCAAAAGATAAAATATATTGATCATTTGGAGGCATGATCACCGGCCAATTGCCTGTATTCTCATCCTCGATTTGGAGATGAACAATCTGTGCTTTTTGCGCTGACACTTGGATGTTTATTCCCATTGGGGATAACAATTCTTCCGCCCATGCCCCAGCCGTAACGATGATTGAATCCGCTTCATAAAATGCATCACCCACAAAGACACCTTTTAAAACTGTTTGGTCATGCGATATGCTCGCTGAACCCTCAACAAATTTTGCTCCATATTTCTTGGCCGCGTTCTTTAATGATTGACGTAAAGCTCGTCCATTTACTCGAGCTCCACCCGAAATCATAACGGAACTAAATTCTTCTGATAATAAAGGAAATGAAGCAATCGTTTCTTCCCTTGGTAACATATGAATATCACCTATTTCAGGCGCATCTTCACGGCGAGTTGTTGCTCTTTCCTGCATTTTCAAAAGTTTGCCTTCATCGGTATGAAGACTTAATGCCCCAACTTGTTTATATCCAGTATCGTGTTCCCCATCACTTTCTAATTGCTCTATTAACTCTTCATAATAAGCTGCGCCATTTTTTGCTAGCGTATACCAGGCTTTATTGCGCCTCTGAGAAATCCAAGGGCAGATAATTCCCGCTGCAGCATCAGTTGCTTGACCAGGATCTTTACGGTCAACGACAATAACGTTCGCCCCCGCTTTCGCCAAGTGGTAGGCTGTAGATGAACCAAGAATTCCAGCTCCAATAATAATTGATGTTTTCATAAAAGCACCTTTTTCAAAATAGATTTCATTCTTTCATTCTACACATGGATGCAATACTCTCAAAATATCTTCATTGGAGGAATAGAACATGAACCGTACTTGGATGATATATGGTGCCAATGGCTATACTGGAAATCTAATAGCAGAAATGGCCGTCAAAAGAGGTCTAACCCCTATTTTAGCTGGAAGAAATAAAGAAAAAATTCAAGCATTAGCTAAAAAACTACAACTGGAAAGTCGCGTGTTTCCTTTAGAACAACTTGATCAATTAACCGCTGGATTATCTGGAGTCGATCTAGTTCTTCATTGTGCTGGTCCATTTTCAAAAACAAGTTCACTTATGATTGAGGGATGCCTAAAAGTAGGTATACATTATCTTGATATTACAGGAGAAATAAATGTTTTTGAGCACGTCCATTCAAACGAAGTAGCCGAACGTGCCATAAGAGCAAATATCGTTTTATGTTCGGGTGTCGGTTTCGATGTCATTCCAACGGACTGTGTTGCGCTTAAATTGAAACAGTTACTCCCATCTGCTACTCATTTATCACTAGGATTTGATTCCGACTCTGGAATTTCTCGTGGAACTTTCAAAACTATGATACAAGGACTCGCCTCGGGAAGTGCAGAACGTCAAGATGGAGTCATCCAAGAATTCCCTCTTGGAACCAAAAATCGTATCATTGATTTTGGAAGAGGATCAAAGACAGCAGTCGCCATTCCTTGGGGTGATGTCTCGACAGCTTTCTATTCTACAGGAATTCCTAATATCAACACTTGGATTCCAATGACCCCTACTAAAATGCATGCTACTCGAGTATTAAACAAATTCAAGCCAGTTTTAGCTTCTTCCCTTATTCAACGATTTTTGAATAAATGGGTCGATACAAAAGTGAGCGGTCCAAATCTAGCGTCTCGACAGAATTCTCCTGCTTACATTTGGGGCGAAGCACATAATACAATAGGCGAAAAAATAACCGTGCGAATAAAAACTGCAAATGTGTACACATTAACTATTTACGGTGCGTTAGAGGTTGTCACGCGCTTCCTAAATCAATCCGTTCCCGGTGGTAGTTACACGCCTGCGTCCTTATTTGGTCCTGAATTAATTGAATCTTTGCCTGAATCAGACGCATTCCACATTAGCTAATCTACCTTCATATTTTCAGTAATTTCTGATATTGTTCCGTTATGAACCCTATTGTGGTGCCCAGTTCAAAATAAATTCACGATACTGAAACAATTAACGTATATTATCAATTTTTGTAATAGGAATGTTCGTTAAAAAGATTTATAATAAGACCTAATCATGATTCACATGATCCTATACCGATTCTTATTAATTGTAAGTAAGATCACATAGAATGATTTATTTTCAGGAGGAAAAAACATGTTAAAAGATGTATTCATGGCGTTATCAAAAAACCAATTGCTAACGACTGCTGCAAAAAAATATGGTCTTAAATTAGGTGCGCAAACGGTAGTTGCAGGGACGAATGTTGAACAGACGATTAAAAGCATTCGCGAATTAAATGCACTAGGAATTAGTGCAACAGTCGATAATTTAGGTGAATTCGTCTTCGAAAGAGAAGAAGCAATTAAAGCAAAAAATAGCATCTTGGAAGTAATCGAAGCAATTCATAAAAATGAAGTTGATGCACATATTTCACTTAAACCTACACAATTAGGATTAGATATCGATTATGATTTCTGTTACGAAAACTTAAAAGAAATCGTTGCCGCTGCAAGTAAATACGACATGCATATTAATTTAGACATGGAAGACTACGGTCACCTTCAGCCTTCTTTTGACTTGATGGATGCTTTATTAAAAGAATACAGCAATGTCGGAACAGTTATTCAAGCTTATTTCTTCCGTGCTCAAGATGACATTGAGAACTACAAACATTTACGTTTACGTATCGTAAAAGGTGCTTATAAAGAGCCTGCTGAATACGCATACCAAACAACTCAAGATATTGATGCCAATTTCATTAAATTAATTGAGTACCATTTGTTGAATGGTAATTTCACGTCAATTGCAACACATGACCACAACGTGATTAATCACGTAAAGAAATTTGTTGAAGAAAATCAAATCTCTAAAGATAAATATGAATTCCAGATGCTATATGGCTTCCGCAAAGATATGCAAGTATCCTTAGCTAAAGAAGGTTATAACTTCTGTACGTATGTACCTTTTGGAGATGACTGGTATGGCTACTTCATGAGAAGATTAGCTGAACGTCCACAAAATCTTAACTTGGTATTCAAACAAGTATTTAACAAACGTACAAATACAACAATCGGCGTATTTGCTGGTGCATTAGCATTAAGTAAATTAGCTTCTAAAAAGAAAAAATAATGATTCAAAAAGGCCGCTAGTCAGTGAAAACTGACTAGTGGTCTTTTTTAGTGGCTCAGTTAGAATTTTGGGGTTCTTGGTTAGAATTATCGAGGTCTCAGTTAGAATTTTGACACTCTCAGTTAAAGAAATCGCCTTCTTAGTTGTAATTGTTCAACAGGATATGCCCACAGTAAAGGCTGCGTAAGCGAAGCGTGCAGCATCAATTAATGGTTTAAGATCTTAATTGCCCCGCCCGCTAAAGCTTGGACGGTGTTTCTGTTTGGGGAATAGTGGCTCAGTTAGAATTTTGACCATCTCAGTTAGAGAAATCGTCATCTCAGTTGTAATTGCATAGCTCCTTGATTTTAAAAAAATTCATAGGATGCATGTTTCGACTCACGGGGTATACTAGAAAGAATCTAACAATAGACGTTCAGATGATGAACAATAGAAGGGGCGATTATTTCATGGGAATCCATAGATTTTTCACAAGTATGAATGACTTGGAACGTATTATTCGTTGTCCGGGTAAGTTTAAATTCGAAGAACATAATGTAGCAGCCCATAGTTGGAAAGTATCACAATATGCTATGTTTTTCGCAACGATCGAAGAGAGAAATGGTGAAGTGATTGATTGGAAAGCACTTTATGAGAAAACCATTAATCATGACTTTGCCGAAGTGTTTATTGGCGATATTAAAACTCCGGTGAAACATGCTTCTCCTGAACTGAAGCAAATGATTGCTCACGTAGAAGAAAAAATGATGGAAAAATTTATTGTTGAAGAGATTCCTGAAGAATTTCAAGCGGTTTTCTTTGATCGAATGAAAGAAGGAAAAGACGCCACAATCGAAGGACGAATTTTAGAATTTGCTGATAAGCTCGATCAATTCTATGAATCCTTTGCAGAGTTAAAGCGAGGGAATACAGACCCTGAATTCGTCTTAATGTATCAAGAAGCTTTAACAAAATTATTAAATTTACCATTACCTGCAAGTGTAGATTACTTCCGTAATGTGATGTTAGAAGATGTTAAAAAAGAAGAAACGGCTCTAGATGTAAAAGCTTTTACACTTAAAGTTTTAAACAGTTAAAAAGACAATGTGTTTTCACCGATTGTTACAAGTCGATTTTCATAGCCTTCGTTTGATACGATTCTCTTACAAATAAAGTGATAAGGACGTGAAAATGAACATGGCAAAACATTTGAAAATCTATGGTTTAACACTTGTCGTTTTTTTCTTGGTCGACATTGTTTGGCTAGCATTTATTTCTACTAAATTATATGAAGATCAAATTGGTTTTTTATTAAAAGATGACGTTAATTGGTTAGCTGCTGCACTTTTTTACTTATTGTATATTGCAGGATTAGTGTTCTTTGTCATTCGACCTTCCACCGAACAAAAGAGTGTTCGATATGCTTTATTGGCGGGCGGATTTTTTGGGCTTGTGACTTATGCAACGTATGATTTAACTAATCTCGCAACATTAAGTGACTGGCCCATATTCATTACGGTAGTCGATTTACTTTGGGGTACTTTTTTAAATGCTGCTACAGCTGCAATAACTGTGTATTTAGTATTGAAAAGACAAAAGTAGACAATGAAAACACCAGTAGATTAGATCTACTGGTGTTTTTTTAAGCCATTTCTAATTTTTGAAGTCGGCGATCTAAGATAATATTCCCAAACGGGATAAACGCGACAATAACAGCAATTACGCTATATATAAATGGCCATTTAACCACAAATGTCATGTAAGCAATGAATAAACAGTACGTGACAAATAAAAACCCATGAATCGCACCAACTACACTAACTGCTTCTGGAAAATCAAAAAAATATTTCAATGGCATCGCTAAAAATACTAATATTAATAGAGAACCTCCCTCTATTAAACCCATCGTACGAAACTTGTCTAGTGGTCTTTTCATCGTTATAACCTCCCGCTTCTACATCGTTCATTATAAATAGTCCACGAGAAGGTGTACAGAATTGCAACGACAATTAAACAAAATTCGTCCTCATGACATTCAAGGTTCTGCCACATTTACTTATTTTGATTCTTTATTTACTACTGGTATCCAAATCTCTGAATAGTAATCAGCCTTGGTGGCATTATCATTTGAATAGACTTCTAATTCAGCTGATCCACTTGGACGGTATGAGCTAGATGGGAACCATTCACTATAAATCTTTTCCCACATCGTTTGGATCGCTTCCGGCATCGGACCAACCACTTCAAATATTGCGTATGTTGCTGAAGGAATTTCAAACGCCTCATATCTTTCTGGAATCTCATTACCTTCCATTGCTGCGGCAATCCAATATTCCATTGTGCTTGTTGACGTTTCCATCATGCGACATACACCTAACATCCCTTTAACTGCCCCATTATTCAAATGGGTCAATTCATCATTGATGCCATTTTGATGAACTTCTTGCCACATTTTCGGAATCTCTCTCGTATTTTCTCCATTTCCACATGAGAAAGTCCTCTTCACACCTACAATTTGAAAAGCTTCTTTTTCTTCAATTCTTACCTTCATTGGATATGCTCCTTTTAACTGAACTGAGATGATTAAACGATTATACGTGATCAATCCTTTTTGCGAAGAACGAGCATCACTTGGTGACATGCCGTGTTGTCTCTTGAATGCTTTGGCGAACGCTTCTGGTGTTTCATAACCATATTTTAATGCTACATCAATTACTCGAACGGAAGTTAATGCTAGCTCCTGCGCAGCCAGAGTCAATCTCCGTCGCCGCACATATTCCATCACACTAATATCTGTAAGAACCATAAAAATTCGTTGGAAATGAAAGACTGAAACATTTGCTGCCATTGCTGCATCTTCCACATTGATTTCCGAATCTAAATGATCTTCCAAATAATCGATTGATTTCTGTAGCGACTCTATCCAATTCATGTAATCACCTCGTATATCCACTTTAACTTTTTTTCGAAACAAACACCTGTCAATAGCTGCTTTCATATGACAGGTGAAAAAGATTATGGATGCAAGCATTTTTGACAAGTAGTATACTTTTGGAAACGATTTTCTTTCAGTATGAACAATTAATTTTGGAGGACTTTAAATGATTATTCACGGACACCTAGTAAAAGGCAATGATGTTGACAGTGAAACACGTTGCCATCATTACCATTCTGAAATAGACCGAATCGCTATCAAGTTTTATTGTTGCAATACGTACTATCCTTGCTTCTCTTGTCACGATGAATTTGGTTGCGAGTCACCACAAGTTTGGCCTATTAGTCAATTCGATCAAAAAGCCATTTTATGTGGTTCTTGTGGACATGAACTGACGATTGAAGACTATCTATCTTGCAACTCTACTTGTCCTTCGTGCAAAAGTTCGTTTAACCCAGGGTGTAGTCTTCATAAACACCTCTATTTTGAAGTGTAATCAAAGACTCTCAAGTTGTTGAATATAAATCTTGTAGAAATGAAATAGACTGGGTAATTAATTCCTTTAAAACATCAACATCGATATCGTCTATTTTATTGAAATAAACACAGGCCTTACCAGATGTGTGCTTTCCGAATTTCTGAAGTAACTCTTCACGTTTTGTATCGCCTGTCGCAAAATACAAACTGATTTTAGCTTTCCTTGGCGAGAACCCAACAAGTGGTGCATCACCTTCATGACCCGTTGGATATCTGTAGTGGTAACTCCCAAACCCAATAATGGAGGGACCCCACATTTTAGCTTCATGACCTGTTGTTTCTGTGAAAATATCTAATAACCTATAGGCATCTTCACGTTTTTTAGGACTTTCAACCGCTTCAATAAACTCAATGACACTGTGATTTGTTTCCTTTGTTTTTTGTTCATACATGGGTAACACAGCTCCTTCTGGTAAGGTTTTCATTCACTTCAATAAAAGTTAAAGTAATTTTTTCGCTAAATAATATTGATTCATCGAATCCGTTGGATGATTTTCAATCACTCCAACTATTTTATATCCACAAGCGACATAAAAGTCCGGCGCCTGAAAGCTAAAAGTATCTAATTGAATAATACGGCATTTATTTTCTTTTGCTATTTCCTCTATATTCTTTATTAACTCTTTTCCATAACCTTTTCCTCGAAGAGATTCATCTACCCATAGAAAATCGATATGTAAGCAATACCAGTTAATATTTCCAGTAATACCTCCAACAATATCCCCTTGATCATTTCTTAGGATTGAACTAACCTTTTTCACAGCATGTTTTACTTCCTCAGGTATTTTTGTGAGATTATACTCAATGAGTTTTTTTCGAATATAGTCACTATCTACTTCATTCCACTGATTCGTTGTTTTCATGTGTTCCTCCTATTTACTTTACATGACCCATTTCATTAATCGGCCAAAAGACAACATTAGTGTCTCCAATAATCTCTTTAATGGAAACCAATCCAATTTCACGGCTATCTAAACTATTTCTTCGATTATCTCCCATTACAAAAACATACCCTTCCGGAATGATTGATTTTTGAGTATATTCTTCCAATGTAAAGTCTTCCGTTAAAGTTCCTGAAGGCAATTGTGCTTTAAATGAATCTAGATAAGGTTCTTCTTGTATTTCACCGTTTATATATAGCTGGTCATTCTTATACGCAACGTGATCACCAGGCAATCCAATCACACGTTTTACATAATCTTTTTCTTGTGAGGCATGGAATACGACGATATCAAATCGTTGAAGTTCTCCAATTTGGTAGCCAATTTTATTTACAACCATTCGCTCGCCATGTTCTAAAGTGGGCATCATGGATTCTCCATCTACTACGATCGGTGTAAATAAAAAATAACGGATAATAAATGCGAGTCCAAAAGCTATTATTAATGCCTTCGACCATTCCCAAATCTCATTTTTCGGTTTTTTTGTTTGTTCCATTAATAAAAGACCCCTTCTCTATGCCCTAGTTTTAATCCCTATATTAATAAGAATACCAAATCCTCTCTATTCCGTATCTAAAGATTCAGATATTTTCAGCTTTATTTTCCAAACTTGTCCACTTTTCATAACTTCCTTTCTATGTATGTTATGAAAGGAGGTGGTAAACATGGCAAACATCGAATTTAAACAAGGGATTGTTCGATTGACGTTTGAAGCAGGTATGACTCAAGATGGGAAGGTTATCAGAAAATCGAAATCATATCGCAACGTAAATGAAGCGTCTACAGCAGATCAGTTATTAGATGTCACAACGATTTTAGCTGGATTCTCATCTCGTCCATTATTAGCTGCAGAAAAGATTGAAACAGGAAACATCCAAAACTAATTTGAAAGGGGAAATGACCAATGGCGAAAGTTTTAGAAATGCTGTTTAATACAGCTCAAGGTAAAAAGTTTACGATTTCGGTGGACGAGCCACGTGCAGACCTTACTGGAGCAGAAGTAGTAAGTGGTATGCAAGGCGTGTTAGCTAGCAATGTCTTTTACGCAGACGGTGCTAACTTAGTCTCTGCTGATCAGGCACGTATTGTTGAACGTAACGTAACTGAATTGTAATCAAAACATAGCTTGCACCCAGAATTGGTGCAAGCTATGTCTATTCAAATACTGATATCCAAAAATCCACACTTTCATATCAGTATAAATGGCTGCCACAATTTCCTTGTGTGCAGCCTTTTTCACACATTATCTTAAAAAAAGGAGGAAAACAAATGAACGAATGGCTTACTGTTATCCAAGAAGTTGGGTTTCCGATTTTCGTGTCCTTCTATTTGATGCACCGTGTCGAAACGAAACTTCAATTAATCCATGAAGCCTTAATTTCATTAAAAACCATGTGAAAGCAATGAATTTACGCTTACCAATATTCTTCTTCTAAATCAGTAAAGACAAAAGGACCTTCCCATCGGAAAGGTCCTTTTATTATTATTGTAAGGCAAGTACACCATCTGTCATTTTGAATACTTTATCACAATAATCGATGAGGCGAGTATCGTGAGTTACGACAATCGTTGTTGTATTTTTATTCTTCGTTTCTGTTTGCAAAAGCTCCATTACTTCATATGCTCGATCTGAGTCAAGAGATGCTGTCGGCTCATCTGCTAAGAGGATGGATGGGTTACTATATAAGGATTTGGCGATTGCCACACGTTGTCGCTCACCACCCGATAAATCTGATGGATATTTTTGCTTCAAGTCATAAATCCCTAAATCATTATACAATTGCTCTAACTCTTCCTTCGTCATATTGCCTTTTTTCACCTTATCGAGCAACCGCATTTGGTTGTCAACCGTTAGGAACGGAACAAGATTTGAAGACTGCAGAATAAAACCAATTTCTTGTAATCGAATATTTGACCTCTTCTTTTCAGCCAGCTTTGTAATGTTTTGATTGTTAATAATCACTTCTCCACTAGTAGGAGTTTGCAGACCTCCAGCAACGGTTAAAAATGTACTTTTCCCCGAACCGGAAGGACCGATGACCGCAATCAATTCACCCTTTTCAGCTTTAAACTCTGTTTCTTTCATAGCCTCTACTTTTTTATGACCTTCACCAAATGATTTCGTAACTTGATTTAATTCCAATACAGCCATGGTTTAGCCCCCTATCGCTTTCAGTGGATCAATTTTCACAATGGTCCAGACAGAAAATACTGCGCCCACTATGGCAACTGCTATTAATACTAGTCCGTAAATCATCATGGTTACAAGGTCAAAGGCTACAGGAACTGCCGCGGGTAGAAATGCTCCCGTTAACAAAGTTAACCCAAAACCTACCACTACCCCAATTGCTGCTAATATAAATGTTTGGGCAACAACAGAATTCGCAAGATATCGGTTTGAAATCCCTTGTGCTTTCATTACACCAAACATACTTATTTTTTGTACTGTTAAAACATAAAGGAATATAGCCACAATCACAGATGAAATAACAAATAAGAAATAAATCATAAACGTGAGTGTTAAACTTTGTTCCGTATAACCAGGTAGATTTTCGATAAATGTTTCGGTTTCAATTAATTCAAAGTTATCGTCAATTGTTACTTTCGACAGATCGTCCGTTCGAATAACCGCTGCATTAATTTGGTTCTCATTTTCGCCAGCTGCCTCACCGAATTTCACTCGTTGGAAAGTCGATAAATCGCCATACAACACTGGTGCTGCATTAAATCTTGCTGACTCAGTAAATCCGACAATTTTCAACACTTCATCCGTAGATGATAATTCTAATTCATCGCCGAGTTTAAATCCTTCTTCTAGTAATGTATCACTGGCAATGACTTCATTTTCATTTGAGAAGCTTTCACCTTCAGTTACTTCAGGCATAATAAAGCTCTCTTCTTCAATCCCAAAAATGGCGACGTTTGCTTTATTTTCTGCACTTGTGGCAACCGCGTTTAATTGGCCAATAATAGCAATTTCATTCGCATCAATCGCGTCTGCATCTTCAATTGTCATTGAAGATTGAGGCATGCTCTTGTCCGATTCCTCTGTTAAAACGATCCCCGTAGCATCCCACTTATCTACCGCTTCTCGATTCAAGCTCTCTAGTCCGTTTGCCAGACCAGATAAGAAAAACACTAAATAAGAAACAAGCATTAAAACACCCGTGATTAATACAAATCGGAGTTTGTTTTTCTTAATTTCATTCCACGCCAAAAACATCGCTTCACATCCTACTAAATGAATTTATGTATCTTTCATTTAGTATGCTCAAGTGGGCAAATGAATACAACTTATAGAATTAGTTAATATGCTAAAACTTGAAATACCTAACAATTCGTCGAGACTATTCGATTTCCCCAGTCCAAGACGACATGCCTTTAGAAACATTTAAGATTGAGAATTCTTCACCAGTAAGGATTTCGCTAGCTTCTTTAGATCGATTGCCACTTTGGCAAATTACCACGTACTTTTCACTTGAATCCAAACCTTCAAAGTTACCAGCTTTCAATTCAGAAAGTGGCTTATTTTCTGCACCAACGATATGTCCCATGTCATATTCAGACGGCTCTCTAACATCTAACACTTGGTACCCTTCCTCGATTTTTTGTGGAATTGTATTTATTTCAATCGTTTCATAGCTATTTTCTGATCCACATGCAGCAAGAAATAATGTAACGATGGCAATCAAAACTAATAATTTTTTCATATTTTCCTCCAACATTCGTATTTGTTTCTAATCCTTATTTTAATGATACAAAGCCTCCTGTCAAAACATATACCCTGCGGGGTTTTATTCAACAATGAATCAAGTTGTTTTTTATGCATATTTATTCAACCAATCATTTCGAGTAAACTCTTTCAGCACCTTCAACCTCTCAAATATAGCTAATCAATCAATAGTTTTCAGAATTATGGAACTTTTAATTTTTGAATAAAAATACTATACACGTTATAAATAGCGTGTTAAAATCCATTTAATCACATAAATATACATTAACAAGGAGGGATATACATGTTGAAAAAATGGGGTCTAGTAGGAACGATAACAATTAGTGCAATGCTTCTTGGTGCTTGTGGAGAAGAGTCTTCTACAAATGAGGATGCAAACTCTTCAAATGATGGGGAGAAAAAGGTAATAGAAATGGCAACTTCAGCTGATTTCCCACCGTTCGAGTCACGAGATGTTGAAGGGAACTTTGAAGGTTTTGATATCGATTTAGCTAATTACATCGCCGATGAATTGGGATATGAACTAAAAATTCAAGATATGAAATTTGATGGCTTAATTGGTGCATTGCAAACAGAACGAATTGATATGGTGTTATCCGGTATGTCAGCAACAGATAAACGTAAGGAAAACGTCGATTTTTCTACAGAATACAATCATTCAGGTGAAATGTTTATTACACTAAAAGATTCGGAAATTAAAACGATCGAAGACTTAAAAGGCAAATCACTTGGCGTTCAATTAGGCACAATTCAAGAAGATGGTGCTAAGAAAATTCAAAAAGAAACGGTAGATTTTGAAATGAAAGCGGTGGATAACTCAAACGTTTTGATTCAAGAATTATTGTCTAAAAAAATTGATGTTGCTTATATGGATAAGGCTGTAGCTCAAGGGTACATCGAAGAACAAGGCTTAGCTGGATTCAACGATCCAACAAGTAGCTCCCCTGGTATGGCAGTAGCATTCCCTAAGGGTAGTGAACTGGTTGACCAAGTAAATGAAATCTTAAAAGAAGCTGAAGAAAACGGCAAACTACAAGAATTAAAAGACAAATGGTTGAAAGAAGAATAAGTTTGCGTGAAAGTAAAATATAGAAATGAGGTGTAAGGCATGAATTTAGACTTTGGTCAAATCACGCCTTATATTCCTTTTATGTTAGAAGGAATTTGGGTAACGTTAAAATTTGTATTTGTTGCATTGATTTTTGGGTTTATATTAGGAACACTCTTAGCATTATGTAAGATTGGTTCGATTAAACTATTAAATTGGTTTGCCATCGTTTATACATCCATTTTTCGAGGCACGCCATTAATCCTTCAGTTGATGATTTTCTATTTTGCTATTCCGCAACTGACTGGCTATGATATTTCTCCATTTTTATCAGCTATTTTAGCTTTTGGACTAAATTCAGCTGCATATATATCTGAAATTATTCGAGCGGGAATTCAAGCTGTCGATAAAGGCCAAACAGAAGCTGCTATGGCATTAGGTATCCCTTATAAACAAATGATGAAAGACATCATTTTACCGCAAGCTTTTAAAAATATTTTACCTGCGCTTATGAACGAAGTCATCACCTTGACGAAAGAGTCTGCTCTTGTATCAACGATTTCAGTATTAGACTTAATGCGTCGTGCTCAAGTAGTGGGATCAGACATCTACCGTAGTTTTGAACCTTTGCTTTTTGTCGGATTCATTTACTGGTTGATGGTCTTTGTTCTATCCTCCATTGGAAAAGTGATTGAAAGGAGGTTGAAGGTCAGTGATTAAAGTTGAGAATCTATCCAAAAGCTTTGGGAAAAATGAAGTGCTAACCAATATTTCGACACAAATTTCAAAAGGCGAAGTTGTCGCTATAATCGGTCCTTCCGGCTCCGGAAAATCAACTTTTCTTCGATGCTTAAATGTTTTAGAGACTCCTTCATCAGGAAAAATTCTCGTTGAAAATCAAGATTTAACCGATTCAAAAACACCGATCCATAAAATGCGCCAAAAAATTGGTATGGTCTTTCAACATTTTCATTTGTTTCCACATATGACGGTTTTAGAAAACTTAACCTATGCACCAATGAAAGCAAAAGGCGTGAAAAAACAAGCAGCTGAACAAAGCGCTCGAAACTTGTTGCACAAAGTAGGCTTGTCTGAAAAAGAATCCGCTTATCCGAGCAGCCTTTCTGGCGGTCAGAAACAACGTGTGGCAATTGCTCGTGCACTAGCTATGGAACCTGAACTTATGTTGTTCGATGAACCAACATCAGCCCTTGATCCTGAGATGGTGAAAGAAGTATTGGATGTTATGAAAGACCTCGCGAAATCAGGAATGACCATGATTGTCGTGACACATGAAATGGGTTTTGCTCGTGAAGTCGCCGATCGCATTCTGTTCCTAGATCACGGTGTCTTACTTGAAGAAGGCAAACCAAACGACTTCTTCATTAATCCAAAAACTGAAAGAGCAAAAGACTTTTTGGATAAAATTTTATAATTACATTTGGAAGCTTCTGCTGCGGCAGAGGCTTTTATTTTTGTCTCGAAATATGTGCATTCTCGATTTGGCGGTTGGTATTCAAGGATTGGATGCGGTTGTTCTCCATTTGGATGGTGCTATTCTCGAATTCGAGCACCCGATTCAAGGATTCGAGTACCACATTCTAAAATTCATGATTTTCAAACAATTCAACACCCTTGAATTAGTGGCTGTGGATTTCTAGGCGACCATCAAAAAAGGCCACCTCTTAACGAGGCAACCTCAACATCAATCTACTTCATACAAGGTATCTTGCAAGGATCCGTCTTCATGATAAACCTTCAACACACCATTTTTTTCATTTACATATGGTTTGGCTTTTTCGAGTATTGCATCCTTAGTTTTGTCTACAAAAATGGCTTTCTTGCTCGATTCTTTCGTTAATTGCCACCCATCGGTATGTGCGTTCACTTGATAGACCTCTTGCTTCTTGTCGCCAGTGACATATTCTCTAGCCTTTTCAGTGGCGATGGCAATGGCTCTTCCTTCCTCCATACCATCCTCAAGTAATGCATTGGCAATTTCGATTGCTTTATTCCTAACATCTGCATTCAAGTTATTAAATGAATCTGGGTAATCATTTTTATTCCAAGGCATAGAAATCCTCTCCTTT
This sequence comes from Paenisporosarcina sp., assembly GCF_057785155.1. NCBI lineage: Bacteria > Bacillati > Bacillota > Bacilli > Caryophanales > Caryophanaceae > Paenisporosarcina > Paenisporosarcina sp. The sequence goes on from NZ_JBYNRN010000035.1 coordinate 81,286, forward strand.
TTTAGTAATAAGAGTTCCCTATTCCTTTTCAATAAAACATTAAATTACGTTTCTGCAAGATCAGCTTGCACTTTCTTAATCAATTCAGGCGAGTCTTGTATCACTTTACTTACATAGAAAAACCCGATAACAGTTACGCCGGTTATTACCCAACCTAATACTTGTTTTAATAATATTCCTTTATCAAAAACCTCGACTCCATACTCTAAGATTAACCATGAATTAAGACCTGCGAACAAACCGCTTCTTAAAGCTAAAATAAGCGTAATTCCTTGGAAAATAAGAAATAGAGGTTTGTGATAAAATAAATGCTTACTAAATTTCCGATCATGACCTTGTAATTCAGCCACATCTAATGCGAAATAGAGTGCTAGCGGATGTTTAAATAGCATCGTTCCTAAAAAAAACACGCCCATAGCAAGTGAATAAAATACGTTATTCCATAGAAGTCTTAGTGCAGATCCTGATAATAAGTCAATAACAGTTCCAATGACTAAAGTCGCCAAAATAAAAGTCCCGGTAACATTCAGTTTCTTCGTTTGTTTAAATCGATATAAGGTATAAATAATGCCTGGCACACTCGTTAACAACATGGCATAGTAGTCACCAACATGGTCGCGTAACACATGCCATACAAATAAGGGCAAAGCTAAATAAAAAATTAAATCGAGCAAGATAACGTTGTTTTTCATCTACAAAATCCTTCCAAAAATCATTTGATACATGATACGAGATGACGCCTATGAAAGTTTCAACGTTATCCTTACAACACATAATTATTTTAATTTTGTTGTAACTCTTCTACTCTTACTACGGACTAATATATATAAATGAAGGGTGGTTTATTCCAATGAAGAAATTGTGGAAAATGATGATGACTGCTGGTTTAGTTTTATTGTTAGCCGCTTGTGGAACAACTGGCGAAAGTGATGATTCGAAAACAGGAAGCAACAATGAAAACAAAGGGATTGTAGCAGGTGCTGTAGTCCCAAGCTTAATTAAGAATGAAGCAGGTGATCATCAGTACGTCTTCCAGCTTAAAAATGACACAGAGAAAGATGTAACCTTAACGATGAACAGTGCTCAATTTTTCGATTATCAGCTAATTGATGAAAACGGTGATGTACTTTACAAGGACTCAGAGAACAAAATGTACACGCAAATGCTTCAAGAAAGCGTATTGAAACCTGGCGAAAAGCTTGAAATGGATGTTAATGCCTCAGAAGGCCTCGCTTCCCTAGCAAATGGGACTTATACACTTGAGGTATGGTCAACTGCAGAGGAAGCAGAAGACTGGAAGGTATCTGAGGAAATCATTTGGGAAGGTGCTACTGCTACAACTTTAAGTGATGCGAAATTAAAAGTTGAAGAAGAGGTCGTCACTTATAATGGACGCCAAGATTTAAACTCCATTGAAGTGGTCAATGAACAAAATGAGATTGAAGCAATGCGACTTGCCGAAGTAGCAAGACCATTTTTCGATGATTTGGAATCGAAAGTGAAAATTAGAGTTTTCTACGTCATCATTGATGGACAAAAAGTAATTCAATCGGCTGAATTAGAGTAGATATACTAAAGTTAATTTTGAATAGTGTTTTAACAAAAGCGACTGAGTGCTTCCTTTCAGTCGCTTTTCTCATTGATTTTCATCTGTATCCCCAAATAAAACCATGAGTAAAGGACAAATATATGACCAACCTAAAGCATCAAACTATTTGGAGGTACAAAATGAAGAAATTATGGATACTCCTTTCAACCCTTATTCTTTGTTTAGCGCTATCAGGGTGTGGGACACAAGAAGCGGACGAAACAACAAATAATAATGCCAACAATGCGGAGCCCGATGAAACCTTGAATAACGAAATGGAAAATGAAGATGAAATGGACGAAGCAAATTTAGAACGAGCCGAAGAAGCTGAGAAAAAGGTGACGGAATTAGAAGAAGTAAAAAGTGCAACAGTCATTATTACAGACAACAATGCCTATGTAGCAGCGGTATTAAAAGATGATTTATCAGAAGTAGTAGAAGGTTCCGAAGAAATTGAGCAAATTAATGCTAAAATTGGTGATCAAGTAAAAGCGACAAATACGGATCTGGAAAACGTATATGTTTCAGTGAATCCCGACTTTGTTGATCGAATGACTGACTACGCTGATAAAATCGAAGCGGGTGAACCAATTGAAGGTTTAGGTGAAGAATTCAGCATGCTTGTTAAGCGTATATTCCCTGACGCTGCTAATTGAAGTGGTTTAAATTGGTTTTCTATTTAAGCATGGATTAGGATTCGAAATTTTATCGTATTTATACAAAAAAACCTGCATTTTTTGCAGCTTTTATCTGTAAAAATCGAGTTCATATTTTATGCACAAAAGAAGAAGAATATGGTCGGCATTTCTAAAGACTTCAGCGGAATAAAGAAACAAGCTAAACCTTCTCTACTTAGCTGTCTTAGACAGATGAGCAGAGGAGGCTAGCGTTTCTTCCGGGGAAAGTGAAAGAAATAGCCGACCACTTTCTTTTTTGATCGAGCATAACCTTAAAAATAATAACCAAATGCTTCGTATCCAAAATATACGGATATCAAAGACAATGCTGCCAATACTACTTCTTCTACTTTCCCACCAGTTCGTGTGGTCACAGGAAAACGCACTCTAATTGTAAATGGGAAAAATAATTTAATTCCATTTTTTGTAGACATGTCTAAAATGAAGTGGCTTATCATACCAACTAAAACCCCTACAGTAACCGCTTCATTTAATGCATACGTATGTAAAAGTGCTGCGACAATGACCAAAAAAAGCAAACTGTGCGTGAATGAACGATGTCCAAACAAAATGTTAATCAATTTCGATAACAATGGAAACGTTCGACCGATTTTACTACCTCCATGACAAATGTCAGGGATCAGTCCACCGACAACTCCCGCTCCTACTAAAAGAACGGGATCGTAATTGGTAAACTGTGAAACTGCAAGACTTGCTGCCAATCCGCCAATGATGTGAGTCTTTCCTGTCATGCACTTTCTCCTTTATATTCGAATAATTGATAAATGTAGATAACTCCATACCGCTGCCGCAAGCTATCCACACACAACTCTACACGAATGTGATTCAACTAAAAAGCGGCTGAAGATGTAAATTCAGCCACTTTTTTATATGAAATATAGGAAAAATTACGTCTTGAATTACTGCACCACTGGGAATTCAATTGAAAATAAAGTCCACTTTCCGACTTCACTATCTACATTGACTTGCCCACCCATTCCTTTTATTAAACTAAATGAGACCATCATGCCAAGACCAGTCCCGTTTTCCTTTGTGGTGAAATACGGTTCGCCTAATCGATTAATTTGGTGCTGACTCATACCTTTGCCCTCATCCCGGATCTCTATACGTACTGATGAATAATCAGATGATAAATTAATCTCTAATTCCCCTCCAGCATGCATGGATTCAATGCCATTCTTTACAATATTTATTAAAGATTGTTGTAATCTCCTTTGGTTACCTAAAATATAGCACTCAATATATTCAACTTTTGAAGTTTTGAGTTGAACGTTGCTCATATTGGCTAACGGAGTTAATATATTCACTACATTTTGGACTTCAACACAAACAGAAATTTTCTCCATAGTTTCAGGAGCGGGTTTTGCAAATGTTAAGTAGTCATTAATAATATTAGAAGCTCGATCCAATTCTTGAATGGCAGTTCCAATGTAATTTTTCAAATGTGGGGAGGTTTCTTCTTGATGTGAAAGTTGTAAAAATCCTTTACAAGTTGTTAAGGGGTTTCTCACTTCATGAGAAATACTCGCCGCTAAATGACTGACTACTTTTAGTTTTTCTGCTTTCATCAACTTCTCTAATAAATCAGCATTCATGCGTATGATTTCTATTAGAAACGTCCCCATTAACGTTGCGATAATATTAACTGCAAAATATTGGATCCAAATGGAAGTTGGTAATTCCAACAAAGCAAACTTTGTAATTAAAAGATAGGTTAACTGAATTGATACGGCAACTAATAGTCCACTTATGACAAGCTTTTTATTCAAAGTCATTTTGACATAATACTTTGATACGATACTTAAAAAAACCGTCGACGCGGTGAAGGATAACATGGAAATATAAAGCCCAATATCTATTCCTATAAAACCACGAGTAACAATAAGAAAAGCCAATAATAGCATACCAATTCTAGGTCCTCCATATAGTACGCCTAAAATAAACGGAACTCTTCTCAAATCAAAAATTAATCCATCCCCTATAGAGAACGGAAAGACCATACATAATCCAATTGAAAGCATCGAAAGGATTGTAAATAAAATATCTTTTAATTTATCAATTTTATAGACAAACCTTAGAGAATAAAACAATTGTAATAAAAACAACGGCAAGAGGATGAACAAAAAATTAATAAGTAAATCCTTAGTGAGAAGCTCCATATTGGCACCGTACCTTTTATCGAAATTTGACACCCTATCAAATCATTTGTTGAATAATAGTTTTTGAATATTCTAAATTCAGATTATCACTTTTGATAACACTTGAATACTATTTCCTATGAATTCTATAATGATTTTTTAAAGATAATAGACAACTGAAAAAACACCGTCACGGAAATTTTCCATGACGGCATTTTTCATATTCACTTATTCTCAATCATCGTTTTTTTCACAAAACTCTCGATATCTCCAATGACTTTCTTTAGTATATCGATTGATCCAAGCGTGTCACCTTCGAACTGCATTCCATGATTAATTTGAGGAATCAGCGAAGATACGATATTTGGGTTTTCTATCATGCGCTCATAACGAGGTACCACATAATTTCGATCATTGGTTCCCATAAAGCATAAAGCACTGTGCTCACTATGAACCATAGCTTCTAAAACTTCATCTCTTATCAGTAATGGAGTTAACCAAATGATTTTAGCATGTTCAAATTCGGGTTTATTAATAATCGCGCTTAACCCTATGGTTCCTAATGATTTGGCAACTAGATAGTATTGATCATAAGATGTATCTGCGAGAACGCTTTCTAGTACCTTTGTTACATCATATTGGACTGCCTCGCAAATCTCTTCCATACTGAAATCATCATAAGCTTTTTCTTTGTACTGATAATCTATTTCCAATAGATCAGTCGCATGATTCATGAAAACATCTTCTGTAAAATGAAATAATGGGCGACTATTCGTATACCCTTCTCCCGGTAGGAAAATGGCTAATTGGTTCGAAGTTTTTTCATGTTTAATAAACCTATATGGTACCTCTAATCCTTTAAAACCTGTGATTGAATTATTAATTCCCTTCATAAGTCCCCCTCCAAATCTTTCTTTCTCTAATGTACGAATTGTTTACTCTACGCTAACTGACTCGGCATTTTGCAACCACATATCAATCGCAAATTTAGAATAATAGACTTTGTTGCCAATCTTCACATAAGGTAAGATGCTCGATGAATATCCCTCTCCTCCGATCGGACCTAACTTATACATTTCTTCCTGATCGATTCCTAAATAGTTGGCTACTTCTTTTGTTGTCATGAGTTGTGCTTTAGAAAAGTCTGCTTGTTCAATTGTTGGAGTTTGTATTGGTTCATTTACTGCCCTTAAACCATCCGCTATTAACCAGCTACCAATAAGAATGCAGATACCTAAACTAACAATTGAAATGGCAATGAAATTTTTTTCATTTTTTTATCCTTCTCTCTATCGACTCTTTAGTACATATTGGAAACAATAGATCTTTTATACATTATACTCATTTTCTAATTATTAGAAATATAGTTATCTGAATTATATTCATTAATTTTGTGTTAACTAAATTAAAAATTAAGTTGACTTATAATTTAAACTTCAATTATACTGATGCTAAATTGACTTAATGGAGGTTTAACATGACGAGTTCTACAGCAACTAGATCAACCAATCATTCACGCACATTACAACTGGTACAAACGGCGATGTTCGCTGCATTAATGATGATCGGCGCTAATATTGCTTCCTTTTTAATTATCGGTGGCGTTCCTATTACACTTCAAACATTTTTCGCTATTTTAGCAGGGATGTTACTTGGCAAACGCCAAGGTGCTATTGCCATGTTGGTATATGCTCTTATCGGTTTAGCAGGTTTACCTGTCTTTGCACAATTTTCTGGCGGATTAGATACGATTCTCAGCCCATCATTTGGATTTATTATTTCTTTCATTTTTGTGGCTTATATTGCAGGATATATTGTAGAAAAGTACCCATCAAAAGTTGGATTCGTTGTTGCTGGCTTAGCTGGCCTTGTCTTCAACTATGTATTCGGCACAAACTGGATGTATGCAGCCTATAAACTTTGGTTTTCAGCACCTGAAGGATTTTCATACAAAATGGCTTGGGCATGGATGGTCGTTCCATTGCCAAAAGATTTGATATTAGCTGTTTTAGCTGGACTATTTGGCTACCGACTAAAACCAATTTTACAAAAGCAAAATAGTTAAATTCACTTTTGCGGGATTGCTATTGTCTAATTAAAAAACACCCCAACTATGCGCAATCCTTGCGTCTAGTTGGGGTGTTTTACCTTTTCCAATTGCTTGTTGAGTAATCTTGAAAAAATGGCTAAAGCTAAAATTGAGCCAACCAAGGCAAGGAACATGTCCCATTGAGCATCCCATTTGTCTCCTTGCATTCCTAAAAAATCTTCTTTTTCTTTTTGGGCATATGGCAACTTTGTACTCAACCACTCCACGATTTCATAAAGCGCTGCAATAGCAAGGATGATACTAATGGTAATTCCACTTAGCCAAGCATCCCTTTTTAATAACGTTTTCCTTACCAAAATCTCCATTACAACAATTGCCGACAAACCTTTTAGGAAATGCCCGAATCGATCATAATGATTCCGCTTTAAATCGTATGTATCTTGTAGCCAATTAAATAGAGGCACTTCCGAATAGGTGTAATGACCACCTATGAACGTCAAAATAGATAAGACAGCAATAATCGTATAGGAAAGTGTCGTTAATCGGAACTTTCGATAAATAGCGATTAAGATGATCAAGACAACGATTGATGGACTGGATTCAGCGACCCATGTCAAAAGTTCTTTTGGTTTAATCACAGACCAAATTAATACGGCGATCACTAGTAAAAGTAATGAAAAATGAACTTTGAATTTAGGATCAGTCCTCACGAAATACACGCTCCTTTACGCTTTCAAGTATGCGTAAATAGAGAGTTGCATATACATCATCTACATTTCTTACCCAAACCCCCGAATCGCAAATCTTCGCTGAAGAAGTTTTGCTTTAATTCAATAGCCTATTGAAATAATACATATCTTTTTAGATAGAAAAAGAGGCCACCCTTTAAAGTCATTTTTCATGACCTTATGGGACAGCCTCTTCTTCATGTATTCATTGTTATTTATACTGTCTTAACTCCCCATCCTGATACATCTTCCTCTAATGGAATTTGATCAGCTCGGGCTTTATTTGCCGCTACGAAGAACAATGCTACTAATGCAATTGTTATTACCGATGCTCCAATATAAGCTACATTCATTGGTAATCTAAATCCAATTTGTGCATTAAGAATATAGGTCATTGTTGTGTAAAGCATAAACGTTCCTGGAATAAGAGCAACCCAGTAGTTTTTCTTCGCAATGTATAAATACATCGCACCTACAAACAACGCAATAACAGCGGTCGTTTGGTTTGCCCAAGAGAAATATCTCCAAAGTAGTGTAAAGTCGATTTTTGTTAAAGCAAATGATAAAACGAATAATGGAAGCGCAATCCATAAGCGACTTAGCACTTTACCTTGAGCTAATTTAAAGTAGTCTGCAATAATCATTCGAGCACTTCTAAATGCAGTATCTCCAGAAGTGATTGGAAGAATGATTACTCCCAAAATCGCTAGAGTTCCTCCAACAGCTCCAAGTAACATAGTCGATGCTTCACTAACGATCATTGCTGGACCGCCAGCTGCTAATAATTCATTCAAACCAACAGGACCATTGAATAAAGCCATACCTGCTGCAGCCCAAATCATCGCAATAACACCTTCTGCAATCATCATGCCGTAGAAAATTTTACGCCCTTGTTTTTCAGACTGAGTCGTACGGGAAATAATTGGTGTTTGTGTCGCATGGAAACCTGATAATGCTCCACATGAAATCGTTAAGAACAACAATGGGAAGATCGGGATATTATCAGGATGCAAGTTAGACAATGTCAATTCAGGAATGTCAGCTCCTGTAAATATCATGCCACCACCAACACCTAAAGCACTAATGATTAAAAGTAATCCAAATAACGGATAAACTCGACCGATGATTTTATCAATCGGTAATAAAGTCGCTAAAATGTAGTAGATAAAAATAGCTGCCAAGATATAACCCATTGCCATCCAACCATCCATTAAGTTGTATAGCAAGCCAGCTGGAGCTGTAACGAAAACTGTCCCAACTAATAGTAGTAAAAGAACAGCAAATGCATTTACTACATGTTTCATGATTTTACCTAAGTATTGACCTGCTAATTCAGGTAGATGAGCACCTCGGTTACGGATAGATATCATTCCTGTTAAGTAGTCATGAACCGCACCAGCAAAAATAGCACCGAACACAATCCAAAGGAAAGCAACAGGACCGTATAAAGCACCCATAATCGGACCGAAAATAGGTCCAACTCCTGCAATATTTAATAATTGAATTAATGAGTTCTTTGTCGTAGACATTGGAACATAATCGACTTCATCACTCTGCACATAAGCAGGTGTTGCACGATCTTCCTTTACACCAAACATCTTTTCAATAAACTTACCGTATGTGAAATAACCGACCACTAATAGCACTATTCCTAATAAAAACGTATACAATGAAAACGCCCCTCTCTAATATGAAATCGCTTTCATTTATAGTAATTGAAATTTTCAATCAATAGGGCGTTTTTAGTTATCATGCTAGATTACGAGTTTGACATGCGGAATTAGCGTAATAAGATGCAAAGTTTCACATTTCCAATCTTTGTCTTAATCCTTTGACATAATTACGACTGACGGATAATTTCTCATCCCGACTTGTTAATTCCAAGTGATACGCGCCATTAAACCATGGAGTTAGACGACTCACATATTTCAAGTTCACTAAATACCCTTTATGAATCCGGAAGAAGGAAAATGGGGTTAACCGACTTTCTAATTCTTTAAGTGCTGTCTTGACTTCGTATTCACACTTTTGAGTAATAATTATTGTGACCTTTTCTTCTCGATACATGTACAAAATATCTTCAATATGAACGTAGTCAATCTCTCCGTCTTTTTCAACCGCTAACTTTCCTAAGTTACTAGCAACATCCACCTTCGCTTGAGGAATTAAATTCTTTTCTACTCTCGAAATCGCTTGTTTTAACTGGTCTTCATCGTAAGGCTTCAATAAATAATCAACCGCATTAATACGAAATGCTTCAGCTGCAAACTGAGGATAGGCTGTGGCGAAAATAATAAAAGGCATATTTTTTAGTTCAGATAACGCCTTTGCAACTTCCATTCCATTCATTTTAGGCATTTCTACATCAAGAAACACTAAATCTGGTTGTAGTTGAATTGTTTTCATTACAGCTTGATCGCCAGAATCCGCTTCTCCAATTACTTGAATAGAAGGAAATTGATTAAGAAGAAAAACGAGTTCCTCCCGCGCATAACGTTCGTCATCTACCACGAGTGTTCGTATCATCGTCCCCATTAACTATTCTCCCTCCATTTTCGGTATGCGGAATGAAACACATGTCCCTTTATTGTCCTCACTTTGAATTTTCAAAGCCGCTTGTTCGCCAAAAGTCATAATTAAACGGCGATTAACATTGTATAAGCCCATTCCGGTTCCGATTGTTGAATCGATTTGAGTTGACCCTAGAACCGACAGTCTTTCTGGCGGAATGCCGAATCCGTTATCATTTACTCTAATTTCAATTTCAGTGCCTATATCCTGAATAGAAATGTTAACTATACTGTCCTTTTCCATGTCTTTTATTCCATGCTTAATCGCATTTTCAACAATGGGTTGCAACGTAAGAGGTGGAATCATTTCATTTAGAATACGTTCATCCACTTCTGAAGAAATCGTTAATTTATCCACAAAACGTGCTTCCTCTATTTGAAGATACGCTCTAACATGCTGTAATTCTTGTTCCAATGAAACCTTAATTGCTGTAGTACCTTCTAAATTTTGACGCAAAAAATAGGAAAGCGATGTTAATAATTTACGTGCTTTATCGGGATTCGTCCGAATAAGAGAAACAATAATATTCATTGTATTAAACAGAAAATGAGGACTAATTTGCGCTTGAAGTGCTTTAATTTCAGCTTCTTTCGCTAACTGATATGCTTTTTCAGCATTCGCTATTTCCAGCTGATCACTTAACAATGAGCTTAAGCCTACAATCAGTTCAACACTGACGTCTGTTATGGCTTTTTCTGAAGGATAGTAAACCTTGAGTGTTCCAATGGTTTCTCCACGTTGTTTGAGCGGTGCAATGACAGCTGCACCAAGAGAGCACTCTTCTTCTGCGCAATGAATCGTACGATCATTCGCTACGACAAGCTCGCCATGTTTAAGTACCTCGTTCGTAATTTGAGTTTGTATAGGGCTATTCGCTTTATGATGATCATTCGCTTGTCCCACATGTGCTAATATTTCAGTTTGACTCGTCATGGCAACAGCACTTGGCGATAATTCTCTTTGCAAAATGGTACATACAGCAAGTGCGGTGTCATTATTCATACCTTTTCGTAAATACCCCAATGTTTGATTGGCAATACGCAACGTTTTTTGCGCCTGCAACGCGGTATCTTTTTCTTGATTGCTAATGACGTTATAGACAATCAATAGAAAAATTGCTGTACCGATTCCATTTGCTAAAATCATAGGAATTCCAATAGCTTGTACTAAAGATAGAGCTTGTTCAAAGGGGTTCGCTAACAAAAGAATCAAACTCATTTGAATTGCTTCTGCAAAAGCACCAATTGCAAATGCGGTGATTGGTTTAATATCTTTTCCTCTTTTATAAAATGCGCCTGCTACAATCCCTGAAACAATAGTTGAGATACCACATGCAATGCCTGTGAACCCGCCTAAAGTCATCCTGTGAATACCAGCGATTAAACCCGCTCCGATTCCAACTCGGTATCCTCCAAGTAAGCCAGCAACTACGACGCCAATAACACGAGAGTTAGCAATCGCTTCGTCTGATGCAATCTCAATTGCGACACTGTTAAATTGGTGTGTTACTGTGTTAAACGCGACACCAAAGTATGTTCCAATTATCCCGAAAAAACCGAAGAACACAATCGCGGTGACTTCCTGTTTCCGATTAAGTTTATTGTAATGAATCATGTTTTTAAAAAAGCCCAATCGCGTTAAAATGAAGGCTACTGCAACAATCATCCCAACTCTCTCCAACATAATGACCATTAAATCGAGCATGAAATGACTCCCCCTTCACAAGTGAATTTCTTTTGAATAAAGTATACTCCTTTTCGAGGATGATTTTCATGTTATTTTCAGTCAACTAATTTAGTTATAAACTAGGAATAAAGTGGCTGATTTCCATTGCTGCGGACGCTTTCCGGGAGGCACGGCTTTAGCCGCTTCCTTCGCGATGCTCAGTCCAGGGTCTAAAGTTCGTGCTGATCCCCTCGGAGTCGCCGCCTCCATTTCAATCTGCAATAGTAATAAAAATAAAAAACAAATAGACATCAAAATAAATGGTACAAGCTATTACTTTTCTTACATTCGCACCCTAAAACATTTGCTTTCTAGTCAGTTAACAAAAAATTCCACTTACACAAGCAAGTGAACGTAAATCGTTATTTTACTTGTTAATTAGATTCTTTGAAGACCGCTACAAATTATTACGCTATATTTATAAAAATAACCAATATAATTAATAGTCCCTCTTATTTTAATCACTTCAACTAACGATTCTGTACAAACTATCTTAATAGAAAAGTGGTCGGCTATTTCTGAAGACTCCTGCGGAATAACGAAACACGCTAGACCCCACAGGTTCATCTGAACCGAGGAGGCTGGCGTTTCGTCCGCGGAAAGCGAAAGAAATAGCCGACCACATTCTTTTTACGACCAAGACTTAACCCGGTCGCTTGCTTAACAATTTTAAAGAACTTTACTCAGAAACGATTTTGTACGTTCGTGCTGAGGGTTATCAAAGATTTGCTCAGGTGTTCCTTCTTCAACAAGGAGTCCTTGGTCCATAAATAACACGCGGTCACACATTTCCTTGGCGAATCCCATTTCATGCGTAACAACAACCATTGTCATACCTTCATATGCCAGTTGCTTCATAACATCTAAAACCTCGTTGACCATTTCAGGGTCAAGTGCAGAGGTGGGTTCGTCAAACAACATGATTTTCGGTTGCATAGCAAGTGCTCTCGCAATGGCCACCCGCTGCATTTGTCCTCCTGAGAGTTGTTCGGGATAAACATTTGCTTTGTCTCCGAGTCCGACCTTCTTAAGCAGTTCATGAGCAAGTGCTTCAGCGTCTTTTGGTGCCATTTTCTTGATTTTTATCGGAGCAATTGTGATGTTTTCCAATACACGCATATGAGGAAATAGGTTAAATTGCTGGAATACCATTCCCACGTTTTTACGAATGGCATTAATATCGGTAGCGGGATCGTTCACTTTTACCTTATCAATATAGACGTCTCCAGCCGTGACATCTTCCAGCAAATTAATACATCTCAAAAAGGTACTTTTACCAGATCCACTTGGTCCTATTACACAAATAATTTCTTTTTCTTTTACTTCGTAATCGATACCTTTTAGAACTTCTAACTTGCCAAATGATTTATGCAGACCTTGGATCTTAATCATACATTCACCCTCCTTACCTTACCGCCGTATTGAAAACATTCCTTTTTTCTGCTTTGGCACAAAACTATTACTAAATCGATTTTCGACATAATTAATTAACTTGCCGAAAATGAAAGTCAGTATTAAGTAAAGAATAGCCACCGTAATGTATGGTTCCCAAAAGCGATTATAAGCACCTGCCACTACTTTTCCTGCATAGAGGATATCACTTGCAGCGATTACGGTTACAAGGGATGAATCCTTTAATAAAGCAATTAATTCATTCCCAAGAGGAGGAATCATACGTCGCAATGCTTGCGGGAGAATAATGTGTTTCATCGCCATATTATTAGGCATTCCAAGTGACCTTGCTGCTTCCATTTGACCTTTTTCAATCGACTGAATTCCTGCTCGAATAATCTCAGCATTGTATGCAGCACTATTTAAAATTAGGGCTACGGAACCCGATACAAAGTATCCTAATGAGTGTCCAAAGATACCAGGGATAATTGCTAAATGTATTAAAAGAATTTGAACAAGTAATGGAGTACCCCTAAAGAAATCTACATAATATTTACTCGGATAATATATCCACTTCTTTTTCGATAGTTTTCCCATTCCTAGAAATAATCCTAAGACAATTCCACCTAGATACCCAACAATGGTAAGACCTAATGTAATCCAGATCCCTCGAATAAATAACTCTCTATAGTTCCAAATAATGTCCCATCTGATATCTGGAAAATCCAACTCCATCACCCCCATTCCCTTGTCAGATGTAAACTGTTTTCTATGAAATTGTTACTCTACATCAAAACCAGTGATTTCTTTTAATTTTCCATTGTCTTTTAATTTTTGAATTCCTTCATTTAGTAATTCAATTAGTTCCGTATTTCCTTTTTTGACCATTAATCCATAATATTCTTTTTCAAAAGCAGAATCTTCGACTGTTTTCAACTTCACTTTTGGATTATTCTTTTTATATTCATTAATAACGGCGTTATCACCAATTGCCGCATCTGCGTTTCCATTGATCATTTCACTAATAGCAAGAGGCATAGTTTCAGTTGCCACAATTTTAGAGCTTGTCATTCCCAGTAAACCTTTAACAACTTCATGTCCCGTTGTATTAATTTGGACTGATACCTTGCTATCTTTTAGATCTTCAAACTTCTCAACCTCTGAATCTTCTGGAACAAGAATTAATTGATTCGCTGCATAGTAAGGCTCGGAGAAATCGAATGTTTGTTTTCGTTCATCAGTAATTGTGATTGATGAAACCGCAAAGTCCACTTCTCCATTTTGTACGGCTGTAAATAAAGGTTCCCAACCATAATTTTTGAATTCTACCTCAATATCTAATTCCTCGGCAATTGCATTCACAATATCAATATCTGTACCAACGATGTTACCTTCGTCATCCATATATTCCATTGGAGCATACGTTGCATCAGTTGCAATTACATACTTTTTACTGTCGCCATCTCCACCCGCACCGTTCGATGAATCAGTCCCGCAGCCAAACAACGTTAAACTTGCCAATAATAAAATCATTCCAAATGAAGATAAAGATTTTAATGGTTTCAATGAAATACCCCCTAGATTATTTTCATTTCTAAATGAATGTTCATAATTATCTGAATATACAGGATAATTATCCTTAGTATATAGGAACTACATGTACCCTACAATATAAATTTCTGTGGTGAAGGATTGGAGAATCAGCTGTAATTTAAGTAAATTAATAATTACTCCTTATACATGCATATAGTTGTTTAAAGGAGGTTATTACGTGAAAAACAGAAAATATGATTGGTTTCCTGTCCTTTTCCTTTCCTTAGTCTTTCAATATTTGACGCAACACTTATTACTTTTTATTGAAAACTCCGTAAATCACTCGATATCCTGGGCACTACTTATTAAAATCAACTTTTTTATTATTGCAATTGTGGGTGGGATCATAGCTATGCATTTCTATATGAAACACTCGCCTCATATCGGAGGTATATGCGCTACGCTCTACATCATTCTTAGTCAGATATACATCGGTAACATGACTCTTACCGTTAATGGATTTTTCATCTTGTTACTTGCATACTTGGCGGGCTATGGAGGGTGCCTCATATATTCGAACTATCTTTATAAACGCTTCCGTTGAATGAACAATTCTCACAAAAACGTAAAAAACCATCCATGCGATAGCAATAGCATGGATGGTTCCTTTTTTTAATTAGTAAGGAATGAATGTACTTCGATATTCTTCTACTACTAAATTTCACTATGTTAGAAATTAGTTCCAAGCTCCCAATATCAATCCAATGATCGTAAATGTAACGATATGGTATCCTGCATTAATAAAAAATAGCTTGAGTGACTTTCTTTCAAATAAATAAGTAATACCCATTGCCGTTGCCACCCAGAATAATCCTATGATTAGTCCAGTCGTTGCACCATCTATAGCTTCCCTCTTTGGACCTAAAACCAAAGCGAGAACAAGAGAAATGATAAAGGAGAATATAAATGAACCACCAAATATTATAGCCATATTGCCACTCTTTAATTTGTCATCATCAAAGCCATTTTCATTCATCCAAACCTTTGAAAATAAAACTGAATACCAGAGACCTCCGATTACGAACGCAGATAATGCTGCAACAAAAACTGCAAAATAATTAATTGACTCCCATGACATTACAGAAACCATTTCCCCACTCCTTCCATACTCATTAATAAAATAAATTCCACTCTATTAAAATAGCCTTAAACAATATTTACATATATAAACTTTTTCTCAATTCCCCCATTTATAAATATCCGAAACTCGTTCGGCGACATATGCACTGCCGTCATTATCTTCTACACTCTCGATCATCATCGCCATTATAAACTGCGGGTCTTCTGAGTTATAGGTAACAAAAAAGCCATTTTGCTTTCCATCTTCTTCTCCAGCAGCTTTAAGTTCGGCTGTACCCGTTTTACCTGCAAGAGGAACGTTCGGAAGATTTGCCGCTTGTGCGAAACCATCTACAACCACATTACGCATACTCGTACGGAGTGTGGCTGCTTGTTCGGCATTAACCAAACCTTCCTTCCATACTTGTGCTTTTTCTTCATCCAAAAATAATGTAGGTTTGTACATGGTCCCATCGTTCAAGAAAACTTCATACATCGAAGCGAGATGAAGAATATTCGTCAACATTTGTCCTTGACCAAATGATGTATCAGCTAGCTGGCCTTCGGAACTAATCGTTCCTTCATTAGATATTTGCGAAGTCTTCATGCCATAAGCAAATGGAATTTCTTCACCAAAACCAAATCCTGTTAAACCTTCAACAAGTTGTTCTCTCCCCACGTCTAAAGCTTCTTGTGCGAAATAAATGTTATCTGAATAGACCATGGCTTTATTCAAATCAATCGGGTTTAGCGCTTCAGGATGAACACGAGTTACACGATAGTCACCCCAAGATGCATCCTTTTGCCACGTTTCTCCGTTAATCGTTCGACCTTCAGCCGGATTAAGAGTTCCTGCTGCTAAACCGATCGCAGCGGTTACAGGTTTTATTGCCGAACCTGGCGCATACGAAGCCTTAAAACGATTAAATAAAGGATTTAACGGATTTTCACTTAATTCCTTTAGCTTATCCCCACTCATTCCTAACATAAATTCAGTTGGATTAAATCCTGGAGAGCTAACTAAAGCAAGTGTTTCTCCCGTTTTAGGGTTCACAGCAGCACTAGTTCCTGCTTCCCCTTTCATCGAATCATACGTTAACTTCTGCAACTCGGCGTCAATCGTCAATCTAACGGTTTCTCCGTGTACAGCTGGTTTCTCTGCAACGGTTATTGGTTCAATCCCCTCAACCGCCTTATCAATATAAATGCGGGTTCCATCCGTTCCTCTTAAACGCTTTTCAAGTAGCAACTCTAGCCCTTGTCTTCCAACAATATCACTTTCTGTATAGCCCTCTTTTGCCCATTTTTCTAATTGTTCACCCGTAATATCGCCAATATATCCTGACAAATGCGACAGAGCTTCGCCATAAGGATATTCACGCATGGCGGTTTCCATTCGTGTTACCCCAGCTAATTGAGCAATTTGGTCTAATAACTCTGTGTTACTTTTTGCTACATAACCAACTGGTACAAATAAGTTCGGTTTGACCCAACCCTGATTCAGCTGTTTATCTATTGTCTCAGTTGAGATTCCTAGTAAATCAGCTAACTTCACTTTATTGTTCTCGTCTGTAAGTTTCTCAGGAACAATGCCAATCTCATAGCCAGTCCCATTAATCGCAATTGGCAATCCGTTTCGATCTAAAATTTCGCCTCGTAACGATTTTGACGTTTGTATACGAATGGCATCTCCTTTCGCCAGTTCAGGAAAGATGAAGGAAGGATTCCACTCGACATACCAGTTCTCTGAATCTTCTCGTGTTTCGTGCACTAACGTGATTTTATGTTCAAATTCAACTGGTCCAGCCATCGTCTCCATTTTCACTCGAATCGGAAACGTTGCAGGTTTTTCAACATCCCATTCTTTATCTTTAGAAGCATTTTTATAGGAAACTTTCACATCTTTTATCCCTAGGTCGCCATATAACTTTTCTTGACGCTCCACAAAATCTTCTGTTTTGAATGTGTTCTTCGTTTCTTTATTTAAGTAGTTACTATACATCTCTGCGAACTCAGCTTTATTCCAATGCTTCACATATTCCGCTAACCGCTCCTCTGGTGTCACCTTATCTTGGCAACCCGAAAGGAGAACTAGGAACAGCAGTACCAACAAAGCCCATATTCCTTTTCTCATTCAAAAAACATCCTTTCTATATCCCAATGATTTGTATATTAATGGTAACATAGTTTCACTAAACCAATTCAAATATACATCTTCTTTCAAACCTGCCTTTGGGTAATAAAGAATAAAAGCTGTACCGGTTTCGAAGTTCCGCTGAAGATACAATTCCAACGGTTTTTGCTACAATAGAAAGTACCAGTAAGGAACAAGAAAGGTTGTTACATGATGAAACCAGTTAACAATATAACTGATTTGATAGGCAATACGCCTGTCGTCAGATTGAATAAGATTGTGCCAGAGAATGCGGCGGACGTTTATGTGAAGTTAGAAATGTTTAATCCAACGAAGAGTGTAAAAGATCGTGCAGCCAATAATATGATTAAAATGGCGGAAGAACAGGGGTTAATTCATCCTGGCGATACGATTATCGAGCCTACAAGTGGAAATACAGGCATCGGACTTGCAATGGTAGCGGCAGCAAGAGGTTATCGTGCCATTCTTGTACTTCCAGACAATGCAACTCAGGAACGCATTAATCTCTTGAAAGCTTTTGGCGCTGAAGTCGTCCTAACTCCAAATGAGGAAAAAATGCCTGGAGCTATTAAAAAAGCGCTGGAACTGAAAGAAGAAATCCCAAATAGTTTTATACCACAACAATTTGAAAACACTGCGAATCCGGATATCCACCGTACGACTACGGCACTTGAGATTTTGGAGCAAATGAATGGTGAATTGGATGCATTCATTGCTACAGCTGGAACAGGTGGAACGATTACAGGAACGGGAGAAACATTGAAAGAAAAGCTTCCAAACTTGTATATTGCTGTGGTTGAACCAAAAGGGTCTCCCGTATTATCCGGAGGAAAACCTGGTAAGCATAAACTCGTTGGTACTAGCCCTGGTTTTATTCCAGATATCTTAAACACAAAAGTATACGATGAAATTATGCAAATCGAGGATGATGAGGCAGTGGAGATTTTTAAAAAACTGGCTCGTGAAGAAGGCGTTTTTGTCGGTCCTTCTGCAGGCGCAGCTGTATTTGCTGCTATCGAGATTGCCAAGAGATTAGGCAAAGGGAAAAAGGTATTATGTATTGCCCCTGACACTGGCGAACGCTACTTGAGCATGAATTTGTTTGATTGAGCAACTAATCTGGTATGTAAATAAAGGCTGTTAAATCCCGTGGGATCTAACAGCCTTTTTGTTGTTTTTTTAAATTAAAGGTTTTTATTCATTCACATTTTTTACTACAGCCATTTCCTTACCGAAACGATCTCCATAGTCGATAAAACCTAGACTTGCGTAAAGGTTATGTGCTCCCTTGTTATCAGGATGATATCCGACTACTAATTTTTTAATATTAGGCTGTTTAGCCATCTCAGATATCATTAACTTCGTTGCAATTTTTCCTATACCTTTGCCTTGATAGTCTTTATCAATCATGATTCGATAAATCCAATTCCCTCCAAGCTCCTCTTGAACTGAGTTGTACATTAAAAAACCGACTACTTTTTCTTCAAAGTATATGGCATATGGTTTCAATGTTGGCTCAAACTTTGACTGAGCAATCGATACAGCATTAGACTCTATGTATTTTGATTGACTAGGTTCAACTTCTAGTCCACAACAGTCGTACCAGTTTTCCGCATTTAGTTCTTCGATTTTTACATGATCTAAATTCATGAAGAGCCCCCTTTATTGTAAACATTTACTTTGCGTGTTTAATGGATTGAATCACTACTGGTATTAATAATATGGAAAGAAACCCTCCAGCAAGTGAAAGTGTTGCGTAACTCGTTTGAGCAACAACCATTCCTGAAAGTCCTGCACCTGACGCTCCTGCTAATGCAATTAAAACATCTAGCGTTCCTTGAGTTTTAGCGCGGTTGGATAAATTAGTTGAGTCAACGATTAGCGCTGTCCCACTTATTAAGCCAAAGTTCCATCCTAGACCGAGAAGTGCAAGTGAAGTAATCATAACGAATAAAGAGCCCCCAGAAGCAAAAGCAGCTACAATTCCTGCTGACATTAATGTAACTGCAGCAGCTATTGTCATCGCGAGTCGACCAAATCGATCCACGAGTACACCAGTAATCAGTGATGGTAGATACATCGCAGCTACATGGATACTGATAACCATCCCTACAGCATTCAAACTATGTCCATGGTCTCTCATATGTACAGGTGTCATTGTCATAATGGCAACCATCACAACTTGGGTAATGACCATGACGGTTGCTCCTAAAGCTATACCTGATCTATTGCTAGATGGCGTCCCTTCATAGATCTCCGTACTAGTTCCCTTGTTCTCGTCTTGTGCTTCAGCAATAAATTTAGCAACGATTAAAGGATCTGGGCGAAGTAACAATAAAAGTACAAAACCAGCAACAATGAATGCGAATGCTGCTAAAATGAACGGACCGGCTAAGGTAGGAACGCCGATTGATAAAGCAAAATCGCCCATGACTCCAACTAGATTTGGTCCTGCAACTGCACCAAGAGTAGTTGAAACCATTGCGATACTAATTGCTTTTCCTCGCTGTTTAACATTTGCTAAATCAGTACCTGCATATCGTGCTTGCAAGTTAGTTGAAGTCCCTGCACCATAAATTAATAAAGCAGCAAAAAAGAGAAATACGTTATTGTTTAATACTGCGAATATGACACCAATTGCTCCTAATCCCCCTGCAAAAAAACCTGACGCAAGTCCAATTCTCCGACCAAAGCGTTGGGATAAACGGCCAACAGTTAGAGCCGCCCCTGCCGAACCGAGGGTCAGTATTGCAATTGGTAATCCAGCAAACCCATCCGTTCCCAGCATATCTTTAGCAATAAGGGCTCCGACAGTAATTCCCGCTGCAAGACCTGCTCCTCCAAATATTTGGGACATGACCACAATCCACAAAGTTCTTTGATAAAGCTTTTTTTGTTTCTCTGGTGAATCTACGTAACTTTGAAAATCATCTGATTGTCGAGACATGATTGAACTCCTTTTTAATTAAAAAACTATGTATATATCTATTAATCATTATATCTCTCAATACATTAAAAGAGTACGACTTATATTACCCTATGATTTATGGTTTTCTTATTAATTCAAAAAGAAATGGCTGATTTACGCCGTTTCAGACGGACGCGTTCCGCGGGCATGGCTTCAGTCTCCTCATCACTTCGTTCTTCCGGGGCCTTCAGCTCATGCTATTCCCGCTGGAGTCGCCGTCTTCCACTTCAATCCCTTACCGCAAAAATATAAATTCATAAAAATGCAGACAAACAACAAAGAGAACCGAATTGACCACCTTTAAAAGAGCTTGTCAGAAAAACAAGTATTACTTTCCAAAACAAGTAGAGAGAATTCGATTATTCCTCACTATATATTTTTTTATTAAATACTTGTTGTAAAGGAATCTTTACCTCAGATTAACAAAACAATGAGTGTATATCTCTCATTCATTGAAAAGTTCCAGAGCACACAAAACGTTGTTTTGGCATTATGGAGTTCATAGCCAATTACATTTATAAAGATTTATTAACCCAATACTCTTTTCCATCTGTGCTTCGTTCGAGTAGTTTAAAATCGATTAAGTATCTTCGTATAGTTGCAAAATCACCATGGATGGCTTTAATTACTTCATTTACCTCTTTCTCACTGTAAATTCTGTCTTCCTCAAAAGTCTTAATTAACTCTAAAAAGATGATTACTTTTCGTTTTTCTTTCTTAGGTAGCTTCACTAATTGACCATCTTGAAAAAACGTTTCTAGCGTATGTTTTTTCTCTTCTTCAGTAAATTCGATTGAGTTTATGTACATGTTCATCAATTCCTTCATTTAAATTGATTTTGTTTAGAAATTCATACTTAACTCTTTTCTATCAACTCAATTACCTCACTCAGACTTTTTTCCGACATTGATTTTAATCGTAGAGAGTAGTTTTTAAATGCCGATAATTCGGTCACTGGATTTGGGACAATTACACATTTTAGCCCTGCAGTCATTGCCGCTATTGACCCATTTAAAGAATCTTCGAATGCTATTGCTTCAGAAGAATTAATATTCAAGTCCTTTATAGCTTTTAAATAAAGATCTGGAGCAGGTTTCACTTTTTGGACATCATCACGCGTGACAATTACTTCAAAGAAATCCAACAAACCAAGTTCTTCTAAATATTTTGTAACCCATTCCTTAGAGGAACTCGAAGCAAGACCGATTTTGTATCCAGTTTTACTAGCTTCTTGCAAGTAATCTAAGACTCCAATACGTGCTTCTGGAGAATTCATCTTAGTTTTATAGATCTCAAAGGTACGCGTTTCAATTTCTTCAACGTCACAACTTTCACCTAAATGCTTTTTAAAGTATGTACTTAGGACAGTTTCATCTGATCCGATACATTCTCCAAATTCCGCGATAGGTAAATCAAACTGATAACTTTTTAGAGTTTCTTTATAAGATTCATACCAAACGCTCTCTGTATCTATAATTAATCCATCAAAATCAAATATGATTGCTTTTATCAAAGTGTTTACCTCTTCTCATTTTAAGTTAGCTAATGAACCATCGTTTTGTTGAATAAATTCCTCTAAAATAAGCGAATATATTTTTGGTTGATCTGAAGGTACCAAATGTCCAGCAAGCGGAACAATAGCAATATGAACATTTGAATTATTCATAGGATACTCTAATGCAACATTTGTTTCATTTCGTTGGGCTTCACCTACAATTATTAATGTAGGAAACGAACAAGAACTTAACATATACATATCTTCGAAAGGATACCAGCTTGCATTCTTACCCATATGTATAAACTGTTTCCAATTTTGTCCATGCAGTTGATCGAAGTATGAAATTGCTTCCTCATTTAATAATAAGTTAGCTTGGTAGGATACATCTTCTTTATGAATTTCCATCCAATTTTCTGGTTTAACTGTAGTAATACCTGAAAGAGTTAAAGTAATTATTCGGTCCGGATACATTTGTGCGAACTTTATGGCTACAAGTGAACCTAAGGAGCTGCCAACTAAATGAATTTTATCTAATTCAAGATGATTAAGAGTTTCTAATAAATCCGACGCAGAGTCTTCAAAATAATTTTGTATATCGACTGAAGGAGAAAGACCATGCCCCCTCAAATCTGGTGAGATAATTGTAAACTTTTTGTTGAAATATTCCCTTTGATAATTAAAATCTGTGTCTCCCGTTTGTAACCCCGAATGCAAAAAAACTAATGACTCTCCAGATCCACTGATATTAGTATGTAAAATCATTTCAATTCCCCCATTTATATAAGATAAAATTTGTCCACTGACACTTCTCCATTAATGGTAACATATTACACCTATCTGCTTTATGTAATGATTATAAGTTTTCATAATTTCTCATTTTTAACCCAAGATTCAAGAGAAGACTTTTTAAGGCTGTACACCCTTTCAATTATCACCTTTAAATTGTGGAGACAGGCACTAAAAAATGCAAAAAATAATACAAAAACGTTTGTAAAACTAGCCTTTTTTTGAGACCTGTTTTCATATCGATAAAAATGTATTAAATAGACTTTTTGGTAAAAGATAAGTACGAATCAATAAGCAATTACCGATAAGGTTTTTGGGTGTTGCATCGTACCTATTCAGAGGTTGATATACCTGATTTAAAGTATTGGTACTAATCTTTTTTAGGTAATTACGGATTCAATTAAATTCTAATTCAAGGAGGAATTAATGTATGAGTGGGCTTTCACGAATCGCGCTAGCTCTAGTTATTATCGGTGCACTTAACTGGGGGTTGATCGGACTTTTTCAATTTGATTTAGTTGCAACGTTATTTGGTGGTCAAGATGCATTCTTGTCTAGGGTGGTCTATGGTCTTGTGGGGATTGGAGGCCTTCTATGTCTTGGTTTATTATTTAAACCAAGTGAAGAGATCGACACGGTTAGAGACCGACATTCATCTTTATCCAATCCTACTTTAAGGACAGAATTCGGCGAGGAACCGGATTTTACAAAAGAGCAGGACGTTAAATTGAAAAAGAAGAATAGTGGTATGAATAATGTAAATTAATTGCAACAGGAATACAGCTCTCTGTTTCAGGTGGCTGAGTGCCAAATAGAAAATAAGTTAGAAGAGTCTAATTCGATTATGAATTAAACTCTTCTTTTTCAATTCCAAATAGTTGACTATGTAGGACGGGATTAGGAACATGCATGATTAACGAAAAATAGAATTTTTAAGATAATTGCATTCGTGGACATCGTTGGACTAATTATTCTATTTTCTCACTGTAAACGAAACCATTTCTTACCAATAAACGTATTACTGAGTAGATAGGAGTGGTGAAATGTTTGAAGAAATGAAAAATCGGCATTTATTCGGTATCACTATATTGTTTATCATCTTGTTCATAGTAGTAGCGACTTTATTTTCTGAAAGTGAGGATGTTTCTGGTCTTGCATTCCAATTTGCTTTGTATATCGCTGCACCCGTTGTTTACTTTCGATACCAATTTAATAAACATAGAGTTTCTTTAAGTGATGTAGTTTTTATAAAGGGTTCAAAACAATGGGTTCCTTCCGTTTTAGTTTTTGTCGCGATTTCCATTCTCTTTTCACTTAGCATTTCTTGGCTAGAATTTATCACTCTTAATTCTTTTGCTCCAAGGTTAGTAGACCTGGTCTTTGAACCCTTTCTTCTCCCTGAAAATCCAGTCTTCTTAGCCCTTACAATTCTTTTCATATGTATTATTGGTCCTATTGCGGAAGAGTTTATTTTTCGAGGATTGTTACTAAAACGAATGATTTCGAAAACCTCGGTATGGGGCGGCATTATGATCTCAAGTTTTTTATTTGGAATCTTACATATGGATATCATTGGCTCAACTATTTTCGGAATCATAGCTGCATTATTGTATTTAATAACGAACAATTTAGCTATCCCTATATTATTTCATATAGCTAATAATTCCTTTGCGATGATTATGGCTTACTTAAATCCTACATGGCCTGAATGGCTCTTATTAAACACCAAAGCGGATTTATACACTCAAATCCCTTTGAAAATTGGAGCGCTTATCATCGGTACGACGTTAATTTGGTTTGTAATTCGTCATTTGAGAATTGTACTAAGAAATTCTACCGTTAAAGAATTAGGCTTGTAGGAATTCACTTAAATAATTATCCTTTTTCACAACAGTTAACGATAATTTAGGGGGACCATTGAATGAGAAAATTTTCATTTTCTATACTAGGTGGAATCATAATCGGCTTGATCTTATCTTTTGTTCTTATGGATTATGAAGATATCAGTTATCAACTTATGGACAGGGGTAGTTCCGAATATCGCTCAGTTTCCGAGATGGATTTCAATTTCGTGTTCAACGCATCTATGTTGGTATTCGGAGTGGCTATTTTAATCTTCATTGTATGGAGTTTTATTGAAAGAAAAATTGCAGATTAGGGGTGGTGTGTTATGGGATTACCAAAATGTGATCAATGTCAAACGACGTTTTCTTGGGGCCAAGTAAGTAAATCATTGAGTTTATTCTATCGACCAATTATTTGTCCTGTGTGTAAAACAGAAAATCGAATTACTTTCCGTTCAAGATTAATAGGATCAGTGATAATTATGCCGATAATTCTCATCGGTTCTATATCGACCATTATTTCATTATCACTTCCAGTAACCATCACGTTAATTGTCGTAACAGGTCTTATTGCAATACTGATTCAACCATACTTTATGAAATATAGTTCTGATGACACTAAAACTAATATAGCGATTTAAAGCTATAGGAATAATGTTGGTTTTCATTTGTTGATTTTAATGCAAAAACCCATATTTTTATTTATATACGATTTAAGTTGCTTGGAGTGAAGGCGCGAAACTCCTGCGGGAACAGCGCGAGCTGAAGACCCTGCAGTGAGCGAAGCGAATGAAGCGGCTGAGGCCGTGCCCGCGGAAAGCGAGCACCGAAACGGAAAGCACTAGGCTCACAGCATTGCACCACGTGAATTATAAAAAATCACACACAATATAAATCTATTTATTTATCTGCAAACAAAAACTCCCAAGATTAATATTCTCGGGAGTTTTTCCATTAAAAATTATGTGGTCAAACTGGTGGACGAATTGCTACTGTATCCTGAGTTTCAGCAGGTTCTGCGGCTAAAACTGCACTCACATCGTTACTAACCAAACTTGCAAATCCGATAATTAATAATAAAATCAATGTTTTTTTCATCAATAACACTCCTTATAAAATGTATTTAACTGCTTTTTCATATTTACCTTCGTTTTTATAATACTCCGCAAGAATCTTACTGAAGTATCGATAAAACTCTTTTTGTTCGTCAGCCTTTTCTATAGAAGGAAGTATCTTTTCTTCTAAAAAAGTCATGGCTTTTTGTTTTTTATCATTTAAAAGAAACAAATAGTACGATGAATAAAGTTGGTAAGGCGAGACTTTCATTTCTTTTGCTTCTTTATTTAATAAAGTGAAGCTGATTTTACTATCATCCCATTTTTCTAGTTTGAACTCGGTCAAAGCTAAATTGTATAAACAGAGAAGATAGTTTTCGGTTCTTTCTTGGAAGATGACCGCGCTTTTCTTGAAGTAATGCAAAGCTTGTTCATAATCACCCATACGATGTCTTAGATCACCAATGTTGTGATAAATATGAGGCAATAGGGCAGTCTCTTTCAGCATTTCTGTGTTCCTTACGAGATGTTGATAATTGTCCAAAGCCTCATCATAGATTTTGGATTGCGAGTAATTGATGGCTAAAGACATTTGAACATGGAGAATTCTTTTGAAATTGAAATGATCTTTGAAAAAATTCAATGCTTTCTTTCCATAATTAATCGCATGACCGGATTGATACATATACCCTTTAACCAGTGCAAGATGATAATAGATTTCTCCTTCAAATGTATTTGTTTCATAATACTCTTGAAGTATTGCTGAGATTTTCTCATCCGCTTCCTCATATTTCCCCCTTAAGATTAAAAATATCCCAGTAAAATAGGAAAGTAAATAGCTTTCATGTTGGGAAAAATTTTGTCGTTGAGCATTGAGCCATTTTATCTGTTCATCGGCAAAATCTAGGTCTTTAGTGAACAAGTAATATCTTAATTTGTAAATTTCGTATAGGTAGATGTGTTTGGTGAAAGGTACCATTTCTTTATACACCTGTAGCTCTAGAAATGTACTAGCTGCTTTTTCTGTTTCAAGATAGAGCATATTTTGAAGAAGCTGATTAAGTAAAACCTCAACTTTCACTTCACTTTCTTCCACATCGTGCAGGTCAATTTCTAGACGATCGAGCACCAATCTAATGGTCTCAACATTGGCTTCCTTGCTATTGTTCTCTATCTTACTCAGATGTGGCACCGAGCATATTCCTTCAGCAAGTTCACTTTGTGTCATCTTTTGCTTTGTCCGATGATATTTAATTAATGAGCCTATTTGCATGTCTTCACCTACTCACAAAGTTTGTAGACTCATTATACGTAGAAATGTCTATTTTCTCAATTTTTAATAAATTTGCAGAAATTCACAATTCAGCTATTTTCATAAGTTTTTCATATGATTTCGAATTAATTTTCCCAATAATCAAAATATAGTTTGTGTGCTAGATTTGGTTTAGCAAGAAAAATACACAAGAAAAAGGAGCACACAAATGAACAAGTCGAAAAAAATCTTGATGAGCGTTTTACTTACAGCAAGTCTAGCAATGCCAACTGTTGGTGCAAATGCAGCAACGACAACTAGCAATGGTGACGAGAAATTCCGAGTTTATGTGGAAGCTTCCGATTCATCAACTAAATCTTCACTTAAAAGTAAATACAATGCACGCTGGGAATTAACCGCAAATGGTTTCTCGACAGAAATGAACGAAAAACAATTTACCGCACTACAAAAGAACAAAAATATTACGGTGACAAAAGTTCAACAAGTTTCACTTGATACGGATATTCGAGCGAACCAGTTCGAAGCTACTGCTGGTGAATACCCTTCTCACCAAACACCTTGGGGAATTAAAGCAATCTATAACAATAGCAGTCAAACAACAACATCTGGTGGCCAAGGTATTAACATTGCAGTCCTTGATACAGGCGTTAACGTAAATCATTATGATTTAGAAAATACAGTTGAACAATGTAAAGACTTCACGCAAGCCACTTCACTAGTC
This sequence comes from Paenisporosarcina sp., assembly GCF_057785155.1. Classification (NCBI taxonomy): domain Bacteria; kingdom Bacillati; phylum Bacillota; class Bacilli; order Caryophanales; family Caryophanaceae; genus Paenisporosarcina; species Paenisporosarcina sp. The sequence continues at coordinate 109,128 of NZ_JBYNRN010000035.1, forward strand.
AATGGGGTATGTAATGATGCACACGGACATGGTACGCATGTGGCTGGATCTGCTTTAGCTGACGGCGGTAGTGATGGTGCTGGAATTTATGGTGTTGCGCCAGATTCGGATTTATGGGCTTATAAAGTTCTTGGTGATAATGGATCAGGATACTCAGATGATATTGCAGCAGCTATTCGCCATGCAGCAGATCAAGCTACTTCAACAGGAACTAAAACGGTAATCAATATGTCTTTAGGTTCTGCTAGTAACGATAGTTTAATTGCAAGTGCAGTAACGTACGCATACAACAAAGGTGTTTTAGTTGTAGCGGCAGCAGGCAATGAAGGTCCTTATCAAGGCTCGATTGGTTACCCTGGAGCTCTAGTAAATGCAGTAGCAGTTGCGGCACTTGAAAATGTTCAACAAAACGGTACCTACCGAGTTGCTGACTTCTCTTCTCGTGGGTATGCTTCTACAGATGGAGACTATTACATTAACCAAGGAGATGTAGAAATTTCTGCACCTGGTGCGTCGATTTATTCAACTTGGAATAATGGTGGGTATAACACAATCAGCGGAACTTCTATGGCAACACCTCACGTTGCCGGTTTAGCTTCAAAGCTTTGGTCTCAAAATCCTAGCTGGTCAAATGCAACATTACGTGCCAACTTACAAAATCGTGCGAAGAATTACGATATTAAAGGCGGTTACGGAGCAACAACTGGCGACGACTATGCGTCAGGATTCGGATTTGCACGTGTTCAATAATTACTAAACACATACTAAAAAGAGTTATCGATTGCCTTTCTAAAAGGAAATTGATAACTCTTTTTCTGATTGCTACTTGGATTTTTATTAGTAAAAAAGTGAACGATACGGTTCTGAATACCCCCTCTATTTCAGGATTTAAACGGATTAATTGATGGAACATGACTTTTGCCCAAAATGGTTCTAGGTCCATTCAACCCAATTTTCCGATTACGAATATTTCGTGTCACAAAGGACTTGTATTCTTTTTGAACAGGTATATAATTCAAAGCGTAACATCAAATTTATGAAATTATGCGGAGATTAATATGCGTCCATATAACGAAAAAATAAGTATATATAATGGCATGGCATCGACTGTGGCGATGAATTTTTCAAATAACTTTTTCCCAATATTTGCGATTACCATTTTAAGCGCAACGAATTATCAAGTCGGGTTAATCAGTTCTCTTCCCCCTCTGATGGCATTGCTTATGACGATACCGGCAGCTATTTTACTTAATCGGGCTCACGAACATAAGAAGCTTGTCGCCCTCTCCATTCTGTTAGCGAGAATCATGTTTTTGTTTATCGTTGTTGTCGTTTATATCCCTTCCGAATCGATGCAAGCATGGGCATTTCTGATTATTGTCGCTTTAATGAGTGTGCCGAATACTGTCGCCAATATTGGGTGGCAAACATTAATTAGTGGCATGATTAGTGAATCGAGACGCGGGGAATTCTTTAGTGATCGAAATCGTTTATTAACAATGGTTGGATTAGTTTCAACCTTAGTTATTGGGATTGTGATGAAAGATCAATCTAATAATGTAACGGCATACCAGATTTTATTTGCCATCGCATTTGGTTTTGGATTACTAGAAGCTTTCATTTTGATGAAGCATGATGAGCCCCATACTCCTGGAAGCGGTCCATTGGTTAAAAAGAAATTAATGGAGTGGTCCATTTTTAAACACTCAAGTTTTGTGTGGTTTTTAGCGGCTGCGTTATTCTTTAATTTTGCTTGGCAAATGGCGTGGGGAATTTTCAACATTTACCATGTTCGGGTTGTTGGTGCGACTATCTTTTGGATAAGTATGTTTTCGGTGGGAAATATGCTTATGCAAATTTTGACGTTCCCTTTGTGGAAAAAATGGGCTGAGCGGAAATCAAACGTTCGTGTTTTTGTATATGCAGCAATCGGCATGGCGAGCACGCCATTTTTGACCGTGCTATCGACCAATTTGTATTACTTAACAATCGTACAAACAATGTCCGGTTTCTTCCTATCTGGCGTGGTCTTGCTGTTGTTTAACCTTTTACTTGAACAGTCTCCTGAGGCGTCACGTACCTACTGTATTACAACGTACAATGTACTGTTAGCGCTCGTTGCTTTCCTTGCTCCTCAAGTTGGCATCTGGCTATTGGACTCTTGGGGTGTTGAAACTGCGATGTACATAAATTCAGGGTTGCGTTTGCTCAGTGCTGGCTTGTTCTTTCTAGTGTATATGCTCTATGCTCGAGAACCGAAAGAATCTTTATTATAAAGTTTAAATTACAGTGAATATAGAAAAAGGCAGAAGATTAGGCATGGAGCCCATTCTTCTGCCTTTTTTAAATGATTGTATTGGCTTAAACAACATCTTTGTATAAATGAATCACTTGATACTGATTTAGTAACACATCTAATTGTTGGCTACACTTCACAACTGTTGGATGTGTTCGACCATACCTTTTTGCTTTCAAGATCATTTCTTTCTTTTTAATGTTTATGAGCATCAATGTCACGCTTCTCTTACTCAATGACTTCATTTTCATATTCCCATCCCCCAAACCAAAATGATTTTTTGATGCATATAATTAAGGAAATAAATTGGGTTACAAATTGCAGAGAAGTGTTTCACAAAGAAGTATTTAGCACTGAAAAGAAGAACTTTATATCTTGTATTTATTATATGATTTCAGTCCATTAAAATCAATATATAGTGTGTTATTTTTATTTCGACACAATATGTTGTATTATACCTTATTTTGCACTTAATCCTCTTCTAGAGTTAGACCTTCTACATACTTTCGATCCAACTGATTTTTCACTTTGCGATATTCTTTGGATTTAAATACAATATCAAAATCATAATCCTCTGGATATAGTTCACTTTTTTTAATATGAAGTTTAAGACGTTTATGGTTAAACTCTTTCTTTTCACCTTTCACTTGAACAATATAATTCCCGTTGCTACTTGGACCTTTATACACAATGCCAGTTTCATTCGTAGCAGTTATTTTCACATTGTCTCCTTGTTCAAATAACGGAACTTTATCCTCTACGTCCTCCTTGCGAAGTTTTCGATCATGTTTAAAGGTGGTTATTTGTTTTACATAATGAAGATCCTTCAAGTTTTCACTTGGAATTGAATTTGAAAATGGATGCGCATTTTTGTACGAAATGACATGCGCTTTTCTGATTAAATCTGGATGCAACCCAAGTTTCAAGGCAATATCAAATGCTTGGCTCTTCCCGCTTTGTCCTAATAATAGACGATAAGTAGGACGCAAAGTTTCCAGATCGAATTCCATGGAACCATTTAAAAAGCCTTCTTTTGCATCGGCAAAGTCCTTCATTTCACTGTAATGAGTGGTTGCAAAAAGCGTTGCCCCTTTCTCAAAGAGTTGTTCAAGAATGACGATTGCTAAAGCCATCCCTTCACTAGGGTCTGTTCCAGACCCTAATTCATCGAGCAGCACGAGTGAGCGTTGATCCGTCGATTTTAAAATCTCAATAATATTGACGAGGCGTGAGCTGAATGTGCTCAGATTTGCTTCTATGCTTTGACCATCGCCAATATCTACGAAAATCTTTTGGAAAATGTGAAGTGTACTCCCTTTTTCAGCTGGGATAAATAAGCCCGTTTGCGCCATCATGGTCAGTAAGCCGATTGTTTTAAGTGTTACCGTCTTCCCACCTGTATTCGGTCCTGTAATAACGAGTGCGCGATCGTGCTCTCCAAATTGTAAAGAAAGTGGAACCGCATTCCCTTTTAACATGGGATGTCTAGCTCCTTTTAAATGAATGAGGTATTCTTCATTTAAAATTGGACATTGCCCTTCAATTAGTCTGCTGTGTTTCGCTTTTGCAAATATAACATCGTAATGATGCATCGTGTCCATCGCAATATTTATCGACATTTCATGTTCAAGAAATTGTTCGGTCAGTTCATATAAGATTTTCTCGACCTCATGCTCTTCTGCAATTTTTAACAAGTCGATTTCACCCTGCATGACTTCCAATTCTTTTGGTTCCATGAACAATGTCGCTCCTGAAGCTGATGTATCGAGCACATTCCCGTTCACTTTGTTTCTGTATTCTCTTTTAACAGCAAAGACAAATCGTCCATTTCTTTCTGAAACCATACTTTCCTGTAAATATGGTGCAAAGGTTTTAGACTTCACCATCGTTTGAGCTCTATCTTTTACCTTAGCAAGAAGCATACCTAATTGTCTTCGAATCGTTGAGAGTTCCTTCGTCGCATAATCGTCAACTTGACCGTGCTTTAAACAGCGGATGATTTCAGTTTCTAATTCGCTTAAATCACCAATAGATTCTGCATATAAATGAATAGTAGGTGCAGCATATTGTTTATCTTTCATGAAGCGTTTTAACTTATGGCAATGATCCAAGAAAGATACGATACGCGTAAATTGGTCGGCTCGTATATACAAACCTTTTTTTGCTTGTTCAATATATTGTTCCATGTCACTGAGTGTGTGAATCGGTACACTAGAACTTATTCGCATAATCTCTAGTGCCTCTTGTACTTCGTTTAATGCATGTTCAATCGTTTTTTTATTAGTTGAAGGTCGCATTCCCTCAATTGTCTTCTTCGCACGATCGGTGATGGCGTAACTCCCTACCTCTTGTAAAATTTCTTGATATCCCAATACGTCAATAGTTTGTTGATTCATTTATTTTCCTCCTTTTTCAAATAAAAAAAGCCACCATGAAAACACTCATGATGGCTTTGAAGATTGACCTACTTATGCTGGATAGTCTTTTCCTTCATTCTTAGAGAATTCAACTTGAGTTTTAAGGCTACCTCAAAATAAATTCCCATTAGAACTCACGTTACACCAAGATGGTGCAAGCGATGTATTTTCTTATACTGATTTCCGGAAACTTCACTCACTAATCAGCATAAAAAAAAGCGATGACAAATACATGCCATAGCTGGAAATTATATATCCATTCTTCATTGCTATGATGCTTGTTCTTAACATTCTTGAAAAGCACATACTAAATAACCCATTCAATTTATGGGTTTTGGCTTTATTCAAGACCGTATTCAATTAACGGGTTAGTTAAGAACATTCACACTCATAAAATAATCTCCTCTTTCGAGCACATTTACTTTCATAGTTAGAATATGCGAATGACTGAATTTTGTCAATTATGACTTTTTCATAATAACCCTCGCTTATTGGACATACATATAAGCAATGCTGACATGCATGTATTTCTCGTAAAGGTGGGTATGTCTTGAAAAAATATATCATTCTATTTGCACTGTTTGTTTCCCTCGGTGGTTGTGAGGAATCCTCTTCAATCGATTTTAATGTTGAAGTTGAACCAGTCACCCATGCCATGGAAATTGAACCGATACTACCTAAAAAATTGGACAAACCTATTGTTAAAAGTGCCAAGTTAGTGGCTATTGGTGATATACTTCTCCATCAACCAGTGTACAAAGATGCGGCAACTCCTGAAGGCACTTATGATTTCTCTCCTATGTTTACCCGAGTAAAACCTTTGTTAGAAAATGCAGATATTGCAGTGGCAAACCAGGAAACGATGATTGGCGGAAAAGAGTTAGGACTCTCTAGCTACCCGCTATTTAATAGTCCTTTTGAAATTGGCGATGCTTTGAAGGATGCGGGGATCGACATCGTGACATTAGCGAATAACCATACGATGGATAAGGGTGAGCAAGCCATTCAAAATGCTTTATCGTATTGGAAGCATATTCAAATGCCGTATACAGGCGCATTTCAGTCATTTGAAGATCGAGAAGAAATTCGATTGTTGACGAAAAACGATATTACGTTTTCATTTTTAGCCTATAGCTACGGAACGAATGGCATGCCGGTTCCGGAAGATAAACCGTATTTAATTAACCTAATTGACTTACCTCTCATTCAACAAGATGTTCGTAAAGCCAAGGATTTATCAGATGTTGTAGTGGTCTCGATGCATTGGGGAAATGAGTACGAAAGTTTACCAAGTACCTCTCAACTTGAACTCGCTCGCGAACTATCAAATATGGGAGTGGATATCATTATTGGTCACCATCCACATGTATTGCAGCCGATGGATTGGATTGAAAGACCTGATGGTTCGAAGACTTTTGTTATGTATAGTTTAGGGAACTTTTTATCCGGTCAAATAGGGTTAGATAGACGAATTGGTGGGATTGGGGGCATTGAAGTAACTAAAACGATCTTTCAAGGGAAATCTACCATCACCTTAAACGAACCAAACTTCATATCCACTTTCACCCATCATACAAATAATCGCGACTTCGAAATCATTCCAATGGATGTGTTAACAGATGCCCATTTAATTGATCACAAACAATATACTGAGTCGACTCAGCATCATATGGCAACCTTTATCGATGAACTTTTGATTGTGGAATAGGCTTTATTTAAATAAACGAAAAGTCTCAATAAAGGTAGAAGGGTTTGAGTGAATATGAAATGGAAAAACACCTTGGTTGGTATGGAGATACAGAATCCCTGCTTCTGATGAAAAAGGCTTGTAGGAGACATCTAGCACTTGGTGTAAACCGAAGGCAGTTGTAGCCGTGATCACTTCATCTTTAGTCACAACTAATTCATGCTTGGTTGCAATTTTTTGGAGTTGGTAATGATAATCGATTTTACGTTCAACAAGTGTATATTGAATTTTTGCGTGATGGTCATCCTTCAACTGGCAGCCCTCCTTTTACTCTTCATGGTACAAGAGTTGTGAGGTTAAATGAAAGCGATAAGGTGTGGAAATTTGAAAATTGATGACTTCAGACTGGTAACGAATGAATAATCGTATATCTAACATTCTTGGTTGAAAATCAAGATGGTTGGCTATTTCTTTCGCTTTCCGCAGACGATACACCAGCCTCCTTCCTACTAATTCACACGCGTACAGAAGCGAATAAAAATACAAATTTATGATTTACAAACACCATTCATCAGAGTTTCTATCCCATACAAAAAATCCTTTCAAACCCAATTCATCAGGTTTAAAAGGATTTTTAATTATGCCATTTTTTCTTTACAGAATGCTAAAATTTCAGCTTCTTCATCATCTTCAAGAGCGAAATCCATTGTCGTTTTCGTTCCTTTATCTGTGAAGTAATACTGGACAATACGCAAACCATTGTCATCTGAAGCTATAATGACACGAAGGTCAACGCCACCTTCTGTGAATAACTCATCTTCCTCATCAATTTCAAGGTCTAATAAGAATTCGTAACGGTCACCTTCAATAATTCCTGTAGGGTCATTAATTTTATCAAATAAATGATTTGTAATTTTCATGTAGTTTGCTCCTTCGTTTATACGATATCTCCATCTTACCACGAGAAGACTAAATAATGCCTAATTCTTTACTGAATGCTAAATCATGACTCTTCCCAAACATTAAATATCATCCCAAAAGGATCTTTAATGTAACAGTCTTTTCCTTTGCCATGCCACCTAACGATTTCACAGCCATTTTCGACAAAATGTTTCTTTGCTTCATCCAAATCGCTGACGACCACTTCCATTATAGGGCCAAGATTTTCATTTCCACCCATTAAGTAAATCGAATTGTTCTTTGTTCTAAATTCTACCTCATCCACTTCTTTTTGATCAGGCTCCTTCATTCCAAAAATGGTCGAGTAAAATTCTTTTGCCTTTTCAACATCATGTACTTGAAAACCAATATTTTTCGACATTCTAATGTTCATCAATATGCCCCCTAAGTAGGTCAAGTTTATTTATCCAATTAACTCTTTAATCACCTGATTCGTTAAGTTTGGAACGATATCAAGTGTAAAGCTACGTTCCATTCGTTCATATTGTTTGTGCGCATCGTGTCCATATGGACCTATATTAATAACCGGAACATTAATATCGCGAATGGCTTGGTAATTGACGTAATGCTTCGTACCCCATCCTGGGTTGTTCGCAGATACAGCGGATATTCCAACTTCATCATCGCTTATTGCGACGAAACTCATATCCGAGATGTAAGGGAAGAAGTTCTTTGTCACGATTGGATGTTGATAATGCGGTTGTACATTCTCGACAGCTATTTCGAGTGCATCTAATAGGTTTCTTTCATTTTCGGTTTTACCAGATAGCTCTATTCTTGGCGAATAAAGCGACGAATAAAACACGATAATCGCTGGGTTTTTATCCGGCATCCACTTCCACGCTTCTTCGACAACTCGCGCTGCAAACATGCGGGTATCTAGTTCCGTTTGTAACATCAGTTGTCGCTTGAATTCATCCATCTGTTGTATATACGCTTCTCCATGTTCATCAACTAAATGTTTATCCATCTCTTCATAAGTCATAATTCTTGGTTCCCATAAAATTTCATTCATTGGCTCTCCGCTTGCTTGCGTGAAAGTTTGATAATGCGTCTTGAACTCATGTAAAGCTGTTGCAAACGCCGTTGCTGCTTCCACTTTCAATAATTCGAGTACTTCTTTTGGTGACCATGAATGAATGAAGAAATTGAAATACACATATGCCGATAATGCGGTCTGCACGGTATAGGTTGGTTTTAAGTCCATTTGTTTCAATGAAACCGGTGGTACCGTCGTCTCACCTAGTGCTTCATTACAAAGAGCTGGGTTGTAACTAATTTGACGCGTCAAATGAGCGGCGATGAAATTAGGATCGATTCCTTCAAAACATGAACCCACATGTGTTTCGGACCCGGTAATAAAGAATGATGGCAACAACTTACCGACTGTCCCCTTGTATATGTACCGATTAGGATCCCCGTTATACCTTGGAGAAACAAAGTCAGCATTAATCGCCGCTACATATTCAAAACCAAGCGTTTCTCGAAGATTTTTAAGTTCAGTTAAAGAAGAAATGATACCATGAGAGCCATCTTCCTCGTCACATTCAAAGACGACGAGCAAATTCCCTTCCAGTTCTTCAGGATGTTCCGAATAGTATTTTAATAAATACAGATGACTCGAAACGCCTGATTTCATGTCGAGCACGCCGCGTCCAAATTCGTATTCACCAGACTCAAGATCGGAACGAACAGCTGGTGGCAATTCTTCATTATGAAGCGCTTGTGCTAAGGCATCAGGATCTAATGCATATTCTTTTAATTGAAAATCATCAATGCCAACTGTATCGACATGCCCCATTAATATGATGGTTTTATTGGAAGGGTTTTTCGTCCCTCTCACAAAAGCGATGACATTGTATCGTTCTTGATCATCATCTTCAGTTGGCTGATAGATGATGTTATCCGTATGTTCTTGGAAATATGGATAGGAAGAAATAAGGGTATGTATAGCTTGTGAGACAACCTTTTCCCCGCCCTCATTTACAATACTTTCAATTCGCACAAGTTGCTTCGTTAAAGCCAATACTTCTTCTCGACAATGAAACATCTATCGACACCCCTTTATAAAATAATTATTCGTTACCCGTAATATATCATATTGTATCGACACGAGGAACACGGTTTGATTACAATGAAGGAAGTGAGGAGTGAGCGAATTGCAACCATTTACGGCAGAAGTTGTCCGCATTTTAAAAGAGATACCCCCAGGCAGAGTCGTCACCTATGGACAAGTTGCCAGATTAGCAGGAAGCCCTCGTGCTGCTCGCCAAGTTGTTCGTATTTTACATACAATGAGCGAAAAACATCATTTGCCATGGTATCGTGTCGTCAATGTAAAAGGAGAAATTGCTGTTCCTGACGATGAATCACGCGAGTTGCAGCGCATGTTACTTGAAAGTGAAGATGTTGAGTTTTTGAGGGATGGACGCGTGGATTTGAGTGTGTTTGAATAGATAGAATGAAAGAGCAAGCTCCTGTTTATAGTGTAAACAGGAGCTTGCTTAAGAGGAAATTATTGTAATTTACATTTTTTAGAATTGATTTCCTTAAACCTAATTGCACATGGGAAATTAATTAATTCGAAAAGAACAGTACAATATAATTAATAGATCAGGAAGTTTGAAGGACTTTTTTATTTTTATTCAATATAGAAAACACCTCTGTTGAAACCTCCGGACTTCCAAAGTATCCCTTGACATGACTAACATTACTTAATTTTAAAAATTCCTTGAAGTCTAATTCCCACTCATTTGGTTCAGGATTGATTATGATAATTTTTAATTTATTATTATTTCGTAAGGCTCTCTTTAATATATTAACTAGTCCAGGATCCCTAAATGCAAACCCAATTACTATTAGATAGTCTGACGTCAATAAAAATCTTTCTAATTCACGGTGACTATAAGCAAAAGGATCATCATCAGGAGTTGATTTGTCTGATGGATAAATGAGAGAAAAATTTCTTGGTTTTTCGCTCAAATCTGCAACTGAGTCAGTTGTTTTCATTATCTCATCACCACGTTTTTCCCATACTACAGACCCATGAAGTTTATGATACGGTATTACAATTCCATCCTCACAAATTTGATTAAAAGCTTCTTGTCTCCAAACAAAAAAAGAACCATATTCATGAGGTTGAAATCCATCAGTAAACTTGTATATTGCAGGATTATTTTCTCTCCATTTTATATGCAAATCAATATTTGTTTTTGATGCAGATGGCTGTAAAACATAATCAATGGATGGATCGTAATTTGTTGTGAATATGGGAAAAACTGTTTGCTTATCTATAACATTTTGATCTGACAATAGTTGCATTATATTTGATAGAAATTCACCATATACATCATAAATTCCGACCTCATTTACATCAGAGTAAGTTTCTCGAATTACCATTTGAATTTCATGCAACAAAATTCGAGCTGATTGTTTTATCTCCATATACCGCTCATCGATAGCACTTTTAATTGCATTTTCCACCTTATCATTACTTAAATGATTAGTAAGAGCCGGAACTGAATTAATGACAGATTTATGAATTCTTTGTATCAAAGTAACCTCATTAAAAACAGTGAAAGCATCATCATCACTAAACGTTCCACTAAGTTTATATAAGGTTCCCAATACTTTTTCTAAATCATATACGGCATTTCCCTTGTCTGGGTACAAGCAATCCATAATATACTTAAAGTAATCTTTTGTTTTGATTAATTCATGAGTTGCATTATGATTTTTATCCATAATCAACTGGAAAAATTTGGTCATATTAGGTAATTCAATGCCCGTTGCACAGGATGCACCAGCTCCGGTAAATAAAACTATAGGCACCTGTTCACTATAATCAAAATTAATTCCACTCATATCTTTTCCCCTATCGAACTAACCTTTTCCCACTATTTTACTTGTAATAGATGATAATTCAAGCATTAAGTCACAAGAATTGTTAAAACACTTTGCAACTTGATTATTTAGATCTAAATAAGTGTATGATAATATTTTTCCACAGGATGGACATTTAATAGATATACCAGTTGGTGGGTCGTTCTGAAATTGAATTACTGAGTATAAGATTTTGTCACTTGAATTCCCAGAAAGTTCAACGAACTCCACTAACTTAAACTGTTCCATTTTGATATCACTCCTAAATTTCCTATATTGTTATCAATGCTTAACAAACATGAAAAATACATTATTCTGTTTTTTGCACTCAGTTTTCTAACTCATTTCCCATTCCCATTCTTAATTCCATCAATTTTTCTAGCAACTTTAAGCACATATCTATAGCAACTCAACTCAATTTGTTTTCCTATTGACTATAAAAACTCCTTTAATTCAATTATTAAACACCTCCTATTTTCGTCTCGTCTGGATGCTGTGTGATAATTCCAGTTGGTCATAATTATTTTGATTTAATCCTATTTGTATTTTTAATAACCATATTTCATGTTCAAGAGCCTCAATTTTTATTCCAATTTATAATTCAATTTTTGTTATCTTCTTTTGAAGTTAGTTAGTCCAAACCCTATATCACTTTCAAACTGATACAAGAAGCGTTTAGCTAACCCTTCGTAAAATTTGCTCTTCGCTTTATTACAAGCCTTAAAAACCAATGCTTCCAGTTCAAGTTCAGTGAAAATTACGATTCGATTATCATATCTCATTCGATTTGGTGCTTTTTCCACGACAGATCTTTCACTCAATTTCGAATTCTATAGACGAAAACCCAGGAGTTTCCAATCGAGTAGAGGGAAAATAAAGTAATTTATTTTCGCCCCTCTCACAACACCGTACGTACGGGTCTCGTATACGGCGCTTCAATTTATATTACAGTGTGTACTTTTAAGTAACGTTCCAAAGCAGAGGGAAGGCCCCTCTG